>JBDRFY010000092.1:0-3735 GCA_043818275.1 bacterium | reverse complement strand
AAATTGGAGCCAAGAAAACCGGCCCCGCCTGTAACTAAAACTTTTTTAACCATTATATAAACTCAAATTTTTCTTAAACCATTTAAATGACTCTTCCAACCCTTTTTCTAAATCAAATTCTGCCTGCCAATTTAAAATATTTTTTGCCATATTTACATCTGCATACCAACAATCAACCTCCCATGGTCTTGGCGCACTCATTCCCCAATTAACATTTAATTTTTCATTAATAATTGATTCAAAAATTTTAACAACCGATTTGAGTGGAGTTTGAATTCCTGTTCCAATGTTAAAAAGATATTCATCCGGTTTTTGTTCACTCAAAGTTAAATAAAAATTTACAACATCTTTCACATAAATAAAATCACGAACAAAATTTGGGTTAGATAAATTAATTGGATTATTTTTTAAATAATTAATCATAAGTGATGGAATTAGTCGGTGAGGATGTTCAAAGTCACCATAAACATTAAATGGACGAACGGTATAAATTGGTAACTTTTTAGTTTTAGCCTCTTTTAAACAAAACATTGTTGAACTCGCTTTTGAGATTGCATAATCAACCATAGGCTCTAAAATATCATCTTCATTCATCGCAGTTTTTTTTATTCCATATTCTGATGACGTTCCAGTATTTATAAAACAATCAAAAACAACATTTTGACACGCACGTAACAAATTTACAGTCCCAAAAAAATTTACATCAAACAAAAGATTTAAATTATCAAAATCAGGATTAACACCAACAGCCGCCAAGTGAAAAATAATTTGAGGTTTTATTTTTGAGATAATTTCCTGAACTTGTTCAAAATTAGTTAAATCAACTTCAAAAATCGAAACTAAATCTAAAAGATCTTTTATTCGCCAAAAATCAGGATTTTTTTCTACCAATAAAATAACTTCTTTTTTTTGATTAACCAATTCACGAACAATATTTGAACCGATAAAACCGGTTCCACCGGTAATTAAATATTTTTTCATAAATTTCCAAAATTTTTATAGATATTGTTCAGTTTATATTTTTTTCAAAAAATATCATTTAAACTAATTTTCAAAACCATAATCAGGAGAAAAAATATGTATGAAAACAAAATAAAAGAAATAGAAATCTTACAAAAAGAAATCAGACAATTTCGTCCATTAAAGCCAAAAGAGCTAAAAAAACTAAAAGAATATTTCAGAGTCGGATTAACTTATTCAAGTAATTCAATTGAAGGTAATTCATTAACCGAAACGGAAACCAAAATTATTCTTGAAGAAGGTATCACCATTGGAGGAAAATCATTAAGAGATCATTACGAAGTTTCGGGTCACAGCGATTCATATAATTTAATGTATAAACTCGCGAAAAACAAAGAAATCACAGAAAAAGATATCTTAAAACTGCACAAACTTTTTTATTATCGAATAAATATAAAAAAAGCGGGTAAATACAGAAAAGAACAAGTTTTCATTACCGGAACCGATTTTGTTCCGCCTAAAGCTGAAAATATTCATCCCTTGATGAAAGAATTTATTCAACATTTATCGGAATTAAGAGAAACAAAAAATCCGGTTGAATTCGCCGCGATTATTCATAAAGAATTAGTAACAATTCATCCTTTTGTTGATGGAAATGGCAGATGCGCAAGATTATTGATGAACCTTGCTTTTCTTCAGGATGGTTATCCTATTGTTATAATTCCACCAATTTTAAGAAATGATTACATAAGCGCAATTAAAAAAACACAAGTAACGCCAAAAGATGATAAACCTTTTATTAATTTTATTTCATCAATGGTTTACGAAAGTCAGAAAGATTATTTGCGAATGTTAAATAACTTGGATTAAAAAAATTCTTATACCATTCAATTGTCTCTTGCAAGCCTTTTGTAACACCATATTTAGGTTTCCAATTTAATAAATCACGTGCTTTTTGAGAGCATAAATGTTGCTCAGGAATTTCATTACTTGCCTGATTTTGAATTATTGGTTTTAAATGTTTTGCGTTCATTACCATTAAAACTTCTTCCACTATTTCAATAACGTTAAACGGTTGATCAGTACTAAAATTAAAACATTGTCCAACAATGTTTTCATTTTCCATTTTTTCAGCCAACGTCAAATATGCATCAACAACATCACGGACATAAATATAATCACGAACAAATAAACCGTTTGATCTTATTATTGGTCGTTGGTTATTTAAAACTGATTTTATTGTTCCAGGAATAACACGATTAAAATGTAAATCACCGCCACCGAAAAAATTACCACATCGAGTTACACAAACAGGCAAACTATAAGTATGAAAATAACTTTGAGCAATTAAATCGGTACAACTTTTAGAAACATCATAAGGATGTCTGCCCATCATTGGAGCATCTTCTTTGTATGGTAAAACTTTTTGCGCCCCATAAGCTTTATCACTTGATGCTACAACGATTCTTTTTACCCACTGTGAAAGTCTGCAAGCTTCAAGTAAATTCCAGCTCCCCTCAATATTTGATTTAAAAGTAGAGATTGGACTTCGATTTGCAATCCCAACAATTGCCTGCGCGCCAAGATGAAAAACTGAATCTATATCAAATTCATTTAAAATTCTTTGCAACAAATCAAAATCTAAAAGATCCCCATTTATTACATTTACTTTTTTATCTAAACCATCAGAAAAAAATAACGAATTTGCAATATTGTCACGAACCAAAACATAAACATTTGCTTTTTGATTTAATAATTCTTTGATCAAGCAGGGCCCAAGCAACCCCGTTGGCCCTGTTACAAAAACATTTTTATCATTCCAGAACGGTTTCTTCATATTCATCCTAATTTTTTAAATTACATGTTTATTTAATAATAAAACAAATTATAAATTTGACAAAAAAATAAGTACTAAATAACATTCTTTTACACCTAAAAAATTTGTATAAAAACAACATTTAATCGGAAATTTAAATATGAACGTAAAAAATTTATTTAAAATATTTTTATTATCTCTAGTTTTATATGGCCCAACAATAAATCTTAATGCCGAAGTTATTACGTACGAAATGGTAAAGAAAGAAATATTAAAAATAATAAAAAATCACAAAATCAATGAAGAAAACGTTAACGCCCTAACGGAAACAATAATGTTAAAAATTTCAAAGAGAAGACATTGCGTAGTTCAAACCGTTTTTTATTACTCTGGAAATACTAAAAGATACGAAGAAAAGAAAGAAGCCTCATTTATTGAAAAAGCCTCATTTGAAGACATCGGAGAAGCAATAACACAAACAACCCAAACTTGTACACAAATAAATCAAAAAATATTGAATACAGATCAAAGCAAGATACTTGATTTATCCAAGCTAGATTTAATCACTGAAGATATACCATTAATATTATATTTCCTTAATTGCCATAAAGAAATATCTAAAAATATCACTACTATAAATTTATCTTATAATAACAACCTCCTGCCTAACTTAGTTGATACATTAAAACTATTAAAAGACAATTTACCTAACCTCCAGAAAATAATTTTATAATTTTTTATAAACAGCTAAATTGTTGGTTGAAATTCATCTTTTTTAGCAGGACTGAAAACAGAATCTTCTTTCCAAATTTTCCAGGGTGTCAAAGCAAAGTGAAAATTTCCGCTTTCCAGCAACATTAAAATTTCCGGTTTGTTACATAATTGCTCCTTTCAAATTTAGAGATTTTTCAACTTTATTTAAACGTAAAAATTCAGATAAAGGTAATTTCCAATAAGGA
>JBDRFY010000091.1:0-2909 GCA_043818275.1 bacterium | reverse complement strand
ATTTAGCTCTTTCCGGATATTTTTCCTGAATTTCATCTTTAATTCTATCCACAACAGAAATATATTGTTTTTTTAATTCTTCTGGGGGAAACGATAAAATCGAATCAATATATTGTTTAGGATCATCAAGCAATTCCATAGTATCCAAATCAATATCTTTATAATATTTTTTAATCCATTTAAAAAGAAAATAAAATTCTGTTAAAAAAACTGCTGCCCAAATCCCTGCTAAAGCTTTTTCATTAATATTTATATCGTTCAAAGCTCGCATTTTATATGAATAATAACAACCAGCCAATTCAGATGCAACAGCTAAAAAGAAAACAACGGCAATTAAATCTATTGTTTTGCTATTTTTAATTTTAGCAAAAACGCTAGCTAAAGAATTATCAAACTCTATGTTATCAAATGGTTCAAAACACTTTTTAGTTAAAATAACATTAAAATAAACATTATAATTTCCAGTAGAGTGTGAATAAACCAATCCTTCTTCAATTTCAACAAGATTATTTGAATTCCTATTAAAATCTATACAAACTCGCTGTGCCCAACAAGAAGTTTTTTTTGAGAATTGATCAATCTTATTAAATATTAATGGTAAATCATCACAATACACTGAAATTGCATAAGGCCTACTGGTAGCCTTTAAATAGCTAATAACACCTAAAAAGGCATCATTTACAAAATCACTAAATTTTTGCGATTTAGATTTGTAAATATTTTCTGGATAAAACATCTCTGGAATTAAGTCTATTTTTTGATGTTGTTGTTTAACCATACTTCCCCAATTTTCAACTTCCATTTTAATTTTGGGATTCCTTTCTTTTAATTCGATTAATTCTTTAAAATAAAAATTAGAATCATCAACATTTGCACAAAAAGATTGATTTGAAAGAAGCATTGATAAAACAAATAAAAAATATGTTAACCTTTTTCCTGCGCGGCGAAGCTTTAGCGTAGACACACTCATAACAAAATCCTAAAATGTAAATCATTAAATATCTTAAAGGGGTTTCAAAAATGATTTTAATTAAAAATAAACAAAGAAAGACTACTATAAATCAAAAAGAAATTAAATCAAAAATTGAAAAAATACTAAAACATCTTGATTACACTAATTTTGATATTGGAATTTGGTTCACAACAAATCAGACAATAAAAAAATATAATCAAAAATATCGAAACAAAAACAAAGCGACAGATGTTTTATCTTTTCCATTTCACGAAAAAATACAACCCGGACGAAAAATCACAGTGAAAGCTAACGAAGATAAAAATCTTGGTGATATCATAATTTCGCTTGAAAGAGCAAAAAAAGATGCCTTTGAATTAAAAAAAACATTTAAAGAACACTTAATGATTTTGATAATTCATGGCATTTGTCACCTTTTGGGCTATGATCATCAAACTGAAAAAGAATTCAAAATTATGCAAAAAAAGGAACTTGAGCTTTTGAAATTAATAAAATAATTTTACGTTGGTTCAACTTCAGACAATTCAACACATTCCTGATCTATAATTTTTTTAAAAGCTTCACTTACTCTTTTATATTCAACTAAATCGACTTTAAATGGCAAATCGCTATTTTCGAACTTTTCTTTTAATATTTCGTAATCATAGTCAGAAATATTTTTTTTAAGACAAATATCTAAATCAGAAAATTTTTTGCTTTTTCCTGTTACCCTGGAACCAAAAAAACATACATCTGGAACATCATTTAAAATTTCTTTTATAATTTCATACTCTTTTTTTGTTAAATCAATTTTCTTCATAATTTTTTAATCTTTTCAATGACTTTTGATAATTCTTCCTTGAATCGTGGCAGACTTTCAAAAATTTCTTCTGCGTCATCCTGATTGTAAGTATGAACTGTTAAATTTCTTTTTTTGATAAATTCAAACCAAATTTCTGGATCATCAATTAAATCTTGCTTTGCAGCCTCCCTAAAAACATCTCTCGGACTATTAGCAATAATCCCTTTAAATGACAAAATTTTTTTTAAATTTTTCCAAATTAATTCATAAGTATATTCAAAGCGCTGTATCGCGCCATCCCTTTCCAGGTCGTTTTCAACTTCTTGTAACGCTGAATTAAAAATTTTTTGAGCCTTTAGTAATGGTGTTATGATTATTCCACCAAAAATTTTAATCTCTTCACTCATACATAATCCTTTAATTTTTTAATCAAAAATAAACAATCATGAGGATAGCAAAAAAGTAGATTATGGGCTAACTTGTAGAAATAGATTTGAGATCTAATCAAAAACTTTTCAATCTGAATCTTTGTTTATTTCCTATCGATTTTCATTGATTAAAGTCCAGAATGAGCTATATTTCTAGCCATGAATTTCGTGGGGGTTTTAGGGCATGAAATTAAACAAATTCCTTTAATTGCGGGGGCGCAACATGAAATACGAACTTTCATATGAAAATGATTATGATTCTTTATACGATTCATCCTATGATTATGCTGTTTACGACATCAGTTTTGTATTTCCAGATGAAGATCAGGAAGAAATATTAACCGATGAAGAAGAAGTGGAAGAAGAAATCATTCAGGCTTAACTGCTACTCTTCAGGCTACTTACAGGCAACATCGAAAAAACATATTTTAAATCGTCATCATTAAATCTGATTCCTGTGCCAAAAAATGGCGTTCCATTTTTTCGACTAATAACATCATCAACACCAATAATCGTATAAATATGTTTCATAAACAAAAGCTTCGCGCTCCACTTGATATGAGGACGTTTGTCATCACTCATACGTTCATAATCGTAACGTCTGGTGCCTTTAAAATCATAAACATCCAACGATGTTATAAAGTTGAATTTTTTGTGAGGAGTTGGGGCATAATAATCAGCGCCAATACCAAAAGTATTTTCATAAAGTCCGGCCCGCAAAACTAAA
>JBDRFY010000090.1:0-11096 GCA_043818275.1 bacterium | reverse complement strand
TTTAACGAAGGAGGAAGCGAAGTAGGGTTGGCTTCCCCTTCTTCGTGTAAAACTTCGCAGGGTGCTCCGAAGCTTTATGCGAAGGATGCAGAAGAATTCCGCGCTGATACAACGGCTTTTAAGCCGTTGAGCGCTTCATTTTTCAAATAAAGCCTCAACCGGATTTAGTTGTGAAGCCTGGTATGCAGGATAAAAACCAAAAAATAAACCAATCAAAGTTGAAGAAAAAAGGGAAACTAAAATTGATTGAATTGAAATAAAAATAGGCCAGCCTAAAACCTTTCCTATGATTATTGAAGTTGTTACTCCAAAAAGAATTCCTAAAATTCCTCCCAAAAGACAAATTAAAATTGATTCAATTATAAATTGATTTTGAATGCTTGCCGCGGTTGATCCAATTGCCATACGAAGACCAATTTCTCGTGTGCGTTCGGTAACGGTTACAAGCATAATGTTCATAATTCCAATGCCGCCAACAAGTAAAGAAATTGATGCAATTACAAGAAGTAAAATATTTAAAATTCTGGAAGCGGCCTCACTGGCCTGAGCAACATCGTCCTGTGAAAAAATGGTAAAATCATCTTCATCCGTTTCGCGTAATTTATGTTGTTGTCTTAAAATAGCTCTGACTTCTGCGGATGCTTGTTTCATTCGATCCTTACTTGCTGCTTTCATTATTAACATTGCAAAATTTTTATTTTTTAAACCTAAAAGTTTTCGTTGCATGGTTGTAACTGGAATCATTATCATGTCATCCTGATCACGTCCATCTGGTGATTTTCCCTGTTCTTCCATAACTCCAATAACTTCAAAAGGTAATTTTTTGATTATTATTTTTTTTCCAATTGGATCTTCGCCTTCAAATAATTCTTTTAAAATTGTGGTTCCGATAATTGCCACGCGATTTTTTGAATTTATATCATTAGAATTAAAATATCTTCCTGAAATTAATTTTAAATTTCGGATATCAAAGATATATTTATTAACTCCTCCAATCATTGTTTGCCAATTTTTATTTTGATAAATAACTTTTTTTGTTTTGGGTAAAATTGGCGAAACTTTTTCTATGTCGTCACATTCTTTTTGAATGGAGATTAAATCTTTTTCTTTCAAAGTTAAATTTTGGCCAAGTCCGCCTTTCATGTTGGCAAATTGTTTTGGTGATCTGCCAAAAACAATTATGAAATTTTGTCCAAGCTTTTTTATGTTTTCTTGTACTTTGTATTTAGCGCCCTGACCGATTGACATTACAGTAATAATTGCAACTACACCGACAATTATTCCGAGCGTTGTCAGCATGGAACGTGTTTTGTGCCTATTTAGCGCGCTTAAAGCGGTAATTATTAAAAGTTTGAATGTCATTTTTATCTTTCAAATAATGCTTCAACCGGATTTAACTGTGAAGCTTTATAGGCCGGATAAAATCCAAAAAAAAGACCAATTGATGTAGACGATATTAGTGCAATAATTATTGATTTAATAGAGATGGTTATAGTCCAACTTAAAACTTTGCCAACAATTATTGAGGTTATTATCCCAAAAAAAATACCAAGAAATCCTCCAATTAAACAAATTGTAATTGCTTCTAATATAAATTGATTTTGAATACCTTGTGTTGTGGCACCAACAGCCATGCGCAACCCAATTTCTCTGGTTCTTTCCGCAACGGTTACAAGCATAATATTCATGATTCCAATGCCACCGACAATTAATGAAATTGACGCAATGATGACAAGTAATAAATTTAAAATTTTTGAAACCTCATCAGCAGCTTGCGCTACATCATCCTGGGTGAAAAGTGTAAAATCATCTTCGTCTATTTCTTTTAATTTATGTTTTTGTCTTAAAATGGAACGGACATCAGAACTTGCCTGTTCCATTCGATCTTTTTCTTTTGCATTTAACATCATTATTGAAAAGTTTTGATTTTTAGCACCCAGAATTTTTCTGTGAACAGTTGTTATTGGGGCTAAAATTGTATCATCCTGATCTCTGCCATCGGGAGTTTTTCCCTGTTCTTCAAGAACGCCGATTACTTTAAAAGGGAAATTTTTTATGCGAATAATTTCTCCGATTGGATTTTTTCCTGCAAATAATTCTTGAGCAACTGTTTTACCTAAAATGACAACTTTACTTTTTGATTTTATATCTTGCTTTGTAAAATTTGTTCCAAGAATTGGTTTTAAGTTTCTGATACTTAAAAGTTTTTCATTTGTTCCCCCAATCATTGTTTGCCAGTTTGATCCTTCATAAACAGCGGTTACTGTTTTTACAACTAACGGAGCAACATCTTTTATATCCTCGCATTCTTCAACAATGGCTTGGAAATCTTCAGGCTTTAAAGTTAAATTACCATAACCCTGGCCCTTCATAGCAACCATTCTTTTGGGAGAAGATCCAAAAATGATCATAAAATTTGTGCCAAGTTTATTTATTTGACTTTGAACTTTGCTTTTCGCTCCTTGCCCAATTGACATTACAGCAATAATTGCGACTATTCCGATTATGATTCCAATCGTTGTCAAAAATGAGCGCATTTTGTGTCTTGCAAATGATCGCAGAGCAGTAATTAAAAGAAAATTATACGTCATTGTAGTCCTGATTAATTTTGTCTGTTACGATTTTGCCATCGACCAGTTCTATTATTCGTTTTGTTCGTATTGCTATTTCAGGTTCATGAGTAACAATTATTACAGTTGTGTTATTTTTTTTATTTAAAGTTTTAAAAATATTAATAATTGCATCTCCTGTTTGCGTATCCAAATTTCCTGTTGGTTCATCAGCCAGAATAATTGCAGGATTATTTATTAAAGCTCTGGCAATAGCGACTCTTTGTTGTTGCCCTCCGGAAAGTTGATATGGATAGTGAGATTTTCGGTCAGAAAGTTCTACAAGATCCAATACTTTGGCAGCTTTTTCTTTTGCTTCAGATTCGCTTTTTTTTGCGTATAGCATGGGTAAGGCAACATTATTTAAAGCTGTTAAATCTGGTAATAAATGAAATTTTTGGAAAACGAATCCGATTTTTTGATTTCTGATTTCAGCAAGTTTATCTTTGTCGGCTATTGTTACATCTTCTCCTTCAATAAAATATTTACCTGATGTTGGTTTATCAAGGCATCCTAAAAGATGCATTAACGTTGACTTACCGGAACCGGAAGTTCCTGTAATTGATGCGAATTCGCCTTCATTTATTTCCAGATTTATTCCTTTTAATGCCTGAACTTCAACATCACCCATTTGATAAGTTTTTATTAGGTTTTCAGTTTTTAACAATGCCATTTTTATTTTCCTATTCCGCCGCCGGCTCCTTTAAATATTTTTATCAACATATCTTTTTTGTCTGTAAAATCAGTAACCTCTGTTATGATATCTGTACTTTTATCTATTCCGCTTAAAATTTGGGTATATCTTCCTTCTACTGCTCCTGTTTCAACTATGACTTGTTTAAATGTTTTATCTTCCAAAATCCATAGAGTTGGTTTTTCTGTTTGTGAAATTTTATCTTTAATTTCTGGTTGCATTGCAATATCATAACCTAAAGCTTTAGCGGTTTGCTTTAGGGATTGTTTATTAATTCTGAAAACTTTATTGTGAACAACTACTGCGTCTTTTGCTTCAATAACTTTAATGTTTACACTCGTTGTCATTCCTGGACGTAATCTTAATTTTGGATTTTTAACATCAAGAATTGTTGCGTATGTTACAACATTGTCTATAATTTCTGCTTTATATCTTATTTGACGGACTTTTGCCTTAAAGATTTTTTTAGGAAAAGCGTCAACTGAAAATACCGCATCTTGCCCTTCTTTTACCAACCCTACATCGGCTTCATCAACAGCTACGTTTGCTTCCATTTCATGTAAATTTTTGGCGATTAAAAATAAAACAGTTGCCTGCAATCTGGATGTTATCATTTGCCCCAAATCAACTTTTTTTGAAATTACAATTCCATTGTCCGGGGATTTTATCCATAAATTGTTGTATTCTTTTTGCCGAATTTCAAGTTCGCCTTCAGCCTGCGCTAATTTTCCTTTTGCAACTTCATATCCTTGTTCGATTTCTTCAAAAGCATTTTTTGATAATTGACCGGATTCATATAATTGTTTTTGTCTTTTATAATATGCAGTTTGATATTTAAGATAAGCATTGGCCTGATCAACGACACCTTTTAAGCTCTTAACTGCGCTGTCTCCAACGCCATCGTCAAGAATTGTTAATATCTGATCCTTTTTTACGGTGTCATTGTCTTCAACCAAAATTTTTTCAACTTTTCCGGCAACCAAACTTCCAATTGTTATCTCATCTTTTGCCTCTAGCGTTCCTGTTGCGTCAACCCATTGGGTTATATCTTTGATTAATGGTTTTTCTGACTTAAAAGTGATCTGTTGTTTTGAATTTTTCTTTTTAATTAAAAAATAGGAACCAAATCCTATGAGTATGATTAAAAAGAGTGATGTTATTATTTTATTTTTAAAGATACTTGCAACCATTTTTTTACTTTCCAGGGTTTAAAGGAATAAGAATTTTTTTTGTTTACATGAAATAGTATTTTAACGGTGCCAGGATTTTTTAACAACAATTTATCTATTTTTCAGATAGAGCTTCGACAGGATTTAGTTTAGATGCTTTTTTTGCAGGATAATATCCAAAAATTAGTTTAATAGTTTATTTAATTTATTCTCGATTTTTTGGGCTAATTCATGAATTTCCATAGCTTGATGGGAGTTATAGAGTTTATGATAATTGATTGTATCAGCTAAGGTGTTCTTAATAACCTCAAGACGATCTTTATTCTCTTTGTTTAATTTTATTAAAGCTAAAGAGCTCTTAAAAGCATCCATTTTGATATTTTTTTGCTTTGAATAATAGTAAGGAATGGTTGCGTCACGAGACTGTTGGTTCCATGATATTTCCATATCCCAATCAGTAATTAGAGGAATCATCGGAAGAGCGTTACTGATATTGATTAATGTTTGCGTAAAAAAACCAGAATCAGTATCGTTTGATTCCTGCATTGTTTGCCATAAGTCGGACGATTTTTTTTCAGAATATAAATTTATAAGATCATAATCTAATTCTGTTTTGCAATAGCCAAGTAATACTTCAAGATTGCAGTAATCTTTGAGTTTGGGATAGTTTTCATCATCTTTTGAATAACAAAAACTATTGTTTTCCCATTGTTTAAAATTTTTTAATTGTTCTAGAAATAGATCCTCTTCTGTTTTTACGCCATAACCATTAGTTGAATAGAGAGAAATAAGGAATAAACAAAACAATAATTTTTTGATCATTAAAAACCCTTTTCTGTTTGTAAAATAAACAATAAATTAATTTATGTAGGCTAAATTTTTTTTAATAAATGTCAATAAATGCGGGGTTCTAACGATTATTTTTCAGATAGAGCTTCGACAGGATTTAGTTTGGATGCTTTTTTTGCAGGATAATATCCAAAAATTAATCCAACCATTGTTGTGGTAATAAATGAAAATAATATAAATTGTGGTTTAAATATTACATTCCAGGTTGTGAAAAAACTTGTAATTAAAGGAATTATAATTCCAACAAATATTCCCAAAATACCTCCGATAAAACAAAGAATAATCGATTCCAGAATAAATTGGCAAAGTATTACTTTTTGAGTTGCGCCCAATGCCATTCTGATTCCTATTTCCTTTGTTCTCTCACTTACTGAAACGAACATAATATTCATAACTCCAATTCCACCTACAACTAATGAAATTAAAGCGATTATTAATAGAAAAATATTTAAAACATTTGATGAAGCATGAGCAGCTTTAAGCATTGATTTTTGATCGTAAATCATAAAATCATCAGAATCTTTTTCTTTTAAATTTCGGTTGAATCTTAAAACTTTTTTTATTTTTCTTACTAAAAATTGCATTTCATCAGAGCTTTTTCCTGAAACTATTATTCCATAAACTTTATTATTTCTTTTATGAATTATATATTTTTTTAATGCGTTGAATGGGATGAAAATATTTAAATTCGGATTTTGAATGCCGGAAAAACTTATTTCTTTAAGTATTCCGATAACACGAAATGGAATATTTTTTATTCTTACAATTTGGCCAATTGGGCTTAATGATCGAAATAAATCTGTTGCAGCTTTACTGCCAAGTACAACAACTTTTTCACCTTTTTTTGCCTGTTCTTTTGTAAAAGAGCTTCCAGCTTTAATTTTTCTGTTTATGATACTGAAAATTTCATTATTTCCGCCTTTGACTTCAGTTAAAATATTGTTGCCTTCAAAGTTGACAATGTCCTGTGAAAAAATGAAAGGTGAAATTTTTTTAATTTCTGGGCATTGTTTTTTTAACGATCTTATATCTGTTGTTCTTAATGGTTGTGCCTTTTTCTTTTTTTTACTGTCAACAACACCTTCTTGCGTCCAGTTACCGGCATGAATAAAGATATAATTATCTCCGGAGGCAAGAATTTCTTTCTTGATTTTTTCTTCCGCGCCATATCCGATTGCAAGGGTTGCAATAATTGACGCAATGCCGACGATTATTCCCAGAATTGTCAACGATGAGCGGACTTTGTGTTTTTTAATTGAATTTAAAGATATTTTGATAATTGATTTTATTTTCATAACTATTGCTCGTGATTAATTTCCTGTTTCGACTAACCTTTGCAGTACACGTAGGATAAACTATTACGAAGAAATGCTCGCCTCCGCTCGCCCTGAGCGTAGTCGAAGGGTTTTTTCCAGAGATTTAATTTTGAAAAATCTATTATTGAATTGTAAATATTACAATCGCATACAAATGTACAAAGTCAATAGTTTTTATTATTTTTATTGTTGCTCGTAATCCTTCGACTACGCTCAGGACGAGCGGATGGGGTTAAAATTCTAAGCTATTAAGTATAAAATTTTTCGCTCATCCTGAGTAAGCGTAGCGCATCGAAGGAAGGACGAGCGGATGGGGTTAAAATTCTAAGTATTTTTGAATGTAAAAATGTATACATTTATTCTTGACAATGTCGAAGGGTTTTAACGAACGGTTTAATTACAAGCCTTTGCTGAACCATTTGCTATAAATTTTATCCATATCGTCTGTCTCTTCGACATCAATTATTATTTCTTCGTGAGTATTTAGTCCTTTAATTATTTCATAATTATTGTCATCTGTTATCCCAACTTCAACCGTTTTTTCTATAAAACTTTGTCCATTTTTGCACCAGACAAATTTTATGTAACTTTTATTTTTATATGATTTTTTTATTTTTTTCTTTTCATTTTTTTCAATTGGATAAAAATCAAAAGTTATTTTTTTAGCAATAAATTTTAGATTTTCCGGATTTATCTGAAATGCCTGATTTGAAATTATTTTACAGCTCTTTTTTTTATCCGTTATTATTTTTGCGTTTACTGTCATACCTGGCCGCAAAGATTTATCTTTGTTTTTAACAACAGCAATTGCTTCGTAAGTTTGCAGATTACTTTTTCGTTTGGAAGAATAACTAATTTTTTTGATTTTACCTTTGTAGTTGCGTCCCGGAAAGGTATCAACGGTAAATTTTATTTCCTGATCTTTTTCTATTTTTCCAATATCACTTTCATCAATATCAAGAATAACTTCCATTTGTGTTAAATCTTTTGCCATCTCAAAAAGAACTGTGGCATCAAGATCAGTTGTTATTTTCATTCCTTTTGTGATGCCTACTTTTGTAATAATTCCATCTTCAGGGGACATTATTTTTGTATTGTTGTATTCAATTGTTTTTTTCTCAAGTTCCGCTCGCGCAATTTTTAGATTGGCTTTGGATACTTCAAATTTGTTTTTAATATTTTCAAAGTTGTCTTTTGATAATTGGTTTGATTTATAAAGTTGTTTTTGGCGTTCAAAATGATTTTTTAAATATTCAAAATTTGAAGTTTCTTTATCAAGAATTCCCTGTGCAATTTTAACATCAGTGTCTCCTTTGCCATTATCAATTAATGTTAAAAGTTGTCCTTTTTTTACTTCATCACCTTCGTCAACATAAATATCAAGAATTGTTCCGGCGACTAAACTGCCAATCTTTATGTTGTCTTTTATTTGCAGTGTGCCGGCAGCATAGATTGTTTGGTGAATGTTTTTGTCTTGCAAAATTGTTGTTTTAAAGGGAAGTTTTGATTTGTTTTGATTAATATATTTATATATTTGTGAGCCTAGAAATATTCCAATGATTGAAGCAATTATGGCCAAAATGATTCGTTGTGTTTTCATAATCTTTTTTTCGTGAGTTGCAAACTTATAAAAATTTTAGATTATGAAATTTGTTTAAAACAAGCTTAATCCATTTTGTCATCCTGAACTTGTTTCAGGATCCATATTCAGTGAAACTAATCAAAATTTTTTAATTTGTTTTATGCTTATCAAAAATTATAAACATGGATCCTGAAACAAGTTCAGGATGACAAAGGGGAAAAGATAACAAATCTCAAAAATTGCAACTTTGGTTATTTAAAAAACTTACACAAGAAAGATTATAAAAACTATTTTCAATTAGCTAGAGAAATATTTTCTTTGGATTCGGTAAGCATTTTTTTAAGTACAGATAAAGTATCTTTAACTTCAACAGAGTTTATATCGATTTGTACATTTTCAAGTTCTTGCAATAAAATTTCACCAGCAGTTTCTGTTAATGCGTTTCTAATTAAAGTATTAACCAAGTTTAAATTAAGAAATTCTTCTTGTAATTTTTCTTTGCTTATTAACCTTAATTGCGTGAATAGCGAATATGTAAGTATTGGACCAAAAGAATAAATTATTGTTCTTAATATTCGCCTGTGAATTCTATTATTAAATTTAGAAATGATTTCTTCACTTATAATTGTGAAGAGAATGGAATAAAACCATTTAATAGTTGTATAATAAAGAACATTTAATTGCGGAGAATTACTTATTACGTTCTGCTGAAAAATATTTTGACCTCTTCCATGCTTAGTCACTGGATCGTTCTCTTTTTGATATTCTTCAGTGATTAGTTGTATCAATACGATTAAGGCGTCACTTTTTTTTTCCAAAGTTGCATTAATGATTTCGTTACTTAAATTAGTAGCAAGTTTTATTTGTTTTAAATTTTGTTTTTGATCATCACGTCGAATCGAACGACTTCCCGGATTAGTATTATGGTCTATCATTATTTCAGCAATCGTTTCGATTATTTCAGCAATGCCCAAGATTTTTGATAGTTTTTCTAATTTTGGACTTTCAAATTTATTCTTTTTGTTTTCAGTATTTATTTCTTCTATTTGCTCTATTTCGCTTTTTATCGTTTCAGTATTTTGGGCAATTAAATTGCTTTGAATTGTTGTTAATAAAATTAGACTTAGAAAAAAATTTTTATAATTTAAATTCATTAAAGCTACCTTTTTAAATTATTTACTTTTTTCTGCAGCTTCTATTTCTCGAATAAACATTTCACCGATTATTTCTACGATTGAATAATAAACAAGATTTATCAAAAAAGTTTTTATTGCTGTTGGGTTTGTTTCAGTTTTTTCTTCTGGGATTAATGTAGCAGCAGAATTTATAAGGGTTCTTAAAATCCTTCTATAAATTCTTTTGTTAATGTTTGTAGAAATTATGTATTGACTCATTCGCTCAATTAGAAGCTTTAATGCTCGATCTTTTGCTTCTTGCGCCAGCTTACTATTGTCTTTTTTATATTTTTTGTATAAAAGTAAGCCTTCTTTGATTATTTCTAGGACAACAGATTCTTTAATTTCTATTGTTGCGTTTATAATATCTTTCGAGGTTTCAGCTAAAGGAACAATTTTTTGAAAATCGCTATCTTTTTTAAGACCTTTATCCGATAAATCAAATTCAGAAACTAATGGCGCAATTTCTAATCCTATTTCAGTTAATGCTAAAGCAGTAGAGGTGTTTTTTAATATTTTATATTTAGAGTCGCTGTCAATAGCACTTTTTAATGTTTCAATCGCTTTTTCAACTTTGTCATTTTTTGTTTTATTATTTTCTTTTGCGATAATGTTTAATGCGAGAATGTTTAAATTGAACGATAGAAATAAAATTAAGCATGCAATTTGTTTTTTCATAATTTTTTCTCCTAATTTGTCTGAGTTTCTTCGATAGCTTTATCTATCACTTTAGATATATTTTCACCAATTATTTCTGACATCGAGTTAATTAAAAGGGCAATTATAAAATTATTTTTAAAGTCAGCCTTTTTACTGACTGTTAAAATTTCTTGAGATATTGCATAAATTAGTGAATCAAGTGTTGCTCTCATAATTCTTCTAACAATTCTTTTTTCTTGCGTTGATTTTATTAATTTATGGCTAATTCTTTTAACCGACATATCCATTAGCTCAGATAAAATGGCTCTTGATATTTTTTTATCTAATAATTTACTACTAATAATATTTTGTAGCCTAGCAATAAAATCAATTGTAAATTTATCATCTTCTTCAATTGTTGCATTTAGACCCTTTTGAATAATTTCAGTTGTCATTATATTTACCGCATAAAAGAATCCATATGTTTTTGCTTCGTTGCTATTACCAAATTTTTGTATGATTCCCTCGTAACCATTATCATTATTCATTGTGGGAATAGATAATAATATGTTTAAAACTGCAAAGAACGAAGATGTTTTTTCTATTTCTTTTTTAATAATTTCTTCTTTTTCTTTTGAGCTTTTGTTTGAATAAAAACTATCTTTTAAATTTGAAAATAAGTTTTTTATTTTTTCTTTGGTGCTAATTTGATCGGTAGTTTTTACCGTTTTAGTTTCTTTTTGTTCTGCAACAATTTCTGTGGCGTTTATAAAGTTTATATTTTGAAAAATTAATAATAAAAAGAGCAGGTATTTAAATATTTGTTTTTTATACATGTTGTTTCCTGGAAATTGATTGTTAAAAAGTGAACTTGCTCGAGTTTATAAGGTTTTTTTTAGAAGTCAAATCAGATAGAGTAGTTGTGTTAGAGCAATGTGATAATTTCCGGTAGTTGGGCAAAGTAAAAATTTCCTGTTGTGGCAAAATTAAAAAGATAAAAAATTTTTTTTTAACAATGCTAACAAACAGGAAACTATATGGAAATTATTACAATGAGTAAAAA
>JBDRFY010000089.1:0-17775 GCA_043818275.1 bacterium | reverse complement strand
TTTTTACTCATTGTAATAATTTCCATATAGTTTCCTGTTTGTTAGCATTGTTAAAAAAAAATTTTTTATCTTTTTAATTTTGCCACAACAGGAAATTTTTACTTTGCCCAACTACCGGAAATTATCACATTGCTCTAACACCAAATTTTCCAGGGCGCACCATTTTTCCACATTTCTTCCAGCATTTGCTGTTCACGATAAGTATCCATACATTGCCAAAAACCTTTATGTTTATAAATCATAAGTTGACCATCATTCGCGCAATTAAACAGCGGATCTTTTTCCAAAACACATTTCGAATTTGTTGAAAGATATTTTAAAAAATCTTTTTCTAAAATCATGAACCCACCATTTATCCATTCATCTTCAATTAATTTTTTTTCCGCGAATGATGTAACCTTATCTCCATCAACAATTAAATTTCCAAAACGAGAAAAAACATTAACGCCGGTCAGCGTTGCAATTTTTTTATGCGATTCATGAAATTTTATTGATTTTTCAATGTCAATATCACAAACGCCATCGCCATAAGTTAATAAAAAACGATCGGTATTAACATATTTTGCGGCCCGGGCAACGCGTCCACCGGTATAACAATCAGATCCCGTATCAACCAAAGTTACTTCCCATTCTTCTTCATTTATTTGGTGCTCAATCACATTTCCCGTTTTTGTATTTACAGTTAAATCAATTCCATTGTTTTTATAATTTAGAAAATAATTTTTTATCATCTCACCTTTATAACCAAGGCAAATTATGAATCGATAAAAACCATAATGTGAATAAATTTTCATGATATGCCATAAAATTGGTCTGCCACCAATTGGCACCATCGGTTTTGGCCGAAACTCAGTTTCTTCCCGCAAACGCGTACCATAACCTCCAGCCAAAATCATAACCGGTAAATTGTTTTTCTTCATAACTACATCCTAAGTCAAAAAATTATTCATTTTATAAAGTTGTCCGGTATTATCCGGTCCAATAAATGAATCTTCTCTTAACAATTCAAATCTTGTACCAAAATAATTATTAAATAAAATTCTAAATGAATTTACCGGAGAAATATTGTTATATAAATTTTTTTTATCATCAGAGAAAGGAAAATAATAAGCATTTAAAATAGGAAATACTAATTTTACTTCATAATCAAAATCAGTAAATCTCTCAATTTCTCCACCTGCAAAAGTTCCAGTAATTGGCAAACCATGATCTCCCTGCAAAATAATAACCGAATTTTTATTTCTATCCAAAATCAAATCTAAAACTTTATCAATTTTACGACTTATAAATTCAGTTTGAGCTGCGTAAGCCATATCCGGATCAACATCAACATAATCACCATTTTCATCAAACACATATGGCGCATGAGGACATTCAATATGCGTAAAAACAAATTTAGGACCATCAATATTTATAACATTTTCTAAGTTAATAAGGTTATTAAGAATTGTATTTCTATGCCGATATGCTTCTAACTTGGTCCAATGATAATACCATAAGGACCACCCACCTAAAACACATGGAATAAAACTAAAGGGACGAATCATATCGTAAAAAGAGGCTGTAAAATAATCTTTAATATCATTAACAAGAGATCTTTTATTAAGGTCTTTTATTACCAAAGGAATATCATAACCAATATAAACATGTTTATAATTTAAGTTTTTTAAAAATTTTATGATTAAATTGTTTTTGATTTGGTGATGTAAAAATCCATAAAACATTTCTCTTGGAAAATTATCATGATGTATCATATTCAATGAACTAGCTAAAGATATTTCTGTGCATACATAATTGCAAAAACTATCCTGAGCTATATAAAAACCTTTCTTTTTTAAATTATCTGTAAACCAGGAAATATCTTTGTCGTGATATTTTTTCAACGCTTTTTCAGATGTATAAGTATCCAAAATTATGTAATAAATATCTGGTAATTTTTTATTATTTTTATCCAAATTAAGGTTAGTAAAATATTTTTCGTAAACCTGATCCTGCAAACTATCCCATTTTTTAATTTCAATATTTAACTCTTTATAAAAAATACCCATTTGGATAAAAGCCCAAACATAAATAATAAGTAGAGGGAAAATTAAAACCCGAGCAAAAACTTTGTGAACTTTTTTTATTTTAAACAGCTTTAAAAAAAGATAAATCAACAATGAAACGGCAATAATAAATGAATATCTGACCTGAAACTTAAAAAAATATTTTTCTGTAAAAATTGCAACAGGAATTAAATATATATTTGCAAAATGGTGAAACCCATAAAAAAAAATAAGGAATAAAGACAAAAACAAAGAACTTTTGTTCCAATCTTTATAAAGAAACGTTAAAAAAGAAAAAACAGATAAAATTAAAACAAATAAAAAACAAATATAAATTAAAAACTCGCTGAAATAAAATTGTCCCAAATTTCCACCCGCAACCATAACCGCAGGATAAATTGAAATTAAATATGGTTGTAAAAAACTCAACCAAAAATTTTTATCTTTAAAAAAATTCATCTTACCCTCTTAATTTTTCAATTTTTACAAATTGACCATTACTATCTGGTCCAATAAATGATTGATCTTTTAATAATTCAAAATTAGTACCAAAATAATTATTAAATAAAAGTCTAAAATTATTAATAGGCGAAGGGGGAAGCTTGTCGAAGGGTTCATCCAAATGATTTAAATCTGGATAATAAACAGCATTTAAAATGCCAAAACATTTTATTAATTTTTCTTTATCAATTTCATTTATTTTTGAATAATCTGAAAACATAATTCCTGCATTCAAACCGTGATCAGCCTGCAAAATTATAATTGGTGGATTTGAAGATTGTTGCAAAATTTTATCAATTAATTCATTGATTTTTTTATTAACAAACTTCAATTGTCCAAGATACAATTTTTTATCATTAAGCCAATCAGCTGAATTTGTATTTCCACCATTTTCATCAAAAACAAATGGCGCATGCGGACATAAAATATGCGCAAAAATAAATTTAGGTGAAAGATCTTTTATATGTTTTTCAATTATTTTTAATTGATCAAAAAAAACCGTTCTTGAATTATAACCAATATATAAATAAACGAACGGAGACATTATAGACATGTGTTCAAGAAGTTTTGCAAAAAAACGTTTTGGAAATTTTGAATAATAATCAACATTTGCATAATTATTTTTTGGAACATGCCCCCAAACTGATGGAATATTAATTATTTTATAACCTTGAGATTTTAAAAACTTTGATACAATATTATTTTTATTTTTATAAAAACCAAGGCCAAAAAATTGTTGAATATCACCAGATTTAACATTTTCGTGATAATTCATGTTTAATGTCGAAGACAAAGAAGAAACCGTTTCCGGATAGTTACTGTAAGAATTATTAAAAACCTCAAAACCTTTTTTCTGTAAATTATCCAAAAATTCTTTGTTATCAAAATTAAAATTTTGTTTCAATGCTTCATTGGATAAATAAGTATCTAAAACAATAAAATAAATATCTGGATTTATGTGTCGCCCCGCCGCGGGGCTTAATTTATGTTTTTTTTCCAACACAGAGCTACGCCGCTTTGCGGCTTGCACTGGGCTAAAAATTGCCGACCTCTTCGAGGTCTTATCAAATACATTAGATAATTTATCAACAACCGCAAACTCATTAAAAACAGGAGAATGCGCCTCTCTATCTTGCAAATCATTGTAATCAGACAAATTAGATAATTTATCAACAACCGCAAACTGATTGAAAGCTGTACCGTTTTCAATTACATCATATTGCTCTTTGTAAATAGAATATGTCTTTTTATTGGACAACCCATGAAATGGGTGAAATTTGTTAGCCCAGTGCAAGCCGCAAAGCGGTGCAGCTCTGGGTACAAAAGAATAACCATCGCATAGCCCCGTTTGCGGGGCGACACTGTTTAATTCCAATTTTTTTATCAATTTATTTATTTCTATTTTTTCTTTAACAATATTAAACACACAAAAAAGATTTAACGCTAAATAAGGATAAAAAAGGAGAGTAGATAATAAATAATTTTGCTTTTTAGATTTAAATAACCTAATAAATAAAATAAATAAAAAAAAAACAACAACCGGAATCAAATATCGCAAACGAAAAATTTGAATATCAAAAAATTTAACCGCGTACAAAGTTCTTGATAATGGTGTAACACTCCAAAAAAATAATAATAAAATTGATGAAAACAATGTTGCTTTAGAAAAATTTTTATAAATAAATTTAAAAAGAAAAATTAAAAACAAAGAAAAAAGCAAAACAATAAAATAAGTTATAAAAAATTCCCAAAAAGATACTTCACCGATAGCGGATAAATAAGTGAATAAAACAGCATAAGAAGATATCAGTAGTGGTTGAATAAATAAAAAAATATTAAACACAAAATTGTTTTTCAAAAATATTAAATAACTTTGAATTATTAATCAAACTATTACTTGCCCGCTGATTAGAAATTAATGAATTCTTCAAATCAAATAACTCATCCTTTTTAATTCCATAATCTTTCAGGTAAACCGAAACACCCAAATGCGCAAAAAATTTTCGCAGCGGAATGCTTGATACTTCACCGAAAATACTTCTTATTGCATTATCAATTATAATATCCTGACCAACAACAGCATCAATAATATCCGGTAACGTAAAACTACATGCAATACCATGAGGAGTTCCTTTGCGTCCAGTAATAAAATAAGAAATCGCGTGCGCAATTGAGGTTTGAGTATTAGAAAAAGCAAGTCCAGCATGAAAAGAGGCCAATAATAATTTTTCACGATAATCAACATCAAATAAATTACGAAGAGCAAGAGGCAAATTTTTCAGAATATCTCTTGAAGAACGAATTCCATGAGCGGTTGAAACATAATTTGCATTTTTATTCCATATAGCTTCCAAAGCGTGAGACAAAGCATCAAGAGCTGTTTGAATTGTTAAACTTCTGGACATCGATAAGGTTAAACATGGATCTAAAATTGCAGTTTCACACCACAAATCTTTTAAATGCAAAGAATATTTTTTTACTCTGTCAGTATCCCAGACTGTTGCCCATGGAGTCACTTCACTTCCCGTACCGGCAGTTGTTGGAATTGCTATAACTGGAATCTTGTTATAACCAGACTTTGCAATTTTTTCTCTTATTAAATCATCAATAAAATCAAACTCTTTTTCCGGATTAAAAACAGACAATACTTTTGCTGTATCAATAACAGAGCCACCACCAAGGGCCACTATCACATCAAAATCATTTTTCCAGACCAGATCATATTGTCGTCTTAAATTTATAAAATTGGGCTGAGCTTCAACATCATCCAAAGTAAAAACAATATTCTCTGTATAAGCTTTAATTTCATCAACAAATCCCAACTCTTTAAAAACAGGCATCGTAACCAACAATGCTCTTCTGTCTTCAATCGCTTCTCCTACGACAGAAAATTTATTTTGTCCAAATTCCATCCTTACGGGATTATAATACGAAAAATCCATCATTCCCCCTATCCAAATAATTCTTTTGCCTTTTTATAATCATGTATAAAATCAACTTCTACCCATGGTTGTTTTTCTGTTGAGCTACAAAAAATTTTAAAACCATCACGCGCCATTTGCGTAAAAGCATAAGTATCATAAAAATTTAAACCTTCATTAAACATAATGTTTTCAATGTAATTAAATAAAATCTTAGGATTTCTGACAAAAGTTAAACCTATCCATTCACCATGCGCTTTTGCTAAATCGATTTCCTTTTTTGACTCAATCAAATTCCCTTTTTCATTAATCCTGACCTTCATTGATTCCTCATCAAAAAAATCAAAATCTGTAACTAATTCAATATCATTTAAATTATTTTCAAAATATTTTTTGGAATTTTTAAATATCACATCTTGATAAATAATATCACCATGCAAATAAACAAACGGTTCATTATCAATAAAATCTTTTGCAAACCATAAAGAACCCATGTTATTACAATGCTCATAAAACGGATTAAAGATATATTCAACGGAATTTTGCAAACTTGAAACTATTTTATTTTTTTTAAACCCAACAACAATTGCTATTTTTTCTATTCCATTTTCTTTCAAAATATTAATACTTCTTTGCAATAAAGAAATAGATCCAACCTCAAGAAGACCTTTTGGGATGTCAGTTGTTAAAGGATACAATCTACTTGAAAGTCCAGCTGCAACGATTACGGCTTTTTTAACCATTCCATTAATCTTTCTTTAACCTCAAACGGTTTAATTTTTGGCCTACCCAAATTTTCTTTTTTACCTTGCAAAATTTTAATATAAAAAAATGTTAAAATTTTATTCTCTTTCCATTTTTTATATTCTTTTTCAAGTTCATCCAAATCATGAATGTAAACAGATTTTTTATAACCAGAATCTAACGCCAAATTAACAAAATCAACGTTTTCTGAAACTGTTTTTTGCCCACCTGTTGATTCATGTGCATTATTATCAAGAACAATATGAAGCATGTTTCCTAAACTATAAAAAGCATTAGTTTGTAAAGAACTTAAACGCATTAAAAGAGATCCGTCACCTTCAATTACAACAATTTCTTTGTTTTGTTGCACCAAAGATAAACCTAAACCAATGGAACTTGCACATCCCATTGAACCAACCATATAAAAATTTTGTTCATCATCTCTTACTTCGTAAAGTTCTCTCGATGTAAAACCGGTGGATGAAATAAAAACGGTTTTTTCGTCTTTTAATTCAGTCAATTTTTCCAGAATTTGTAGACGTTTGAAACCCTTCGAGACGCCTTCAAAAGCTAAAGCTTTTTCAGGCTCCTCAGGGCGAACGGAAGGGAGAATATTTTCTTCTTTTTCACATTCAAGAAAAGGCTGCATTTTAAATAGCCCTGGAGTTATTTTTGATAAAAATTTAAAAAAAATCTTCCTATAAAAGTCATTTTTACTTTGATCTAAAAATTTTTCATCATATTCAAAAAACCTTTTTTTAACAACCTCTTCCCGTTCGCCCTGAGGAGCGAAGCGTCTCGAAGGGTCATCCGAATAATTTTTTTTCCATTCAACTCCACAGGAGCAAATGTTCCCTTTTTAACAACAAAGAAAAAGCTCTCATTTTTTTCAATAAAATCATTTGCTCTTTTTATTTGTTGAGTGGCAACATCAAAATCTGGAGATAAAAATTCCCATTTAATTTTCATGACATCTAACAATTCAGTTGTTATTTGACCCATAAGTTCGTGTTGGGGTTCATCCTCAAGACCAATTTCTCCACGCAAACTTACAAAACCAAGAAGGGGAATTTTGAAAATATAATTTAAGGAAGTTAATGGTGAAACTGTATTTGCTAATCCAGAATTTTGACAAAGCAAAACCGATTTTTGTCCACCCAAAAAAGCTCCCGCGCAAATCGCAACAGCATCGCCTTCATTAGCTGCCATTAAAAATTGTCTGTCATTAATTGCATAATTGATTAAATATTTTAAGAAAGAACAAGGAACACCGCTGTAAAAATTAAATCCATACTGACTTAAAACAATACCTAGTTGTTTAGTATCCAACATTTTGCAATTCTCCAACCTTTTGCAAATCTACAATACTGTCAACATCAAGCCAGGAACCTTTTATAAATCGGACCGCGATTTTATGATTCTTTAAAATCTCATTAAAAAGATCACTCATGCGCATGGCTGCAAAGTTATCTTTTTTTGATATTTTTTCAAGACAATCTTTTACAATTTTCGCTCCGGAAAAATTAACTTTCCATATACCAATAAACTCTCCCGTGATTTTTTCTGAATTTAATTTAAAAGAAATATTTGTTAATGAAACATCCTGAAAAAAAACTTTTTTGGAATAGGCAATATCTGTGTCCACAAAATCTTTATAACCACCTGAATTTACAAAGTCCGCGTCAACAATCAAAGTAATATCATTTGTATCATTTAATAAATCATTCAAAACATAACTCTTGTAAACAATATCTCCGTAACTAATTATAGTATCACCATTAATTTTTTCTCTTGCCAAAAATAATGAGTGCAACTCTGTTGTTGAATTAAAAAAATCATTATCAATTTTATTTATATTTACAAAATTTATTTTATCTTTTTTAAAACCAACAACAACGTTTATATCTTTAATACCTGCTAAATTTAAAGTTTCAATCTGGGATTCAAGAATGGTTTTACCATTCACCGGCAACATGGCCTTTGGAATCTCATCTGTCAGCCCTGCAAAACCATCCCCTTTTGAAGCCGCTAAAATAATCGCGTTTACATTTTTTCCTGTTGCTGGTAAATATTTTTTTTCTGCATCTTTCAACTCATCAGCTCCCTGCAATCTAAAAACTTCGCTAACCGAAACTATATTATCTTCAACATTAATTAAAGTTTTTTCATCATAAATTTGTTTTGAAATTTTCTGCATCGCGCGAATCGAAGACCTTAAATTATGATTTGCCCAAATAATCAAACTTATTCCCAGTTCTCTAAATTTATCTGTTGGCGTTGAATAATATTTTGTGGGAACAATTACAATTGGATGTCTATTTGCCCATTCTTTCATAAAATTTTCAATATCAGAACAGTCCGATTTTTTGCTATGAACCAAGATGGCATCCGCACCAGAACAACGATATTTTTCTGCGCGTTCAAGCGCTTCCTTTAAACCCCAACCGGCAATAAAAGCCTCAACTCTTGCAACAACAATAAAATCATCATCAAGTTGACTATCTTTTGCCGCTTTAATTTTTCCACAAAATTCATCAACATCTGCCAATGGTTGAGTTTCTCCTGAAATAAAAGAATTTGTTTTTGGAAAAAGTTTATCTTCAATACAAACTCCGGCAACATTTCGTTGCTCCAACTTATTAACAAGGCGACGCATGTTATTAAAATTTCCATAACCGGTATCACCATCAAGTAAAATTGGAATAGTTGTTGCATCACTCATAAATTCTAAAACCTCTAAAACTTGCGTCCAGGATGCCTCGTTATTGTCGCGAACACCCAATGCCGCAGAAATAGAAAGACCGCTTCCCCAAATGCCAGAAAAACCTGCCTCTTGCACAATTTTGGCACTTAAACCGTTGTGCGCCTCCATAATAAATTCTAACTCAGAAGAATTAATAATTTTTTTTAATTGAGTTGTTTTTTTCATAAATTCCCCTCTAGCCCAAAATATCTAAAATCGCCTTTGCTCCAACTCTCGATGAATTACCAAATTCATAAATTGCTTCTTGCTTAATTTTTTCAATTTCTTCTTTGTAAAAATCTTTTTTATTTATTAAATTTTGCGCAATCTCATCAATGTTTTTTATTTCTTCCGGTTTAATAACAATACCTATTTTTTCTCTAATTGATATTTCAAATGGTTCGATTCCCAAATCCTTATAATTTTTATTTTGAATTTTTTTAGGCAAATCAATAAATAAGGTTGGTCGCAAAGTTCCAAAAGAATATTCAAGAGCAATTCCAGATAAATCTGTAATTAAAAGATCCGCGTTCAACATTGAATCATCACTGGCAACATTTGTTTCCAGAATAAAATTTTTATGACCTGTAAATTTATCAAAATAATTTTTTAAAATTTCCGGTTTTCTTCTAGTTATTTCTGGATGAGGACGCAATGTAATTTTGTACCCTAAATTCAATAGATTTTGCACCAACTCAACGCCACAAGATTCAATTATATTTTGAGGTCCCCATGAAGGAGCAATTAAAATATTTTTCCCTGTATTTTTAAAATTTAAATTTTTATAATTCTGGCTGATTCTCTCTAATCGATAATAACCACCATAAATTAATTTTTTAGATTTTAAATTTAAATCTTTCTCTCTTTTTCTAATCTCTTTTTCATGATGAGGACCAACACATAAAATTGTATCGTAATGATCAAAAGCACCCTCTCGATACATCATGTGTGAACTTACAAGCGCATGGAAAACATAAACATAATGAACATTATTTATTGAACGTTTTAAATGAAATTGATTCAAATCGGTAAGCGTAAGCACAAAAACTTTACAATTAACAAGCAACATAAAAAAAGGTAAAAACCTTTTTATATAAAAAGAATTTATTTTTGGATTATTGTTTTTTAAAATTGGATCATTAATATCTGAAGTTATATAACAAATTTTTTGATCACTCTGGATATCAAGTTCTCGTAAAACCCCTTCAAAACTTGGATAATAACCGGCGTGTTCCGAATAAAAAACTATTTCCTTTTCTTTTTCAGATAACCTAAAAAAATGAAATAAATTTTTCAGTTCAAAAAACATCTTATTAATCTTTAAACAATAGATATTATAATTTGCGTTTTAAAGATTTTATCTTTACAAAAACTTTGGAAGAAAAAGATTTAATATTAACCCAAAACACTTTAACCAAATAAACCGAACCGGCAAAAACAGCTATTAATAATTGAATGATATATGTTCCGGTGCCCGGATCTATATATGAATAAACATCCTGAAAAGAAAAAAGACAAAATAAAAAGAAAAAACATTTTAAAAATCTCATTTCTTACCCCTTTCACAAAACCCTTTTCCTAAATATTTGATTAGTGTATAACTAAACAAAAAAATGTAAAACCAGGGAAAAATCAAATGCCAAAAATATCTATAGTTTCTCCAACTTTTAACGAAGAAGAAAATATAAAAAAATGTTATGAAGAACTGATCAATGTTATAAAAAAATTAAAATATTTTAACTCTTATGAAATTATTTTTGTTAATGATGGAAGCGCGGATAATTCTTTAAAAATTTTAAAAGAATTAAGTGATCATGATAAAAATTTAAAAATTATTTCCTTTACCAGAAACTTTGGACATGAAGCCGCGACAACGGCCGGTATAAATAACTCAGCGGGAGATGCTGTTGTATTAATTGACGCGGATTTACAAGATCCACCAGAATTAATTTTGGATTTTGAACGTGAATATTTAAATGGCTTTGATATTGTTTATGGACAGAGAGAAAAAAGATTAAATGAAAGTTGGCTAAAAAAAATAACTTCTAAAATTTTTTATCCTCTTTTCAAAAAAATTACTAAAATTGATATTCCAAAAGATACTGGCGACTTTTGTTTACTCTCAAAAAAGGCAGTGACAATTTTTAATCAACTTCCGGAACGTTCTCGCTTTGTTCGAGGTTTAATTTATTGGTCAGGTTTACCCAAAAAAGGATTTTTTTTTATTCGAAGACGTAGATATGCAGGAAAATCCAAATATAATTATTTTAAACTTTCAGTTTTCGCGCTTGAAAATATTATTTCATTCTCAACTATGCCAATTTATTTAATGATGTTTTTTTCTCTTTTTATAATTTTGGGCTGTATTTTAGGAACAATAATTGTCTTATTTATGAAATTCTTTGGCATGGTTGTAATGACCGGATGGACATCATTAATTATTACAATATTGTTTTTATCAGCTTGTATAATGTTTTTTTTAAGTATAATCGGAATTTATGTTGGTAAAATTTTTGAAGAAATCAAAAAACGACCAACTTATTTGATTGATGAAAAGGTTAATTTTTAGAATTACAACAATTCTTTTAATTTTTGCTCACTCAAAAAACCAACCACATTTTTAACTTTTTCAACTTTATCCCGTTTGGAAATTAAAATTACGTCATTAGTTTCAACGACACATAAATCTTCGACATCAATTAAAACTGCAAGTTTTTTTGTATTAACCAGATTATTTTGAGAATCAATGTCAATTATGTTTTTTTGTTTTTGGTAATGTTTTTCCTGCAGTGTTAAAAATACATCTAAATTACCAACGTCATACCATTCAAAATCAGCTGGAAAAACTGTTACATTTTCACTTTTTTCCAACACTGCATAATCAACTGAAATCGATTGTAAATCTTCATAACCGTTGCCTGTTTTTAAATAATTTTGCATCTGCTCAACCAATTTCGGTTGATGTTTTTCAAATTCATTTAAAAAAGTTTTTAAATTAGAAACAAAAATTCCAACATTCCAAAACATGTAACTACATTCAACATAAAGATCGGCAACGTCCTGATTTGGTTTTTCGTGAAATTTTAAAACTTTGTAACTTTCAAAATTTTCTTTTTTCATTTCTGAAAAAGTATCGGCCTGAATATATCCGTATCCCGTTGCGGCATATCTGGGTTTTAAGCCAAAAATCGCCAACTCATCATTTTTACTTGCAAACTGAATAACATTTCTTAAATATTCCTGAAACTTTCCTTTTTCAGGAATAAAATGATCAGCGGATAAAACTACAATAACAGCATTTTCATTTTGCTCTTTTATTTTCAAACAACTAAGTAAAATTGCGGGCGCTGTATTTTTGCCTTCAGGCTCAGAAATAATTTGGTCAACTTTGTCATTAACTAAATTATTAACTGATGCAAACTGATCAGAAGCCGTAACAATCACTATATTTTGTTTGCTCTCTGTTAAATCCTGAATTCTTTCTATCGTTTGTTCTAATAAACTTTTCTCGCCCAAAAAAGGTATTAATGGCTTAGGGGTATTTTGTCTGCTTAAAGGCCAAAGTCGTTGTCCCTGACCACCAGCTAAAATTACAAAAAAAACATTATTCATAACTGATCCCGATAAATATTTTTATTTATTTTTTAAACAACCTTGAAAATTGTTTATTTATAAAATTATTTTTAAAAAAAACTTTTTTTGATGTCACTTGCGGATCACATAAAACATTTTTTTGTTCAAGTATGGAAGAATCAAACCAAAATAAAATATATAAACCCAAAGCAGCCAAAATTATTAAAACAAATTCAAACATCATTCTAAATCTTGCGCAACCATCATGCCCTGATATCAAGGCAAAATAAAAAATAAACGATGAAAAAATTGAAACAAGTTCATATCGTCTTTTTAACAATAAATAAAATAATCCAAGTAATGCTAACGCAAAACGAAATATAGACCAGATACTTTCTAAATAACCAATAAATATAATCCAATTTGACTTAGCACCTGCAGCAATATATTGATGAATTTTTTCCAGGAAAGTCCCCTGTCCTTTAAAATAAGAAATCGTTCCGCCCTCAATATCAGATACTAAAATTTTCATATTGGTCAGATAAGCGCCAAACAAAGTTTTGGCAACGTTTTTACCCCAGACATAAATAAACAAAAATGGTTGTCTTTTTAAATCTTTATAAAAATCTTTTTTAATCTCCGTCCAACTATCTTGCGTAAATCGATCACCCTTAATTTTAAAATCTAAAAGTTGTCTCTCAAAATTAGAATCAGTGCTATTTTTTTCAGCCAAAACATTTGGATAATACCAGAGATATAAATTAACTTCACCAAGCGCTGAAAGTTTGAAATGACCATAATTTTTTTTATTAAATCCCATGTAAGCAAAAATCGGCAGATAAAAAGAAAACGCCGCGATTAAAATAAATACAATTCTATGGTGAATTGGCAATTTTAAAAAAGAAAAAATTAAGGTCCAAATAAAAAATATATAAAACAAAGCTGCCGGTTTTATTAAAACTGATAATCCTAAAATCAGACATGCCGAAATAAGATAAAATCCTTCTTTTGTTTCAAAAAAAATTAAAAAGAAATCCATAAAAAGTAAAAACAGAAACGCCAAAAGAATCTCAGTTAAAATAAATTGAGAAAAAACCAAATAACCTAAGTTAAAAGAAAAAAGTACGAAAGCAATTCTGGCAATTGTTTCATTTAAAAATCGCCGGCAAATTCTAAAAATTAAAAAACCGGATAATAAGGCCAATAAAATCTGAATTAAAATAATATAAAAATGATGTTGACCTAAATATTTATAAATAAGACCTATAAAAAAAGAATATCCAACAACAAAATATGGCGGCCGAGTTAAATCATTCTCGAGCAAAGAACCTGTATTGGCAAATTTTAAACCTCTTTCAGTGTATGCTTTTGAATCAATATCCTGATGCGGATTAATAGGATCAATATTTAAATATAAAATCGTAGAGAAAATCAAAAAAATCATCGTAAAAAAAAACAAAAAATATTTATTCTCCACTCAACCGCCTCAAAATTTTAAAATTTAAATGGATTTAATATAGTCAAAGAATTTTCTATTGTTTGAGAATTATGCATATCTTCAGAATACAAAATATTACAATATTTATCCAAAGCAGAAGATATAATCAAACTATCATAATAAGAATATTTATATTGCTCATGTATGATTAATGCTTTTTTAATAGTACTGACACGAATAATACTAATCAAACATAATTCTGAGAGCTCTTCAAAAACAGCTAAAATATTACCTACAGAAAAATAAAACTTTTTTATTAAAATATTAGATAATTCATTCAAAACCTGTGTGCTTATAACCAAGGTTTTATTTTCTAAGGATTTTATTATTTTATCTCGCTTTCCTAATTCAGTTTTGGAATACAAATAAATTAAAATATTAGTATCAATAAAAATCTTATCGCTCATGAATTTCATCCCGATCAAATTCAAAACCCTTTGTATCCAATTCAATTGATTTAAATTTATCTTTCAAAGAAATCTTTTTTTTAGGGAGTTCATCTTCAAGAAGTATTATAATTCTAAATTTTTTTTTTAATTCTTTTTGATATGTCTTTGGAATTTTTATAACCCCATCTTCTAATTCAGCATCAAATTCTAATGCTCTTTTCATAAAGAGCTCCTTATTATTGAATTTAATAAAATTACCACAAACACAATAATATCATTATTACTTCATGGCGGCAAAATTTTGCAATATCCATTTTTGCACAGCAATAACAGATTCTCCTGCTTTATATTTGTTGTAAAAATCTTTTGCATCAAAAATTTTTGATTTAATTTTTCCGGATTTTTTTTCATAATACGCCGGAAAATATTTTCCCTCATTAAACCATTGAACCGTTGGAGCTGCAAAGCCAACTTTTTTTCGATAAATAATTTCTTTAGGCAAATATTTTTCCGCCACTTTTTTTAAAAGATATTTTGTCTGATTGTTTTTAAATTTTAACTTTCCTGGAACATTAAACATAAACTCAACCAATTTATGATCAAGGTAGGGAACCCTGGCTTCAAGACCAACAGCCATAGACATCTTATCTGCGCGCATTAAAAGAAGTTCGGGAAGACGTTGTTTAAATTCCAGATATAAAACACGCTTTAAAAAATCCGATTTATCATCGATTTTTTGTAATTTATTAAGATGATAATCAATTATTAATGAACTATCATAACCAGACTTCAACCCTGCATAAATTTTTTGCACAATTGAATCTGAATTCAAACTTTTTTGCATAAAAAAACCAGAATTCAGAATTTTATTTTTTTGCAATTCATTAAACCCAATTGCTCCACCCCAATACAAAAATTTATTATTAGACCAATTGTGTAAAACCTCAGCCACATTCAAATTTTTCCTAAAAAAGAGCTTTGATGTTTTATACAAACCCTTTTTTAAAAAACCTGGAATTAATTTTTTGGTTGGCTGCCAAATAAAATCATTAAATTTTTTATATTTTGCATAAGTTGGATAACCAAAAAATAATTCATCTGCCCCTTCACCAACCAGAGCAACAGGCACATTATTTTCACGACAAATTTTTGAAACAAAATAAAAAGGAATGCAAACACAATCTGCTAAAGGTTCATCAAGGTGATAAAGCATTTTCTCATAAAAATCAAAGGCTTCCTGCTCAGAAATTAAAATTTGATGATGTGTTGCTGAAAAATTATCTGCCACCTTTTTAGCCCACATACTCTCATCAATTTCGGGACTATCTTTAAATGCAACGTTAAATGTTTTTAACTTTGTTGAGTGCTGCGACATTAATGCGACAATTAAACTTGAATCAATTCCTCCAGATAAAAATGCGCCAACCGGAACATCTGCCATCATTCTTTTTTTTACTGCTTCTTGCAATAAATTATCAATTTTTTCAATGCAAAAACTTTCATTGTTGAACTCTTTCTTTTCTGAATCGTTTATTTTTTTTACCGGATTATACCATTCATGAAAAGTTATGTTTTTTTTGCTATCAATCTTTGCGTAAAATCCGGCAGGTAATTTATAAATATCATCAAAAATTGTATACGGAGCAGGTGGAATCATAAAAGTTAAATAATGATAAAAAGCAATATCTGATATTTTTTTATTAATCCATGGCAAAACATCCAAAGCTTTAATTTCTGATGCAAAAGATAAAATTCCATTTTGAACTGCAAAGTATAGCGGTTTAATTCCAATTCGGTCCCGAACCAGATAAAGTTCTTTTTTCTGTAAATCAAAAAGAGCAAATGCAAACATACCATCCAATTTATGCAAAAAGTCTATACCCCATTGCTTGTATGCATAAATTAAGGTTTCTGTATCAGTATTTGAAAAATATTTATAACCAAGATTTTCAAGTTCAGATCTTAGATTTAAATGATTATAAATTTCACCATTAAAAGAGATTACGACCGTTTTTTCTTTATCAATCATTGGCTGTTGCCCAAATTTGGACAAATCCACTATGCTTAACCTGGAATGAGTTAAACCTATTTGATATTTATCGGATACAAAAAAACCCCTGTCATCTGGTCCACGATGCTGTAGCTTTTTTTGCATTAGATGCAATAATTCTTCATCTATTTTGAATTGAAACCTAAATAAATTATAAAAACCGGCAATTCCACACATTAATTAAAAACCTTACAAAATAATAAAAAACTGGCATAAAATTGTTATACCAGCATACATTTAAAAAAACAATTCAATCTTTTAATTAAAAGGAAAACTACTATGGACATGATTAAAGATTTCAAGAAAAAACTTTTTGTTTCAACAATTCTTACTATTCCTATTTTAATTTTATCTCCGACAATTCAAAATATTTTTAGTTACTCTCTAAAATTTTCAGGGGACAAATTTATTGTTTTTTTACTCGCAACTTTAATATTTGGTTATGGCGGTTCACCCTTTTTAACAGGTTTTTATAAAGAAATAAAAAAACAATCCCCTGGAATGATGACATTAATCGCTTTAGCTATAAGTGTGGCTTATCTATATAGCACCGCTGTAACTTTTTTAATCGAAGGAAAAACTTTTTTTTGGGAACTAGCCACTTTAATAGATATTATGCTCCTTGGCCACATAATTGAAATGGCGGCTACTATGAAAGCAACATTTAATATTGAACAATTAATAAAATTATTACCATCTAAAGCACATCTAATTTTATCTGATGGTTCGATTAAGGATATTGAAATAAAAGCATTAAAAGAAAATGACAAAGTATTAATAAAACCTGGAGAAAAAATTCCGGTTGATGGAAAAATAATAAACGGACAATCCGAAATTAATGAAGCATTTGTTACAGGAGAATCAAAACCTAAATTTAAAAAAACCGGCGATTCTGTTATTGGAGGATCAATAAATACAACAGGTTCATTAGAAGTACTTGTTCAAAAAACAGGTAATAAAACTTATCTGGCACAAGTAATAAAACTTGTAAAAGAAAGTTTACAAAACAAATCCAAAACTCAAAATTTAGCAGATAAATTTGCAAAATATTTAACCTTTACCGCTATTTTTACAGGGTCTCTCTCTCTTATTTTATGGTTAATTTTTAACCAAACATTTGCATTCGCGCTAGAACGAATGGTTACTGTAATGGTTATTACTTGTCCTCATTATAATGACCCCATAAATTCAGACCACTGTATTTGAGAATTTTTGAATGCGGAGTGTAGACTATGAATGTTGGTAAAAATTACAAATTTAAAACATAGGATGCACAATGGCTCGTATTAGAAAAACTCACAGTGATACATT
>JBDRFY010000088.1:0-16972 GCA_043818275.1 bacterium | reverse complement strand
TTTTTACTCATTGTAATAATTTCCATATAGTTTCCTGTTTGTTAGCATTGTTAAAAAAAAATTTTTTATCTTTTTAATTTTGCCACAACAGGAAATTTTTACTTTGCCCAACTACCGGAAATTATCACATTGCTCTAACAGGAAAAAAATTTGATCTGGAAAAAATTTAAACTTTCGCTATTATGGTTAAATTACGAAATTAAAAACCTTTAAGGAGATTTAAAAATGAGTTTTTCAAAAGAAGATACGCAGCAAAAAGTGATAGATGTAATTGCTGAAAAATTAAGTATTCCAAAAGAAAACATCACAATTGAATCAACATTTAAAAATGATCTGGGCGCTGATTCTTTAGATATTGTTGAAATGATTATGAGTTTTGAAGAAACTTTTGGCATTGAAATTAAAGATGAAGATGCTGAAAAAATCAAAACTGTTCAGGACGCGATAAATCATATTCATTCTGCCAGAACAAAATAATATTATTTAGCAATATGCCGACTCAAAATAAACGTTTATCTGAAAACCGGGTTGTTATAACCGGAATCGGTATGATTAATCCTGTTGGAAATAACGTCTCTGATTCCTGGCAATCATTAATTAATGGTCGCTCGGGTCTTTCTGTTTTTGAACATGAATTACTAAAAAATACGCCATGGAAATCTTTTGGTCTTGTTAAAAATGAACAAGAAATTCTGGATAAAGTACTGACCAAAAATGAACAACGCAAAACCGATCGATTTATTCACCTTGCGATGATTGCGGCAAACGAAGCACTTAATGACGCCGGAATTACAAATTCTTTTCCTGAATCGCGGGATAGATTCTCAATTTTTTTGGGCATTGGTGTTGGTGGAATCGATTCGATTTATGAGAGCCTAAATGATTTAAATCAGGGTGGGACAAAAAAAGTTTCCCCTTTTTTAATTCCAAAATCAATTTCTAATGAAGCATCAAGCTGGATAAGTATTAAACATAATTTACAGGGACAATTAACTACAATTGTTAATGCGTGTTCTTCAAGTAGTGATGCGATTGGGTTTGCGTTTAGAAATATTCGTGACGGTTATTCTGATTATGCTTTGGCTGGTGGAACTGAAAGTGCTATAAATCCGCTTTCAATTTCTGCGTTTGGAAATATGCGGGCACTTTCAACCTGGAATGATGACCCGAAAAAAGCTTCACGACCTTTTGATAAAAATAGAACCGGATTTGTTTTATCAGAAGGAAGCGCTGTGTTAATTTTGCAAAATTATGAAACAGCGAAAAAAAGTGGGGCAAAAATTTATGCTGAAATTATTGGTTATGGCGCAACTTCAGATGCTTATCATATAACTGCAATGCATCCTGAGGGTTTTGGTGCCAAACGCGCGATAAATTTGGCTTTGCGGGATGCGCAAATTTCACCAGAGCAAATTAATTACATAAATGCACATGGAACCGGAACTCCAATGAATGATCCTGTTGAAACTAAAATATTAAAAGATGTTTTTGGTGAGTATATTAATCAAAAAAATGAAAATCATATTTTAGTCAGCAGTACCAAATCTATGACGGGACATCTTTTGGGCGCGGCTGGAGCGCTTGAAATAGCAATTACAGCTTTAACCTTGCAAAATCAGATTGTGCCTCCAACAATTAATTTAGATGAACCGGATCAACATTGTGATCTTGATTATGTATCTAAAAAAGCAAAGAGCGCAAAGATAAACTTCGCGCTCTCAAATTCATTCGGTTTTGGCGGTGCTAATTCTGTTGTTGGGTTGAAAAAGATTTGACATCAATCTATATCTTCAATTGTTGTTTCTTTTATTTCTGTTATTTCAACTTCTTTACCTTTTTCTGTTGGAGCTGCTTCTAATAATTTTCTTTTTTCTGGTTCGGGAAGAGCTTTAGTTTCGTTGTATATTTTCATCGCTGTATTTCCGGAACTTTCAAGCCACTGTAAATATTTTTTATTGAATTCTGCTTCGTTCTTTATTTTTGCCCCTTCTGAATCTGACATCATTTGCATAATCATAAATGAAAGAATTGTTGATGAAAGAATAGTTATTGGTTCTTCTTTTTTATTTTCCGCTTTTATTATTTCTCTCATTGTAACTTCATAGACAGGATTTTCTTTTTCAATTGTTATCTTATTAATTGGAACTAAAGCTGTTGTTTGAGCTAAAAGAAAATTATTTGAATAAGGTAAAAGATAATAAATTAAAACAGTAAAAATTTTTTTATAATTCATATATTTCCCTTTTTTTGTCTAGAATTATTTATTTTTATGTTACCGGAGAAAGATTTTCCAGCCCTTTACCTAGAGTAATTAAATTTTTTTGTACTTCTTGTTCATTATCTATTGCAGGTCCTTCTGGTTTCATTTTTTCAATTGATGTTAATAAGTTATCTGGAATTAAAGATGATTTTTTAAAAAAAATTCCATTTAATTTCAATATCGTTTTGATTAATAATAAAAAGTTTTTCGTGTTAACAAAAGGTAATATATTTAGAGCAATATTATTTATTGCCTGATTTCTTTTTTCTTGGTTTTCCCAATTTTTTCCAAGAGTTTCTAGTGTTTTTGCTTGAGGGCCTTTTTTTTGTTTCAAAAAAATTGAGATTATGTTTGTTATGTTTAGTATTAATTCTTTAGTTAACTTTGTGATTCTTAGATTAAACGCTACATCGTTTAATCTAAAATCTTTTTTTAGTTTTTCATATTGGATTATATAAGGTATAAAAAGAGAGATAATTTTGACCATTGTTTCAAGATTTAGAGGACCAATATTAATTTTGGCTAAAATTCCATTGGCAATTAGAGGTTTTAGGATTAATGGATCAACAGTTTGTATTAATTGTTGAAATAACCAATTGTAAGTATACCATTTTAGCAAATATATTATTAAAATGCCTATTGTTTGAACAGGAAATTTGATTATCCCTGGAGTAATTTGATCAAAATACGTTTTAATATTGTTTATTATTGCTTCAATAGTAATTATTGGGTTTTTAGATAAAGGTAATAATTTTTTAAGGCTTTCAGATAAAATATTAAACGTGAGTTCTATAATTTTTGGTCCCCATTGATTTTGAGCTGACCATAAACGTTTATTTATATCAATATAGGATCCTATATTTGTGTATAGTAGATATGCAGGGACAGGTTTCCCGGTAAGCATAAATGTAATCAATAGATCGGCAATTATTATAAATGCCTTTTCTTTATTAACGGATGAAAAAACGGATGAAAAAACGGGTAAAAAAAATGTTAATTTTATTTCGGGTTTAGTTTCTAATTTGTCTAACTCATCAATCTCATCCTCGGTTAATTGTGTGAGTAATGTTATTTTTACTTTTAATTTTTCGTATTCGTTTATTGACGGTTTTATTTTTTGTGTGAGTTTATCAAGCTCTTCCTTCTTTTTGTTTATTTGAGCTTTATAATTTTGTCCTTCTGCCCAAAGAAAATAAGTTTTGGGATATTTTATTTCATAATCTTTTACTAATCCTTCCAATTGTTCTTTTTCGTTATTTAGTTTTCGTATTGAGTTAGTGGTTAGTCCCATTTCCTGTTCAAGCGTTGTTTTCTTTATATTTAACTCTTTTAACGTTGACAGCCTATTTTTTTCTTCTTCTGCGGTTAAAAAATTTAACTTTAATCTTTCTAGTTTTTGTTTGATATCATCTTTTAATTTTACAAATTCATTTTTTTGTTTTTCTATTTCTTTTAATTCATGCTTTTCCCTAGCTTCAATAGCAAAATTATATGGACTTACAGGAATGTCTGTAATGGCTTCTTTTCTTTTTTCGATTTCTTCATCAACTTTTTTTAAAAAATTGTTTAATTGATTTAGTTGCGGTATTGTTTTTTCTGTTAAATTCGAATATTTATCAAGATTTTCGATTTTATGTGTTAAATATAAGTTAATTTCTTCGTTTAGCTTGGTTATTTTATCAAAATTTTCTTTAGCTTTTTTTTCACTTAATAGTTTAATTAATTCAGTCGAATCTGTTTCAAATGAATTTGTTGCAACTGAATTTGATGCAAAAACCGAAATTTTATGGGGAATAAAAAATATTGTTAAGAACAATAAAATAAAAATCTTTTTTGTGTTCATCCTATCTCCTCAAAAAAGAATTAAGAGATGATTATTCTTTTATTTGATTTTGGATTTCTTCGTTGAATATTTTTTCAATGTCTAAGGCAGGATCATATTTTGTAGAAATAATTTTTTGATATGCATTGTCCGTAATTTTTAATTTTGTTTCTCCTGAAATATTTTTGTCTTTACGTTGATCTTCTATATAGTTACTTATTTCTGTTTTTAAAATTGTTGGTATTGGTTTTAAAAGTTCGGTAATATTTTGTGGATTTATGTCAGAGAAATATTTTATATTATTCCAATCATTGATATTTTTTAGACTGTATGGTTTTCCGACAAGTTCAAGTAATTTAATTTTGATTACTGAAGTTTTTTCAGAGTGATTAAGATTTGGGTCATTTGCCATAATGGCAAAATGCATTAAATATTTAAGATTTTTGATTTTTGTTATTGGATTTTCCGTCAAAAAGTTTAATTCTGTGTTCTTTTCGATCTGATTTTTAAGGATAAGATTAACAAGATTATTAAAATTATTTGCTAACTCAATCAATTTATTTTTTAATGAATTATCTTTTGTGTTTTTCGTATATTCTTCAAGTTTAGTTATTAATTCTTTTTTGATTTCTTCTAAATTACGATTTTCAGGGGTAATTCCATTTTTTATTTTTTCATTTAGTTCTTCTAATAAAATACGTAATTGTTCTTGTTCGTGTTTTCTCTCAAGAAATTTTCTTGTAGTACGTTGAATTGTTGTTGCGGCTTTTTCTTGCTCGTCTTCACGTTTCAGTCTTTCTTCTTCTTTTATTTTTGCCGCTTTGTTTGCTTCAGCTCTTCTTATTCTTTCTTCTTTTGTTTCAATTTTTTCTTCAAATTTGTTCTTAGCTTCATTTATAAAAAAATTGTACGATTCTTTGTATGTATCAAAAGAATCTAATATCACTTGTTTATGCTCTTCAAAATACTTTTTTGCGGCATTCACAGTCCTATTTAACTGATTTTTTTTAAAAAAAAGGTCCTTAAAAAAAAGATGTTCCAAAGAAGATAATTGCCTACTAAATAAATATTTAAAAAGAATCTCTATACCTTCAATATAGCTCAACCAGACGCTAATATCCGATCGGTTTATTGATGTAAAATTAATAATTTGTTGTAAAAAACAATAAATTACATATATCTTTTCAATATTAGCATAATCAGTTCCTTCTAATCCTACCCAAACGTCTTTTTTTAGCCTTAAAAAATCATTACTTTGTTCTTTTTTATAACCTAAATTGTAAAGTGAATGAATTTGATCATTATTTAATTTTAACTTTTCATTTCCCGATAAATCGATAGATACACCATCAGAACAATTTAAAAAATTGAAACTTATAAGATTATTATCCGCAAAACTTAAATAAAACATGTTTTCTGAAATATTTTTATCATCTGTAATAATTGGTATTTCTGTTAAGTTTTTTTGATTAGTAATAGCCAATTCAATAATCAAATCCGGATAGTCGCCTTCGTATGAATCTTTATCTTTCTGAAATTTACCTTTCAATTTCAGTATATACGTTAATAGTTTTTCTATGTTTTTATTTGAAATACTTGGAGGAGAAAAACTAATATTTAACAAAAGGCTTTTCCATCTTTCTGTAAGACTAATTTCTTCAAGATTGTTTTCATTAGTAATGTTTTTTTCAGTAATATTAAAATCCGGTTTTTTAAGAACCTCTTTATATTCATTAAGGATATCCGATATATTTTTATTTTCTTTATACTTTTCAATTAATTTATCAACTATTTCTGGTGTAATTACACTGGGCCGATCAAAACCTGGAGTCAACTGAATGACATTCATTATACAATTCATAGCAGTCATAAATTCGGACTTCGCTGACCATCGTCGCTCTTGATCAGTAAGAGGACCCCTTAAAATTTCTCCATATTTGACCGGATAGGATTTTAAAAAATATGTTACTATTCTTATCCTTTCTTTCTCAGATAAAAATTCAATATCAGATGATTCTTGCGCAAAAATGTTTTTATTAAAAACAAAAAATAAAAAAACATATAAAATTAAAATTTTTGAAAAACTAAAGTTAATATTAGACATATCTTTCCCCTAAATAGAAATTCCAAGGAACTAATTTACAAAAAAGATATTTTATTATTGAAGGATAAAGCAATAACTTTCAACAAAAACAAAACAAAGAGCGCAAAGTTTATCTTTGCGCTCTTTGTTTTGTTTTTGTTGAAAGTGCTAATCCTGTTGTTTTTTAAAAAGATATTAATACTTTTTAGTCAAGATCCATATCTTCTTCTTCGTTTATTTCTTCTATTCTTGGTTGTCCTGGTCTATCCATATATCTTCTTGTAACAGACCTTACACCTGTCCCAATACCAGCTGCGGCTATTCCGGCGCCAATTCCAAAGCCAACGGCAGCTCCCACAGGTACTGCTACAGGAGCAGCAAGAAGCGACAAGGTTATTGAGCCTAGTCCAGTACCTATGGTTACCGCATTTAAAGTATTAAATGCAGAATTGAATAATTGCATACCTGTTGTTGCAATGTTGCTTATTATTTGTTGTCTATAGGTTACTACATTTTCTACGCGTTCTGCGACTTCTTCATCGGGTTGTTGATCAAATAAACCGTCTAATTGCTCTGTTTGATTTTTTATTACGTTCAATTCTGTTTCAAGGTTCCTTTTTTGTTCCACCATCCACGTTCCCGCATTATTCAATTCTGCTAGAACATTTTGAGGCAAATTTGGTCGTTGGATTGCAGATTTAAGTTCAGTTATATATTGATCAAAAATTTTTATTAGTTCTTGAATTTGATTAAATTGACTATTTTGACCAGTCATTGTAGTTTCTTTTGCTCTTTTTAAATTTTGCAAATAAGACGAGGCTCTCGTCCCAGGTCGTTCCCAGTATTTTCCCATTGCAAAAATATCATTATTTATAATTAAAATTGATATTGCCATGAATAATGTTTTTATTAAATTTTTTTTATTCATTTTATTCCTCTTTTTTTGCTTTGTATCATTATTTTACGAATTCCTCTTAAAGGGCTTATTAAAGAGGTTTCTATTACCAACCCAGAAGTTTTCCCATACCTTTAAATGGGCTTACAAGGCCTTTTTTAACTCCATCAATGAAGCTCATAGACGGTACTTCTTTAGCCTGGGTTTTCATTATTTCCAGATCAATTTTCTCATCTTTGCTGAGTGATGCCGTTATAGAAGATGGTTGTCTAAAAGATGTTTCATTTTTTAGTCTTTCTCGGGGCGTTATTTCTGGCATTTCTATTTCTGAGCGATTTGTGATACTTGTGGCATTTAATTTAGAAAGTGTATCATAAGTTAGCTCTGGATTCTCTGTTTTGATTGCTTTTACAAGTGTTGCATTCAGAACTTTTATTTCAGGATCTTTTATAGGGGTTTCACGTAAACCATCATTAACTGTTTTACCGGCTTTAATTATAGAGGTATTGAAATTTTTTTCTGATAAACCGGAGTCTTTTTTAGCTTCTTCATAAGGTATGTTTGTTCGCCAAAATGCAAGAATTGTTCCAACAGCAACTGCGGTTGCTACAGTTCCTGCAAGAGCTGATAAATAAGGATGTTGTTTCGCAAAACCTGCTGTTGCGACAACGGCTTTCACCGGTGCAAACACAACCGCTTTTACCGTGCTTAGAAACATCTCAAACGCTGTTGGACGCGAGGCTAAAGCCTCTGCGATTGCATCTATTGCTTTGCGTGTGTTTTGTGCTTTTAACGCATCAGTGAAGTCGTCCTTAGTTTGTTTGATTGCTTTAAGTTCTTTTTTTGCTCTCATAGGAGCTTTTGTTCCTACGGCCTTTGACAATCTTTTTTCAGCTTCTATTACTTCTTTTTGCATCGCTTTTTCTATTTGATTTGTATAATCCGTATTTTTAAGAGCCTCCTCCGATTTGCCGAATAATTGATTTATTAAGTCTTTTGAGCCAGTTTGATCAAAACGGGTTAAAAAATTTCCTGCTGATATTGCGAATAAATTTGCGGTAGCCGTATTTTCTTTTAAAATGAAATTTTCAGAAAAAGCTTTTACAAAATTAAGTGATGCTGCGTATTCTGAATTTTGATTGTTAAAATAGTCTTCGTTACCAAATGCATAAATAATTGCTTCAAACATTTGTTCATCAGTTACCGAAGTGCTTTTAATTTTATTTGTCAGATCAGTTTGTAGCTTTTTAGATTTCTTTAGATCAGGATACTTCTCTGTAAACTTGTTCTGAACTGTTCCCTGTGAGGCAAATATATTTTGAAATGTTAAACATAAAATTATAAGTCGCAGAAAAATTTTTATGTTTTTTTTCATTCTTTCTCCTTTAATAAAATAAAAAATAAAACTTTTTAATAATCCAATCTGCAGGCGCTGGTTAAGTTATTAAAAAGAAACTATTCCTTTTAACCAGAATGCGTATTGTTCAAGTTCATTTTTCGAATCGGCAAATTCATACGAACCGCCTAATCCTAAAGTCATTGGATATTTTTCATATACATCAAAAGAATAACCCAGGCCGGCATAAATTTTGTGTGTCAGTTGTGATGGTGTGGCGGCTGAAGTTTTATCAATTTCTTTTGGTCTTTCTTGAAAATTAGCAATGTTATAAGAATCATCTTTGGTAACAATGACATAAAGATCGTTCTCTTTTTCTATCCGTATTGTGCTTTCAGGGACATTTAATGATTCAGATTGTTTTGCAAAAATGTTGTAACCCAGATCAACTATGAATTTGCTGCTTGTGAACGCAAAATTTATAAGTCCTTCAAGCATGTTGCCTGGTCGAACTGAAATGTTTTGCGTTAAAATATTTGCAGCGGAAGTGTTATCAGAATTTTCTAATTTGTAATAATGACAAAATTTTTGTCCGGGTATTTTTAATCCCAAAGTTCTTGTTTCTTTTCCCTCGAATAAATATTTCCAGTTTGCGACAGCCAAAACTCTTGCAGCATGTTTTTTGTTTTCCCACAATTTTAATGAAGCGTCTAGACCAAGACCAGCTGCGAAATGGTTTCCATTTCCATAAACAGGTTCGAAAAGATATTCACCTCTAGGTTTTGTTCCGAGAGGTCCTGTCAGAGCAATGTTGAAAAAAACATGATGTTTTTCTGAATCGATAAATTTGTAACCAAGAGCCACATCAATATCCCCAACTCCGGTTTTATTAATTCCTCTTCCAGGTATTTTTGCGTAATCAAGTTTTGGCTCATTGCTTTTGCCATCATATCCACCACTGAAAAAAGTGCTGATACTTGTTTTGCTTTTATCGCGATTAGCCCCAGTTCCTTCTATAAATGCATTCAAATCATTTCTGACGTAAAAAATTGGCGCGCTTAATTTTAGATATAGTTTTTTGAAAGGGATGTTGAAATTTTGGAAAAAATCTAATCTTGCTCCCCAGCTTTCCTGTTTTGGACTTAAAGTGACTTTGCCTTCAGTGTTGTCTAATCCTAAATTGTCATAGGTCATGTCGAATGTGTTATCTTGACCTATTGTAAAATAATTTTTGTTACCAAGCGCAAAATATTTGCCGATGTCTCTGCCGTTATCTGAAAATTGCGCAAATGGTGTTACCTGCATGTGGGTATGGAAATTATTTATTCCTGGGCGATACGCGTGTTCATGCCACAATGAGTATTCCATTGCCAGGTTTTCAAGGTGCGGTCTTGGCATAAAAAATGTTTTTGGATCATATGCTCTAGCTGAATTAATGCAGCACAAAATCGTGGCTGCCAAAAAAAGCTTTTTAACATGTTTCATACTTCTTTCTCCTCTTTGGTTTTTTGTTGGTTTCCTGTTTAAATTTATGACTTTTTAAATTAATTATTTACCTCTTTTGTCATCCTGATGCTGAAACACGCCTGAATCGAGTTCGGTTCAGGGTTCAGAGTGACAAAATAAATTTATCCTTCTTTGTCATCCTGCGTGTCGGCCGAAGCTTTAGCGTAGGTTGGAACTTGTTTCAGGATCCACATTCACTTAAGCTTAAAAAAATTTTATAAATTTATTTTCAAACAATTATAAGCTTAAACAAGATTTCAAACATGGATCCTTATTTGTCATGCTGAACTTGTTTCAGTATCAGGATGACAAGAAGAGTTTGCTTATTTGAGTTTAATAATCAAAAATTTCAAAAGATCTAAATTTATTTAGTATGCCAAACTGCCTTTTAAATATAATCCCCAATTTTCAAGTGACGCGTTTGAACTTGCAATTTCATAATGTCCGCCAAGTCCAAACATGACAGGGTATTTGAATCTTTTGCATTCGTAAGCAAATCCAGCATAAAATGTATGCGTTAACTGACTTGGTTGTTTTACTGAATCAAGATCGATATCGGAATCTTTAATTGCCGCGAAACCGTCTCTGACTCCATAATTGTGTGCTGCATTTGTATCTAAAGCATCAAAATCATGCGTATGAGTATCGTAATCATATTTTGCTACAGCATATTGATAATTATTCCACGCATGCTTGAATTCAACCGCTTCAGATTCTCTGGAAAATAAATTATATCCAAGATCCAGAAACCATCTGTTCCATTTAAAATTCAAAGAAGCTAAAAGTTCGAACTGACTTCCTGGTTCAATATATAAATCCTGAGTCAACACGTTTGCGAGCGGGAAAACTTTTCTATATCCAGTTTGTCCGCCAAGCATATAAATATGTTCAAGTTTGCTGACGCCAGCTGTGTTTTTAAATGTTGGAGTGCGTTTTTCTGCCGCTTTAAAATAATATTTATAATCCGCGACTAAATGGAGCAAAATATGTTTTTCATCCATTTTTGTTTTCCAGAAAATTAAGTCAGTATCAATTGCTCCGCCAATTGCCCAGTGATCCGCCGAACCGTAAATTGGTTCAAAACGGTCAATCGCTTTTGGCTGATTTCCTGTTGGAACTAAAACTTTGCCTTCAAACGAAAGACGGAAGTGAGGTTTATAGAAAAGATGATATCCAAGATCGAATTCAACATCAGCAAAGCCGCCGGTTGTATGACTGCCGCCCATTCTTGAATATTTTAATTCTTCCTGTATGTTGCTTTCATTTGAATTTGAAATGTTGCCTAAAAAATAATCCCGAAATGTTACGTCTACACCATTAACAGCTTGAACATGTTGTGTGCCAATATCCGTTAAATTCATGTTGTTTTTAACACTTACCGGAACTGTGCTGATTTCAAAAAATAATCCATTTATCAGTTCATCAAGATCCTGGTGCCAGTCTAATCTTGCTCCCCAGATTTCCTGATATGGTCTGAAATTAAATTTGCCAACAAGAAGTCCTGCGCCTGTTGCGTCTGCATTATTGTGAATTATATCGCCTGGAAGCAATAAATAATCTTTGTCGTTGCCATGTTCTTGTTTTGCGCCAATGACATTTTCATAAACAGGAGCTTTTGATTTATCAACATCATTTACAAAACCAAAATAGTGGCCGAGTGAATTTTTGGCGGTTGATTTTTGATAAAATGGAACGATTTGAAATGTTCCGGAATATCTTCCATCCGGTTTTTTGTTTACAAAATAATTCCAGCTAACATCTTTGAGGGCGAGATTTGAAATTTGATCGCGGGGTAGCAAAAAGTTTTTTTGAATGTGTTTATCTGAAATTGCGAACGCAACATTTGCGCTTATCATAGAAGATAATAAAAACAGTTTGATGATTTTTTTCATGAACCTTTCTCCTTACGTTTTTGTTATACAACAAAGAACTATACTTTTCCTTTTTTATTTTTGAGTAACTTGATGTCATATCAAGAACCATCGTTTTCTGATGTTATACGAGAGCGGGTCAAATATCAAGAGTTAACTTTTTTATGGGTCAACAAAAAGAACTATAATTTTTTGTGTTCCCAATTTGCAATATTTTTCTGTTTTGTATCAAAATTAATACCTACCAAATTGATTATTTTGTTTCTTTTTAAATAGCCTTCGTAGTATTTTTTATCCATAATTTGTAGCAAAGCTTTTTTTGCGTCCTGATTTATTTTGAATTCAAAAATATAAAGATTATTCTTTACCGTTACAAGCGCGTCAATTCGACCCATATTTGTTGTTATTTCAACTTCAACTTTTATTCCCAAAAGCCGTAAAATTATAAAAAAAATCGATTGATAATATTTTTCATTTGTGTTTTGAATAGTGTAAGGAATTTGCGAATAAAAATTTTTCAACACAGAAATAAATTCTTCAAGATTATTATTTTTTAACGCATTGGCCAAATCGTGAAAAGTATCATCAACCGCAACCTGTTCAATTGTTGTCATGGAGCATAAAAGTAGTTCCAGAAATGATTCTTTAACTTCAAAATTTGGATAATCCAAATAATATCTGCGACGTTCCTGATTAAAACCGATTATTGTCAGATAACCTGTTTGAAAAAGAGTTGTTTTTACCGGTAAAGTTTCGATTTCAAAATTGCTTAGATCAATTTCTGTCGCCTCAAAAGATTTTGGATCCATGTGATCAAACCCTTTTTCTTTTATTAAATCGAGAAGAAACGTTGGAGTTCCAGTTTCAAACCAATAATTTCTAAAATTAAATGATTTTAATGCTAATAAAATAGAAAAAGGGTTATAGACTTTTTTTTCTCCGTCAAAAAAGCTATATCCGTTGTACCAATCCTTTAATTGTAAAAGGATTTGCGTTTTTGAAGTTTTTTGTTCTGAAGCAAATTGTTTTATTCGTTCTTCAAAATAAAAGTCAACTTCTTTTTGTGTGTATCCAAGCAAAGTTTCAGCTTCTTTTTCAAATGTTAAATCATATAAATTATTTAAACCGGAAAAAATAGAAATTTTTGAAAATCTTGTAACCCCAGTTAAAAATACAAATTTTAAATATTGATCAGATTCTTTAAATGTTGAATAAAAACCGCGTAAAATTGAGCGAATTTTTGCAGCAACAGTTGGATCTGAAATATTGTCAAGAATAGGCTTGTCATATTCGTCAATAATAATTACGATTTTATTTTTTTTTGATAATTCTTCTATGAGATATTTAATTCGGTCTTTTGGATGTGAAATGTTATCAATTTTTATTCCATGTTTTGACGCGAGATTTTTAATGTTACGATTCAAACTTTCCTTAAATTCTTCAGGTGAATCTGTTACAAGAGATGACATATCAATTCTGATTACAGGATGCTCATCCCATTTATAATCGGAATCATAAATCCATAAGCCTTTGAATAATTCCTTATTCCCCTTAAAAATTTCTTCCAATGTGGAACAAAGCAACGATTTTCCAAATCTTCGCGGGCGGGAAATAAAAAATGCTTTGCCTGAATTTATTACATCATAAATTTGTTTTGTTTTATCAACATACAAATAATTGTTGTTTATAATTTCTTCAAACGTTTGAATGCCGATTGGTAATTTTTTCATTATTTATTCCTTGTGTATTCCTTTTTTATCAAAACATTTTTTTAATAAAATTGAGTTTACCAAAAGGTTGTGGATAAAAATAGATTAGCATTTATAAAGTAATTATTTTTTAAACAAGCCCATGAAATTGGCGGATTTTTATTAGCCTCGGGTGAAGCCGTTAAGGCGTAACCCGTGGTGTTGTAATGAAAAAATAAATGAAATAAAAAAAGCGCCCGCCCCTCGACTAACTCGGGGCGGGCGCTTTTTTTTATTTGTGAAGTGAAATCTAAGTAAAGTTAATTAAAACTTGATGCCGAGTTTACCCCAGATTCCCCATCCTTCAATTTCTTCGTTGTCTGAAGCGAATTCATATTGTGCGCCAATGCCAAGCATTAATGGTGTATCCCATTCTTTGAAGATATATCCAAGTCCGCCGTAAATTTTGTGTGTCAAATATGAAGGTGTTTCCGCTGAACCGAAATCAAGATCAGCTGTTACAAGCGCTTCTGCGTTAGTGATGATATCTCCAGTTGTATTAAGCAAGAAATAATTTACTGGAAGATCAGCTTTTTTATCTACATCTTCGCGTTCTTTCCAGAACAAGTTGTATCCAAGATCGATGCTGAATCCGCCGTTAGCGTAAGCAACGCCAAGAATTGCGTCAAGTTGACTTCCTGGTTCAACATCAACATTTAATGTTGAAATGTTTGCCAGTGGTTTGATTGTTCCTGCTGTTGGTGCTTGTCCGGCTGTTCCTTGTCCAACCAATCTGTATTGCGAATATCTCCAAGATCCACCGCCAAGTTTATTTGCGGCTAAATCATCACGAACTCTTAAAGTTCTGTCTTCGGAACTTTCAAACAAATATCTGTAATTTGCGACCAAATCAATTCGGAAATATTGTTTGCCATCTTCCCAGACTTTTGCGCAAAGGTCTAATCCCGCGCCAAGTCCCCAGTGTTCATTATTTCCTGAAATTGGTTCAAATACCCAGACGCCATCAGCATCGTTTCCGGTTGGAATTGTAAGTCCGATGTTTACGCCGAATTTTACTTTTTCTTTGCGGACAATTTTATAACCTAAAACGATGTCGATATCCGCGACTTCTGTGTCGCTCTGACCGCCATTTATTTTTGCATATTTAAGCGCTTCGGTAGTGGTTGAAGAAAAATCACCTTTGTAGTAGTTGATAAGATTTGTTTGTTCAGTTGCGTCAGTTGATACGACTTTAAGATGCATGTCATTATCAACATTGACAATTGGAAGACAAACTTTGAAGAATAATCCTTTCAATACTTTGTCCAGACTTTGATAATAATCAATTCTTACGCCCCAGGCTGTTTGTTCAGGGCTGTAAGTGACTGTATTTTGATGGGTGAAAGCAACGTTGATGTATTTGATATTAAAATCTAGGGTTGGCGCTAAAGTAGAAAGTTCGAATACGTTTTTATTGTTAATACCGAAATATCTTCCAAGATCTGAACTTTCATCTGAATCCATGTAGAATGGGGTTACCTGAAAATGCGCTCCGAATTCATCTTCTTTTTCTGTGATAAGTAAATCTCTCCAGGTTGTTGATTCCATTGCAAGGTTGACGCCATGAGGACGAACTTGCAAGAATGTTTTATCTGTTGATGCATTTGCTGTTACTGCAACTAATGTTGCAAAAGCAAGAGCTTTCAAAATATTTTTCATCTTTTGCTCTCCATAAATATAGGGTTTAACCAAAACACACAAAAACCACACAAAATTTTTTACAATCTTTTTTTTAAAAGAACAAGAGTTTGGATTTCTCTATGAAATGAAAATTTAAATTTGTCTGGAATCCTTTTTTGTCCCTCCTTTCTTTTTTTAAAACTTTTTTCACTTACTACACCTTAAATTAATGATTTAAATTGTCCTCCTTTTAAACTCTCGCCGTGAAACGGCAGTTACAAGCCTCAGCCAAGTGTCTATGGGTACATGTTAACCGGCCTAGAAATATATATCAAGAGTTTTTTAAAAAATTGGATCAATTTCAAACATCTCTTTTGATAGCATTTTTTTATATTTTTTTCAATTTAAATTTTTTATGTAGTTTATTAAAGATTGAGTTTTGCCTTTTTAAAAGGTTAAAATAAGAAAAATAATTTTTTATATTTTTTTTCAAAAGGGTTTTTATGAAGGGTGTAATTCGCGGTCTTTATCTGATGATTTTTTGTCAGGTTGTTTTGGAGTCTTTGCCAATTAGTAGTTCGGGGCATCTGGTTTTACTTGAAAAAATTTTGCAGTCTTTTGGGAAAAGTCCAACAGTTGCTGATTTGCCGGATTTTTTCGATCATTTTTTACATGGCCCGACAATTTTGGTTTTATTGTTATTTTTTAGAAAAGAATGGTTTGAACTATTCAAGTTTTTGTTTAAGAATTTTTCTTTTTCTGCTGATAGCTGGACTGATAGTTATAAAAAGCTGCTGCGGGTATTTTTTAAAATTTGCAGTTTTATTTTTATTACAACAGCAATAACTGTTTTTTCTTATTTTATTTTTCCAGCCGTCGCTAAAGCTTTGGCGGACAAGTGGAATTTAAAACAGTTTGATTTTTTTAAAAGTGAAATATTTATGCTTTTAAATTTTGCAATTACAGCGATTCTTTTGTTTTCTCTGTATTTTATTTCGAAAAAAAATTTGATTAAAAATCTGGATTATAAAAAGGTAATAATTCTTGGCATTATTCAGTCAATTTCTTTTCTGCCAGGTATTTCACGATTTGGTTCCACATATGTCGCATCCAGATGGATGGGTGTTAGTGTCCGCAGATCTTTTCAGTTTACATTTTTAATGCAATTTCCGTTAATAGTCGCGGCATTTTCAAGTGCAAGTTTTAAATTATTGTTCGACACGAAAAGTTTAATGCGTTTGTTTAACTTTAAAGTTGGCATAACCTTTTTCATCGCAACAATTTTAGCTTATTTAACTTTGTATCTTTCATATTATTTGGCGAAAAAACAAAAATTGTGGTATTTAGGTTTTTATATGTTGTTGCCATTGGCGTTATTAATTTATTTCATAATTTTTTAGTGGGTTAAATTTTTAAGATGCGAACTTTGAAATTTATAGTTTTAAGTCTTGAATTGTAGCTGATGTTACGCAAAACATTGTAAATTAAATTTTGCATTTTATTTGGCAAGTCCCGTTAGGGACTAACGTTATTAGCCTTCAGCCTGCGTACCGCAAATAGCGGCGCTTCTGCGGACAGGCTGGGTTTTAACCCGTGGTTACAAATAAACCCAAATAATTAGTGCCCTTTTGGTGCTAAAAGATTTTTTTTAATTTCTGCCACCGCCATAAAATGGGGTGGCAATATATTCTTTATCAATACCACGGGTTAAAACCCGAGGCTTGTATGTTGTACATTATATCAAATTATTGTAACGATATATAAATTTTGAAATCATTAAATTAATAGGGCTGGTAGGAGCTCGTCCGAGGCTTGACAATAAATGTCGCGC
>JBDRFY010000087.1:0-8229 GCA_043818275.1 bacterium | reverse complement strand
TTTTTACTCATTGTAATAATTTCCATATAGTTTCCTGTTTGTTAGCATTGTTAAAAAAAAATTTTTTATCTTTTTAATTTTGCCACAACAGGAAATTTTTACTTTGCCCAACTACCGGAAATTATCACATTGCTCTAACATTAAGACGATTTTTTGTTGAAAAATAAATGCTTTTTATTATACTACCCAATACCATTTTTTAAATTTTCAAAATTGTATTGGATTTTGCATGAAAAAATATTTATTAGCTATTTTAATTTTATTTTTTGTTGATTTTTTAAATTCTTATAATTTGGATCTTCCGGTTGAAAATACAACCTGGCGTGAGTTTTTGTTCGAGAAAAGCAGGGAAAAGAAAAAGCCTACTTTTTTGCAGGTAGGGATTGATGCAAGTGCTTCTGTATCTCACACTCGTTCAATTGAAACTGAAAAAGTTTTTATTTCCTTACAGCAAAATTTAGACAAATTTTATTTCAGATTATTTTTACCCTTTTCCCAATCATCATATTTTGAATATGGAAATCTGTTGAGTAAACATTTTGTTTCAAATGATATTGGGGTGATTTGTGGTTATAAATTTTTAAAAAATAAATCAACAGATTTTTCATTTAATTTAGGTTTTACGATTCCAACATCAAGCGGTTTTACACCAAAAGGAGATATTGGTTTAGGAATTGATTTTTCTAAAAAGTGCTGGAAAAATAGATTGCGCTTTGATGTTATAGCCAATTACAGATATTTGTTTGGTTACAAAGCATCTTTAGATTTTAATGCTAATGGACGGTCGTTGGTAGATTGCTTATTTAATTTTAATTTCAAAATAAAAAAAGCAATATTTGATATAGGATGGGATTTTTTATGGCGCGAAAAAGAGCGATTATCATTAAGATCTGATGCTATGTCATCTCAATGGCTTGGTAGAGATTGGAGTGTATCAGATGAAAATGATGCAACAAAAAATGAACCTACAACTGAATTTAAATTAGATCCAAGAATGTTTGAAACTCCTTCTTTTACAATTAATACTGTTTATTTTGGTTTAGGCACTATTATAAAAAAAACAATGCTTGGAATTGGTATTAGTCATCAAACCGTAAATTTTTATTGTGAATACAGATTATTCGCTGTTTGGGCAAAAATTGGTTTTGTTTTTTAATTATTATATTGAAGCCATTTTTTCTTTAATGCGATTAAGAATGTCTGTTGTTGATATGCCTTTTGTGTATGGAACTGTCTTGAATATTTTTCGTTTTAATGGAACATGATAATATTTTTTAATTTTTTCTTTATCAAAATCATCACCATGAACAACAACGTCAATTTTATTTTTATCAATTAACTCATCTGTGATAATTAGCGGGGCTTTTGGTATAACTTCGTCAACATACCTGCATGCCTGAACAGATCTAACTCTTTCTTCAAGTGTTAAAATTGGTTTGCGTTTGTAACCACTACAGTCCTGATCGCTATGAATTCCAACAATAAGATAATTGCCATGTTGTTTAGCTTTTTTAAAAAATTCAACATGACCACAGTGAAAAAGGTCTGCAACCATATCAACATAAACACGCTTTTGTTTAGTTTGTTGTTTTACAAAAAATATTCCGGAAAGAATAAAAATAAATGATAAAGAAAATATAATTATTTTTGAATTTTTCTTCATTACTACTTCCTAAAAAAACAGTCACAAGACTGTAAAAAACCCCCAGCAAATAAACTGGGGGAAAATTTTTTATAAACTTATTTCTTTTACTACTGTTGCCTGAGAAATTAAGTTGAGCGCTTGTTTTAATTCTTCAACTTTATTTGTTTTTTCCCAGCTAAACTCTTCTCTGCCAAAATGTCCGTAAGCGGCAGTTGCGGCAAAAACAGGTTTTTTAAGATCAAGGTATTCGATAATTTGCGCGGGTTTTAATGGAAAAACTTTTCTAATTGCTTTTTCAATTTCAGTTTCATCAACTATCGATGTTCCAAAAGTATTTACAAAAATTGAAACCGGTTCCGCAACACCAATTGCGTAAGCAATTTGAACTTCACATTTAGTTGCAAGATTAGCGGCAACAATATTTTTTGCGATATGACGCGCCATGTACGCGCCGGAACGATCGACTTTTGAAGAATCTTTTCCGGAAAATGCGCCTCCGCCATGTCTGCCAGTTCCGCCATATGTGTCAACTATAATTTTTCGTCCAGTTAATCCTGTGTCTGCTTCAGGGCCGCCAATTGCAAAACACCCGGATGGGTTTATGAAATATTTTGTATTTTCTGTCAGATAACCTTTGCAAATTGGTTCAATTACATATTTTTTAATTTCTTTTTCGATTTGATCATTGCTTATTTTTGGATCGTGTTGAGTTGAAATAACAACGGTATCCACTTTTGTTGGAATTCCATTTTCATATTCAACTGTTACTTGTGTTTTACCATCTGGTCTCACCCATGATAATATGTTTTCTTTTCTTACTTTTGTTAATTGGATTGCAAGTTTATGAGCCAGACTTATTGGTAAAGGCATTAATTCATCTGTTTCATTACACGCGTAACCAAACATTAATCCCTGATCGCCTGCTCCTTGTTCCCCAGAATCTTTTTCAAATCCTTTGGTTGCGTCAACTCCGCCCGCGATATTTGAACTTTGTTCTGTTATTGAAGTTATTATTTTACAATGATCAGGATCAATTCCAAATGATGGATCTGTATATCCAATGTTTTTTAATGTATTCCTTACTATTTCCGCGATGTCGACATATTCTTTTGCTGTAATTTCTCCGCCGACTAAAATTAAATTTTTTGCGGCAAATGTTTCGCATGCGACTCTGGCATTAGGATCTTTTTTTAATAAAGCATCTAAAACATTATCTGAAATTTGATCGCAAACTTTATCTGGGTGACCTTCAGTCACAGATTCTGAAGTAAAAAGATATTTTCTCATTTGATTTTCCTCAACAGCTTTTGCGTTTAACGTTAGTGCCAAAACTGATGTAAGAATTCTAAGTGAAGCTTTGCTCATTACACACTTCCTTTGTGTTTGGTGGTTAATAAAAAATAAAAAACTCAAGAGAGAAGGCTAGTGAATTTTTTGAATTAAGTAAATAGGAAAATTAAAATTTTTTTATAAAAGTAAGATTGATAATTTATTGCAGATAGTTTTTTGGTAATTCACCATATTTTTGATAATACATTTTAGCTGTCTCAATTTCATCTTCAGTATAAAACCTTACAGGCCAACCTTCTGTAACCTGATTCATTATTTCAATGTAAGTATTATTAAAAACATCATTAATTTCTGTTAACAATTTTAATTCATTATCAATTATGACTGTTGGATTAATTCCTCTGAATTTAGTTGGAATTATTTCATTCCACTTAGTTCTTGTTCCATATATAAAGTTTTTTGGTAAATCGTACATTTTTTCAACGTTTGTTGTTTTTTCCATTAATTCTTTTATTTGTTCGTTATCGCTTAATTGTAATTTTTTCCATGTTTTATTATCTGTTCCTTTTTCAATTTCTTTTGTATCAATTATTTCAAGTTTTTTTGCCAGTTTTAATGCTTCGGCTGTCCATCTAAAAATTAATGTGTTCCATGCAGGCGCGGAAACTGTTTTTGTTAATTCCAAAGATGAATATGCAAATTTTAATGCTACTTCTTTTGAATTGAGATACCAAATTTTACCAGAGGTATTAAATTTTAAGTGTTCAAGAATTTCTGTAATGTTTTCTTTTGATAAAATTTCTTTAACAAAAGCTCCATGCAGTGTGTATTCAAGCCTATCCGCGCAAATATTTGGTAATTCTTGTTCAAGCATTCTATATTTTGAATCTTCCGGATCGATTAAATCGAATTTTATTTTGTAACGTTGTAATATTCCAGAGATTTCAGACTGTTTAATAAATCTTTTAAAAATTGTGTCCTGGTATGCAGGACCATCAGTTTCATATTTCGCGTATAAAAAATCACCGACATGAGAGAAAACGGTGTGAGAAACATCATGAAGAAGGCCTGTAATTTGTTCTTCTAATGATGCGCCGTATTTTTTTAATAAAAAGAAAACACCAATTGAATGATCAAATCTGTTGTAATCTTTGTTTTTCCAATTTTTGCGTTGTATGTTCCCGTAGACTTCCTGAGGCATGACATAATGTGAAACTCCATATTGATGAATTTTTTTCAATCTTTGCATAGGTTTGCTTTTTATTAATTCTATTAAAACATTTTCTGTTATGAGCGTTTCGCCGTAAATTGTTTTAATAATAATTCCATCTTCTTGTTCAATAATTTTGGTTCTATTTTGAAATTCATTAAATTGTATTAATGTTGATTTGAGATTGAAAGTTAAAAAAATGAGTATAAGTAAAAATAATGATTTTATAGTTTTCATATACATTTTTTTGTTTATAATTAAAAAACTTTTAAAGTGAAAAGGTTTCAAATTCTACAACATTATTTTAATTTTTGCAAAAAACTTTGGAGGCAAAGATGACTGATTCTTTTAAAGAAATAGAAATTAAAATGCAATTAGATGAAACAAGTATGAAAAAACTGACAGACTGGTTGGAGATAAATGCAAAAGATTTGGGGGCTGATTCTTATACTGATTACTATCTGGATAATCCTGACGCGACATTTTTTTATATGGCAAAAGGTGGAGTGAAAGATATTCTGCAATTTATTCGTATTCGTTTTCAAAAGGGAAAAAATATTGTTTGTTATAAAAACAGACATATAACAGAAACTGGAAAAACTCTTTATTGTGATGAATATGAAACTGGTATTGATGATGGAAAAATAATGATGAAGATTTTTAATTCTTTAGGTTATACGGATCAAACAGTTTTGAAGAAAAAACGCCATACATATGAAGCGGGAGATTTTGATATCGTTATTGATGATGTTGAAGATTTAGGAATGTTTGTTGAAGTTGAGTTGAAAAATCAGGAAAAAGATGGCGTAAAAGAGATTTATAATCTTTTGAAACAAATTGGAATTACAAAATTGAAACAATTTGATCGTGGTTATATTTGCATGAAAGTAAATCCTGATATCGATTTGGGTGAGGAAGTTAGTTTATGACCCTTCGACTACGCTCAGGGTGAGCGGGGGTGGGTATTGATTTGGGTGAAGAGATTGTTTTAAATTAACGCGAATTCGATAATTAATAATTTCTAAAAACACTGTTCAATCAACCCTTCGATACAATTTTTTTTACACCGCTCGTCCCGAGTGCGGCGCTTTGCGCCGTGTATCGAGGGATGCGGTGTTCCGAAAATTACTCAGGGCGAGCGAATTTTGTGAACTATAGCTTCTTTCGTAAGAAAATAATTATCGAATTCGCGTTAATTTATTAATTTTCTGAGATAATTTAGTTAACTAATTCATCAGGATCAATACCCATTTCTTCTGCTTTTTTAATCAGCAAACTGTTTTGAGGTCTTATTTCAGAACGAATATTTTCTAATAAATCATTTTCATCATAATCAATGTTTTTTGAATTTATATAGCGAAGTATATTTTCTATATCTAAAAATGAACGATGGGGGTGAGTTGGATCTACAATAATTGGTATTCCAAATTCTGGTAATACGTTTTCATATCCTTCTCCAATAGCTGTAACGGCAAGAATTTCTTGCGCTTCAACAGCAAATCTGTTTTTGTTTAAATCATTTGAGGCATCCCAAATTGGATCACCAGAAACTAAAAGTTTATTCACGCCGAGGAATCCGTTGTTTGTAACTATAAATGCGTTAGAAGCGTTATTTATTCTGGCAACCGCGTCATCAAATATTATTCGCGCGACACCTGAATAAGAAGTTAGATATATAAATCCGGTTGCAAAATTTATTACAGGAACTTTGCCATCTTCAAGTTGTGTTGCCGCGTTAGCAGATTGAACTGGAGAGCGCAATACAAAGTCAAAATGAACAACGTCTTCACCAAGACCGACAAAATCAAGTTGGCCATTAAGATTTAAGTTGTTTTCCAAAATTCTGAATGTATTATCTAATCCCTGAATAGCAAAGGCCATATTTGTTGAATGCTCAATATTGATTGCAGCATCTCCACTTAAACCTATAGCTCCTGTCAGTAAACCATCAGAGGAAATAGATTTGCCTACATATTCAAGTCCGGTAAATTCTATGTCTTGCAATGCGAGTGTATTTTGTCCCAAGGAAACCATCGGATTTTGTACATTAGAATTTGGTTGAAGAGTAAATCGTTTTTTACCACCCATACCGAGAATGTAGAAAAGATTTCCAGTGTCATTTCCTTTTGGCGTTTTTTGATTTTCCAGTGTTAATCTGCCATTAGTCAAGGTCATATTTTCATGTAATTCCCATGAAACATTTTCACCAATTATTAAATTGGAATTTTTTCTGAAATCAAATGTGTTTGCTCGTAAACCTGTCATAGAAACATTTTTTAATTTTACATTTCGATTTTGTCCAATTACAAATTGCGCAGGGGCAGCCCTATCACTTGTTGCAAAATATAATACGGCGCCTCTTCCATCAATTGTTACATCCGCATCTACAAATATTCTTTGATATGGTTGGACGAACATGCTTCTTCCTATTGTAATATCATTAATTATTGTTCCGGAGAATAGATAATCAAGTGTTATTGTTACGATAGCATTGCTGTTTTGTTTCATCAGATCTGTAGAAATTGCCCAACTACTATTAACAATAGCATTACTATTTTGGACGACCAATGTGGCCCACGTGAAACTGCTACTTACAATTGCGTCACTATTTTGTACTGCGAGTTCATTAAGATTTACAATAGCATTACTATTTTCTGTAACTATCGAAGTTAAATAATCACAGCAAGTTATAATTGCATTGCTGTTTTCAATAGTGAAATTATATACATTTAATATCGCGTTTGATTGATTAACGATAGCGTTGCTGTTTTCGATTATGTCGTTTAACGCGGAAGCAAGAATTAATGTTAAAGAGTCTATATCATTTGCGTTTGTTACAATTGCGTCTGAATTTTGTTTAATTTCTTCATCATTATTAACAATGGCATAACTATTTTCAATGATGTCTTCTTTTAGATTAACAATCGCATTCGAATTTTGTATTGCAAGATCAGGTTCAAAATCAACGATTGCATTGCTATTTTGAATTGCTAAATTGTAAACATTTAATATTGCGTTTGATTGATTAACGATAGCATTGCTGTTTTCAGTTATATCATTTAACGCGGAAACAAGAATCAAAGTTAAAGAATCTATATCATTTGCGTTTGTTACAATTGCATTTGAATTTTGCTTAATTTCTTCATCGTTGTTAACAATGGCGTAACTATTTTCAATGATATCTTCTTTTAGATTAATGATTGCGTTTGAGTTTTGTATTGCAAGATCAGGTTCAAAATTAACGATTGCATTGCTGTTTTGAACACTTAAATCATAAACATTTAGAATAGCATTTGATTGATTAACAATAGCATTACTGTTTTCAGTTATGTCATTTAGGGCAGAAGCAAGAATTAAAGTTAAAGAATCTATATCATTTGCATTTGTTACAATTGCCTGACTATTTTCATTAACATCTTCTTGTAAATTTACAATAGCATTAGAATTTTGCGTGATTAATTCATTAGCGTTTGTGCAACAAGTTATGATCGCATTACTGTTTTCCACCGTGAAGTCATATACATTTGTAATCGCTTGAGAATTGTTAATAATAGCATTACTATTTTCAGTAATATCATTTAACGCGGAAGCAAGAATGATTGTTAAAGAATCTATATCATTTGCGTTAGTAACAATTGCCTGACTGTTTTCATTAATATCTTCTTGCAAGTTAACGATGGCATTTGAATTTTGAGTAATTAAATTATTTGCGTTTGCGCAACAAGTAATAATCGCAGCAGAGTTGTAAGCAATATCTTCTTTGTTGTTTAGAATTGCGTTGCTATTTTCAAAAATATCTTCTTGTAGATTGATTATTGCGTTTGAGTTTTGTCTGGCTAATTCACTTTCTGAATTTACAATTGCATTACTATTTTCAATTACCAAGTCTTTCAAATCTAAAATCGCATTACTGTTATAAAGTATGTTTTGAGCGTTAGTGATAATTGCCTGAGAGTTATAATTAATGTTGTTTGCATTGGTTACAATAGCCTGAGAATTTTCATTAATATCTTCTTGTAGATTAACAATAGCATTGCTGTTTTGAGTAATTAATTCATTTGCATTATTGCAACATGTAATAATA
>JBDRFY010000086.1:0-6521 GCA_043818275.1 bacterium | reverse complement strand
TAACGCGAATTCGATAATTAATTTTCTTTGACATTATAGACACAATGCTCCAATCCGTTAACCTTAAATAATTATTTAATCAATATCAAAAAAGGAAACCGGAAAGGAGCAATTTTATGATTACTGAAATATTTTATCATATAGATATTTTTTGCGAAGGCTACGAAAAACAAATTAAAACCCATTTGATTAAAAAAGGCAATTCAGGCACAAAAAGAGGTCCAAAGCAAAACATGATTTTGAGCGAAATTATGACAATTGTCATTTTATTCCATCATTCTAAGTTTAGAACATTCAAGGATTTCTATTTTTATTTGAAAACACATCATAAAACAGCATTCAATAGTCTTGTAAGTTATAATCGATTTGTAGAATTACAAAAGCAGGTATTAGTTCCATTAATGTTGTTTTTATCTATTTCATGCTCCAATGACTCTTCAGATATTCATTTTATTGATTCAACCAGTTTAAAAGTATGTCATAACAAACGGATATATTCACATAAAACATTTAAAGATATAGCTAAACGAGGGATGACTTCTGTTGGTTGGTTTTATGGATTCAAGTTGCACCTTGTTATTAATCCAAATGGTAGGATTGCAGGTTTTCACATTACACCGGGAAATGTTGCTGACAATAATCCAAAAGTTGTAAAAAAAATAACCCAAAATATATTTGGAAAATTGTTTGGAGACAAGGGATATTTATCTAAAAAGTTATTTGTTGATTTATATCAAAAAGGACTGACTTTAATTACAAAAGTTAAGAAAAACATGGAAAATAAGTTAATGGATTTTTATGATAAAATTCTTTTGAAAAAAAGAGGAATAATTGAATCTGTTAATAATGTGTTAAAAAATGTTTGTATGATAGAACACTCTAGACATCGAAGTATTGCAAATTTCTTTGTTAATATTTTCTCGGCATTAAGCGCATACAGTTTTATTGAAAATAAACCATCAATTAAGTGCATTAAAATGCCATTAATTGAGAATTTATAATTATCGAATTCGCGTTATTAGAGAAAGATGACCGGTTTCAGGTTGTGGGATAAAATTAATATTTGGAGTAGATATATCATCTAAATCTGGAAGAGATACTTGACTAACAGATGAAGGATTTTGATGTGGAAATTGTTGTTTTTGAATTCTATTAGACATAAAAAATAGATTTATTTTTTGTTCTAATTCTAATTTGTTGATTTTGTTTGTTTCAAAAAATGCTACGACGTAATTTATCAATTTTTCTTCTTCGGTTTCCGATTTTAAAAAACTAAAATTTAAAGAAAAAACAGTGAAAATAAAAAATAAATATCGAAAAAATTGTTTCATCACAAAACCTCTCTTAAAAAATAAGAATTGATAAAATTTAGAAAAACTTGTTTTATTTTACATTATTTTTGTTGATTGAGAAGTTTTGAATTAAAAGATAGAAAAAAATAAGCGGGCAAAATTTACCCGCTTTAAAATTAAAAACGTAGGTTTTTTTTATTCAACTATTTCAACACCAAAACCACAAACATATTCTTTGAGCCATTCATTTTCTGCAATTAAATTTGTTAACGGTAAAAGTAAGACAGGAGAATTTGCTTGTGCCCAAATTAAAAGCTCACAAATATGTTCAGGATGATTATATAAATCATATACTACATAGCCTGTACCGACTCCTGTTGATATATAAAATGTATATTTATTGAAAATTAAAGCTTTACCACCACTAAAAACTGTTACGGTTCCAGATTTAACGAAACTTGCGATTGTTTTAAAAAAACTTTTCGCTTCTTCTTTTTCATCCGTCTCAGCAGCTCTCAAAACATTTCCAGAAATCATTAAACTTAACGCCAACAGAAAAAATAGTTTCTTCATACTATTTCCTTTCTAAAAAAAGATTTGATTTAAAATTAACTGACTTGAGAATAAACAACAAAAACAGTTAAAATAACTCCTCCAACAACAATTGTTCCGATTGCGCATTTTCGTTTGGTTGGTTTTAAAATTTTGAGAGGTTTAATCAATTTAATTGTTCCATTTGTAATTCCTTTTTTTAAACTTTCAAAAGTTATCACCGGTAATTTACTAAAAAATCCAGAAGAGACTTCTTTGGGTTCTGTATTTTCTTTGTAGATTATTTTTTCTGGATTTCTTTCTTCATCTTCATCAATTTCTATTTTCTGTCCGTGGATTGCTTCCAAGTATTCTTGCGATGCAGGAGGAAATTCTTTGAGAATATTGCCAATAAAATAGGCAAAATTTTTTGATTTACCAAATGTTGCGGTTCCCAGATCTTTTGTTTTGTCTAATACAGCAGAACAAAGATTTTTGGTTCCTAATAACAATTTTATGATGAAAGAAGGGTTTGTTTCTATGTTTTCAATTTCAGTTATGATTTTATAGAGAATTTTAAATTCTTCTGCTTTATCGCAAATTTCTTGAGCAACGTTCTGAATTTCCAGTATTAATGATTTTGAATAGAAAAAAGATTCATCTAAATTTTCATCTTTTGTTATTTCAAGAGCTACATTATAAACATGAGTTGCTATTTCTATACATGTTTCAAAATCATTAATGTTATCTCCAATTTTTTCTTCTAATATTTCATGAATTGTTAGCCACGCAATTAAATTAAAAAAACTTACGTCACCCTGAACGGTATCACTGGCGGAATTTTTAATGCAGTCTTCCAGGCTTTTTTCTAAAGCATCAAAATTAAATCTTTTATTAAGAAATCCTTTTTTGACATCAGTAATTAATTTTTTAGAAGGGTCCTTAAAATTTTTTGCGTTTAAACTGAATGCAGAAATTGCGAAAATAAGAAATAAATATTTTATGAATGATTGTTTCATTCCGATTCTCCTGGAAAAAAGATTGAACTTTTTTTATTAACAAAATCTGTTCTATTCTACATAAAATTTTTTACTTGAAAAGTTTTTTTTAAAAGATTTACTTTGTATTGTAAATTATTATTCTAATGCAATGTTGTTTGAAGTTTGAATTTTTAAGTTGGAAAAATATGAAAGAACGAAAAAAACTAGCCTTAATTTTATTCACATCTTTTTTTATTGTTGGATTTGCAAGAATTGCAGGAAATGAGTTTGTAAATTATTTTGTCGATACCCAATCTTTTTTATTGTCGGTGTTAAAAAATCCAAAACAAATGGGCGCAGCTTTGCCCAGTTCACCATTTTTGGCAGAAACAATTACAAGATATGTCAAAACGAGTAAAAGAACGGGAAAAAGAATTTTAGAAGTTGGTGCTGGAACTGGCGTTTTTACACAAGAAATTGTAAAGTCGTTAAAAAAAGACGATGTTTTAGATGTTGTTGAAGTTGATCCGGAACTTTGCATGATTTTGAAAAAAAAGTTTTGGTGGCGCAGAAATGTGTGCATTCATAATATTTCAATTTTAGATTGGCAACCGGAATATAAATATGATTATATTGTTTCAGGCCTTCCCTTTAATGCCTTTGAGGCTTGCTTTGTTAAACAAGTTTTAGGTAAATATCAAACCTTTTTAAAAGAGGATGGAATAATTTCATATTTTGAATATGCAATTATTCCTTCAGTAACAAAATTTTTAATGACAATGTTTTTAATGAGTGAGAAAAAACAAAAATACGTTGCGGTACTTAATGAGACACAAAATTTTAGAAATAGCTTTTCTGCTTACAAAAAAGAACTGGTTTTGCGAAATGTTCCTCCCGCATACGCTCACTTCATGAAAAAACAAAGTTTTTTATAATTTGTTTTTTATCTCAATCAATTTTGATTTAATTGATTTAATTTGATTTATAAATTCTTGTGGGATTTGAGGGATTGGTTTTTCGATAACCTTTTCAATTACTTTTTCAATCACAGTTTCAACAATTTTTGGTTCAGGCAGATTTTCAGTTTTTTGAGCAGGAGTTATATTGCTGCCGGCTTCAAGTCTTTTACCTTTTATTAAATCTGTTAATTGTTTTTTTGCGCCAGGAATTGTAAATTTTTGATTGTATAAAAGATCTTTAATTGCCTGAAAAATTTTTAAATCATTTTGATCATAAAATCGTTGACCTCCTGAAGATCGTTCGGATTCTAATCCAAACTCTTTTTCCCAGAATCTGATCACAAATTTTTTTATTTTTAATTTTTTAGAAAGGTCACCGATTCGAAACTGGCGTTTTTGCATTCTTGATTTTTGTTGTTCCATTTTTCTTTCCCCTTTTTTCTAGTTTAATCAATATTTGATCTTGTTTTACCAAATCACCAGGCATTATGAGAATAGTTTTGATAAATGCGTCCATTTTTGCTCTAATTTCATTCTCCATCTTCATTGATTCTATGATGAGAAGGACCTGGTTTTTTTTAATTGGTTCATTTTCTTTTACGTTAACTTTTACAATTCTACCACTTATTGGACTAAAAATACTATTTTGAAAAACTTCGGGATCACTTTTTTGGGCTGGTATAAATTTGGAATAGTCATCAATGTATATTTTTATTGTCTTATTTAAATTATAGACAAACAGTTCAAGCCAGCTTTTTTGTACATTTATAAGTTTGGATTTGAAAATTTGTTGATCAACCTGAAAAAATAAAATTTTTGAATTTGGGTTCCACTTTATTATTTGAGTTTCAAATGTTTTGTTGTTTATTTTAGTTTTATTGTTGTGATTTGTGGCTATGAATTTTTTATTGTTAATTAAAAAAATTATTTCCATTGTTTTTCACGCCAGTAGTTTGAGGACTTAGTTTTATTGGTTTGAGCTTTTTTATTTTCCGGAATTAATAAAGTTGCCGCAATTGCCCCAATTATTTCATCATGGTTTTCTGTTTTGTGTGTTGTTTTAAATAATTTGTCTAAAAATTTTTGAGTTAATAATTGCGTGTGTATCTGATCAGCTTGCATCTCTTCTGTTTTTAAAATTAACTGCAAAAATTCAATATTATTTTTTATTCCAATAATTTTAAATTGTTCCAAAACATATAGCATGTTTTGGATTGCTGCCATTTTGTTTTCTCCAAACGTTGTAACTTTTGCTATCATTGGATCAAAAAATGGGGTGATTTCCAGATTTTGTTCCAGATTATGATCAATGCGGCCAAAAAAAATGTCTGGAATTTTTAAAAAATTAATTATTCCGGTTGATGGAGCAAAGTTTTGTTCAGGATCTTCAGCATAAATTCGGCATTCAAGAGCGAAGTTTTTTCGGGAAACGTTTTTTTGTTCAATTGGAAGTTTTTTATTTTGGGTAATTTTAATTTGTAATTCCACTAAATCAAGCCCGGTTGTAAATTCCGTGATTGAATGTTCAACTTGCAATCTTGTATTCATTTCCAGAAAATAAAACTTTTGATCAGGGCAAACAATAAATTCTACCGTTCCTAGGTTGTCATATTTTGTGGATTCAGCAATTTTTAGAGCGGCAGAATACATTTTATTTAATATTTTTGGATCCAGAAATTCACATGGGGTTTGTTCTATTATTTTTTGATTGCGTCTTTGAATTGAACATTCACGTTCATAAAGATGAATAAAATTTTTTCCGTCTCCGGCAATCTGAATTTCAACGTGTCGTCCTTTTTCAATAAATTTTTCTAAAAGAATTTGGTTTGAGCTTGTTAATTTTTCAGATTCAGAAGCAACTCTTTGCCAGCAGGAATCAAATTCTTTTTCATTCAACACTACCCGCATTGCTTTACCTCCACCGGCCAGCGGATCTTTCAATAAAATTGGATAACCAATTTTGGATCCAAGTTTTTTTCCTTGTTCCATTTCATTTAATTTTAAATTGAAGCCTGGAATTATAGGCACATTTATTTTTTCAGCAATTTTGCGGCTTTCTGTCTTACTGCCCATAATTTTTATTGTTTGCGTTTTTGGTCCAATCCAGGTCAAGCCATTGTGTGTTACAAGGTCAACAAATTGATAATTTTCGGATAAGAAACCATAACCTGGAATTATTGCATCAGAATTTGATTGTTGAGCAATATTAATTATTTCTTTTTGATTTAGATAGGCTGATGCGCCTTCTGTTGAAAGTTTGTAAGCCTCATCTGCTTCATGAACGAATTTTGAAAATTCATCTTGCTTCGTGTAGATTGCAACCGTTTTGATACCTAGTTTTTTACAGGTGAAAATGATTCGGGAAACAATTTCCCCACGATTAGCTATTAGAATTTTTTTTATATTTTTTTTCATGTTTTTCGTTTGTTTTGGTTATTCGAATCAGGAAATTAATTTTATTTATTGTAATTTGATATTGAAAATCAATTGACAAGTCCCGGTAGGGACGAAAGTTATTAGCCTCGGGTGTAGCCGTTTAGGCGAAAACCCGTGGGAAATAAATTTTATCACACAATATTAGTGCCCTTTAGGGTACGGCACATAAAATTTAAATTATTTTATTCTACTTCGCCAGAATACCCTAGGCTTTCTTGTCCTCCGAAGCTTTAGCGAAGGAGGAAGCCTTGGGATGAATGGCGGGGTAGAACCCTTCGAAGCTTTTTCTCTTTCGCTAAAGCTACAAAGAATATCCTCCGTAG
>JBDRFY010000085.1:0-5147 GCA_043818275.1 bacterium | reverse complement strand
AAATTTAAGGAACTTGGAATTCCTTGCGATCTTTATCTTGAAGGTTCTGACCAACACCGGGGTTGGTTTCAAAGTTCTTTATTTGCTTCCATGATTTTAAATGATAAAGCTCCAATGCGTGAAATTTTGACTCATGGTTTTGTGGTGGACGAAAAAGGCCACAAGATGTCAAAGTCTGTTGGAAATGTTATTTCTCCTCAGGAGGTAATGACAAAACTGAGTCGGGATATTTTGCGTCTCTGGGTTGCAAGCGCTGATTATACAGATGATGTAATTATTTCAGACGCTGTTCTGAAAAACGTAACTGAAATTTATCGCAAAGTCAGAAATACTTGTCGTTTTATAATTTCAAATCTTTATGATTTTGATATTGATTCAAATGCGGTTGAATTTGAAAAACTTATGTCTTTAGATAAATATGCCCTTGGAAAATTATATGATGTCGCGCAAACTATACAGCAAGCTTATCTGGAATATGATTTTGCGGCAGCGTTGCAAACTTTAAATAGTTATTGCGCTAATGATTTGAGCGCTCTTTATCTTGATATTATTAAAGATCGTCTTTATGTCGAAAAGGCAGATGGGCAATTAAGGCGCGGCGCGCAAACGGTTATTTATCATATTCTTGATGTTTTAACTAAATTAATGGCGCCGATGCTTTCTTTTTTAGCCGAAGAAGTTTCTGATTTTTATCAAAAAGATAAAAAAGAATCTATTCATTTACAAAATTTTACAACACTTAAAGATGAATGGCGAAATCAGGATATAGAGTCCTGGCAAGCTCTTGAAAATTTAAGAGATTCCGTTTTGAAAAGCATTGAAGAAAAACGAGCTGAAAATTTAATTAAGCATTCTTTGGAAGCAAAAGTTATTCTTTTTGTGGAATCCGGAAATGAAAAAACTGAAAAAATTTTGAAATTCATTAAAGATTTACAACAAAGATGCAATAATTGGGCAGAGTTTTTCAAAAACTGGTTTATCGTTTCCCAGTTTGAACTTTCTGAGAATAAAAACAGTTTAAATGAAAGTTCAATGCCTGGAATTTTTATTCGGGTTGAACATGCTGATGGCGTAAAATGTCCACGTTGCTGGCAATGGAGCGCGCAGCCAGGTGAAGATGATTTATGTCCAAGATGTATTCAGGTTTTAGAAAAATAAATTAAGACGGGATTTAAATCCCGCCTTAATTAAAAATATGATAACGTAAATCAGTAAATTAATTTTTTTGTAATTTATTAATAATTAAAGAATTTAGACTTACACCTTGCGTTGTAGCGGTTTGGGCAAGTTTTGCGTGAAGATCTGGTGAAATTTTTATTCTGATGTTTCCGGAAAAACTTTTTTCAGGCTCTTCATTTCTTTCAGCGCACCATTCCAGGTAATCATCAATTGATTCTCTAAATGCAGTTTCAAGTTCGTTAACAGTTGTTCCCTGAAATGTTATGACATCCTTAAGTCCAATAACTTCTCCATGAAAAATTTTAGCTTCATCATCATAAACAACTTTACCTAAATAACCTTTATATTCCATCATTGTCTATTCCTGCATTTTTTAAAAACTTACGAACGGAAGTTAATGCTCCTTTATCAGTTTCTTTTTTAGGATGCGGTCTGTGAAAAACAGCTTTAACTTCATTTAGGACAATACGAATTCTGGAGCCATTACCTTGAGTTATTTGCGCGCCGAGATGTTTTAAAAGTGATTCTATATCATTCCATTTTATATTTGATTTGGCTGGTTTTTCGAAAATAGCTTTTAAAATTTCCAGCTGTTTTTTATTCATCTAAAGCTAATCCTAATAATATAAACAGATAAATACATTAATAAATGTTAGCTTGTTGTGATATCAAGGTCAATATTAACCGAAAATCGGAGTTTTTTATTCCATCGTTGTCTCGATTAAAGTTGTTTTAAATTCTTTTCCACTTTCAGGATGTATCGCATTTATTTCACTTAAAAGAAAAAGATCAGGATTGATTTGGCCATAAAATAATATTGGATTATCAGGTCTAAGAATCATTTTTGTTCCCGGAATTGTAATTGGGTCAGGAGTTGCCTCTTTGAAATAATTGCTATATTTATTAAGCAAATAATCTTTTGTTAATTTAATTTTAATTAATTCAAACGCTTTTTGTTGTTGAATTGGCGTTCGAATTGTTCCTATTCTGTCCAAATTAAAGAAATATCCATCCAGTTTTAAACAATTTAGCAATATGCTTTTTAAACCATCTTTATGTAATTCATACTCTAAACTGTAACTTTCATAATCAGAGCATGTGATTAAATCTGATTTCAAATCAGATTTGTTTAAGCTATTTTTAATATAATCATTAGTTTCGTGGTATAGAGTTGTGTTTATTGATATAGATATTTTTTTATTTTGTAAATAAGAAAGGAATTGTTTTAAAGCTTCGCTAAAACGTTTGCTTTTGTTTATTTTTGGAGAATTGATAATGATATCTATTAGATTTAAATTTAAATTAATTTTTTGAATTTCAGTATATTTATATTCAATTAATCTTATAATTTTGTTTAAAATTACAAAATCCTGAAATAGATAACCACAGCCAAAGCTTGTGTAAGTTAAAAATAATTCATCCTTTTGAACCAAATTTGGCATTAAATTTTTTTCAAATTCTTTAACAATTTTATTTTCAAAAATTTTTCGGTATTTTGGATTTTTGCTTCTGTCTAATGGACACATTACATCAGAAGAAAACCATTTGCTGCATTCTGTTAATTTATTAATGGATGGAAATTGATTTTTGGTTGATTCATCAGAAATAAGGTAAAGTAATTTATCTATTTCATCTGTATCAAAATAAGATTCGATTTGTTTTATTTCTTTTGCATCCGGATTGGCTAATGTTGAATTGAAACTTGCAAATAAGACAAATGCGGTTAAGAAAAAGAATTTTAAAAAAATATATTTTTTCACGTTAATCTCCATTTTTTTTAAATAACTACCCGCAGAAAAACTGCGGGTAGTTAAAATTTATTTAACCAAGATAAGCAAGTAATCCACCAATCATTCCGTTTTGTTGATAACTTTCTGGCGTTTTTTCTCCATGGGATGAATCGGCGATTGTTAAATTTATATTATTACCATTTTTTTCAACTTTAATTGCAATCCAGTGACCAACTGAATTATGCATATTATTGTCAGGATTAGTATTTAATATCACAAACATTGGTTCAGGATTTGTTGCATTTTTAAATTGGGTTAATCTTGTTGTTTTTTCATTAATTATAAAATCATTAAAATCCATAACCACAATATTTAAATTGTTTAAGCCAACAATGTTAACATTTTGAATTATTTTTTCAATGTCTCCAGAATGAAGATTATCTGTTGATATTCCTGGAACTTTTTTCATCCTATTTATTGCATTTGTAGTATCACTATTTAAATATGTATAATCATCGTCAACTTGAGGGTACAAAGATTCTTGATTAAAAGAGATGTTCATGTTTGCTAATTTAAGTGTATTTAAAATTGCATAAAAACCACAATCTGTTCCATTTGGTTGTTGTATGCAATGATTTGAATCCAAAAGCGAAAAGTTAACTATTGTTTCTACATTTTCAATATTTTGAGGAGTATCTTTTGTAAAATATGAAAATGGATTTAAATATGAAAAAGCGGTGCCAACAAGTTTGCTTGTGTTACTCAAAAAAATTCCAGTTGAATTACTTGTAACAGTGTTTGTGTCTTCGGTGTTTTTGTCTTCTTCAGGTGATGGGGCTGTTGGTTCTTGTTCAACATAGTATGGATTGGTGGATGGTATTGTATTTGTGGTAGTTGTTTGGGTAGTTTCTAAAATTTTTGGTTGTGAATTTTGACTTTCGAGCAAAGCAATTTCCAGAGCTGTTTTTTCATCTAAATCACCAAATTTTCTCTTTTGTTGTTCTTTTTGATTCTTAGCGATTGATATTGCTAGCGCTTTTGCAATTTCTTCTTGTTCTCGTTGAAAACAACTGTCTTGTTCTTCCAAACTTTGTTGTATTAAAAGCTGTTCAGCTTCTTCAGGTGTTAAATCACCATTAATATCTGTCAAAACAGCAGAAGCTGGATTGATTAAAACTAACAAAAATAAAAACATTAAATTTTTAAATAATTTAAACATGATAAACCCCCATAATTTTTTATAGTTAAATCATTATTGTTATTATATAAATATTCTACTTGTAATTATTATTAAATCAAAGGGTAGGTTAGGGAAAAAGGGCCCTTTTTAGTGAATTTATAGGTTTTTGTTAAAAAAAGGCATTTTTTGAGCAAATTTGTAACCTTTAAATTTTTATAAAAAATGAGATTTTTGATAAAAAAAAGAGATCCTGAAACTCGTTTCAGGATCTCTTTTTTTTATCAAGGTTATTTTATTTATTTTTTATACTTTGGCTCTTTACGTAATGAAGTTTTTAAACTATTAAATTCGTGCAAAATTGCTTCATATTTGTCCTTTGCTTGGTCTAAGGTTTTAAGCGTTTGTGCAGAATCCTTTTGAATTTCACCCAATTTTTTAATTGTGTTTTTTGCATGATCAACACCTATAACATTTGCTATCGTTAGAGTTGCTTCTATCCGGTTTTGGGCATTTTTATAAGAATCAATTGTTTGTGGAATTTTTTTCTGAATGTCAGTAATTTCCTGAATCGCGGTATCAAAATTATCCAAATTTTTTATTTTTTTAATATTTCCTATTTGTTTTACAGTTTCATCTAATATTGTTCTGGTTCCATCAAGTTCATTTGCTGTTAATTGCGCTAATGTTTTTACCTGAGGCGGTTGATGATATGTTAAGCCAACTCTTACTACCGTTGCATTTTCAAATGTTTTGCATAATTGTTTTGTTCCATCTATTTTTCCATCAATTGTTAGTATCGCTATCCGTGTTTGTTCTAAAATGTTTTCGATTTCTTTAATTTCTTTTTCATGTTGTTTTTGAATATCTGAAATTTGGGTTGTTATTAATTTTTCTTCTTTTTCAAGTTCTTTTAAAGCAATGTTTTTAAATTGATCACTCTGATTTGAAGTTTCCTGATAAATTGAAAGCGCGGCCTTTTGTTCTTTGGAAAAAAGCGGAGCGTGTTCTTTTGAAATTTGCGACGGAGTAAATTTGCATAATTTAATTATGTATGGAAT
>JBDRFY010000084.1:0-3396 GCA_043818275.1 bacterium | reverse complement strand
CTTTTTGATCGCCGTTATAAATTAAAAAATCATCTTTGGTTTGCCATTTTACAATATTCTCTTTCGCTTTTTGATAAAATTTAAAATTTTTATAATAGTCCAAATGAGCGGGATAAAGATTCAAAAAAACAGCGATGCGAGGAGATTGTTTAAGATTTTCTAATTGATGAGAAGAAAGCTCATAAACAAAAATATCCTGTTTACTACTTTTTAGTAAAAGTTGAAAAACTGGCTTCCCGATATTGCCCACTAATTTTGCTTTTAAGCCCGCTTTTTTTAACATCTGAAAAATTAAAGAGCTGGTAGTCCCCTTTCCCTTTGTTCCGGTTATGCCGATAATTTTTCCAGGACAATTTTCCAGAAAAATTTCGGTTTGGGAAGTAATTTTTTGTTTTTTAGATAAACCCCGCACCCCGTGTTGAAACACAAAGTTTTCTTGAAGAGGAATAATTGTTTGTGCTTCTTTATTCCCGCTATGAATGGCAGAACTTTCTGGGGTGCGGGGTAAATAGGGTTTGATTGTTTTCAAAGAAATCCCCGGCGACTTAATTATAATATCGTAATTTTTTAATGATTTAAGATAATTTTTACCAAAATAAGATTTGACATTTGACAATTGCCTAAGGCCTGACGGCTCGGCCGTATAAGGACATTTGACAATTGACATTTGACAATTGACATTTTGGTCCGCTATTCCTAATATTTTTTCGGGAAACAATTTCCTCAAAGCCAAATAACTATCCTTCCCCTCTTTTCCAAATCCCAAAATTAATATTTTCTTGTCTTTTAATTTATTTTTTAAATTATTTAAAACCATGTTTTCTAAACTCAAAACTCATAAAAGTTATATTTACAAATCAAAAAAGTTGAATGAAAAATTAAAATTGTAAATCGTAAATCATTCCATATTCCATAATATTCCATATTCCATATTCAACGCTCAATTAAAAACACCTTGGTCAACATAATCCTGAATTATTGACGCTTGTTTCATTATTTTGTATGTATAGTCCGCGCCTCCCGCAATACGGCAAGTCCAAGTTAATTCAGTTGTGCCGCACAAATAAGCCCTTGCACTGCGGATTTCATTTATTTCATTTTGAGAGTCAGCCCCAAAGTCAGACAAATACAAAGCAGCTGCCAAAAAAGCGTCTTTTACTCGCCAAGGATTAGCGGGCCGAACTCCGGTAATATTTTCAACCCTTGTTTTGTAATTTAATTTTGCCCATGTCTCAGGCATAAATTGCGCCGGACCCATCGCTCCTCCCCATTGAACTTTACCTCCGTTAACAGCGCAGGAAACTGGCGATGTATTTACATCCATTCCCAATTCTTTTGTAATTTGCTCAAAATAAAGCCAGTGTCTTTGCGTCATCACTTGCTTCCAAGTGATTCCAGGGTACCGGCAATAAGCTCTTCCCTGGCAATTACATTGACCCACATTTTTTCCAATATCCGATTCAACCTTCAAAAGTCCAAGCAAAAAAGCTGGCCTTATGCCGGTAATTTTACCGACCTCTTTGGCTAAATCATATGCTTGTTCTAAATTCAAAGACTCTGCTTCGCTAATTTGAGCTAATTCAAAAATTTTTTTCCTGATTTTTTGCGACTTACTCTTTGATTCTGCTAAATGTTTTTGATATAAAGTTTCTTGCCCCCGCGTTTTATCCAATAAGTCATTTTTTGTATTTTTCAACTCTTGTTTTTTTTCCTTTTGTAATTTTACTAATATTTGATGTTCTTCCAAGTCCTTTTTTTCAAAAACCATTAATTCTTTTTGTCCCTCCAAAGAACTTTTTAAATTTTTAACATTGCCTAATAATTTTTGCGTTTCCTGATTTATAGATTCTAAAGCGGCCAAATCGTCAAAAAAAGCGCTTAAATTTGTTTCAGCTAAAAAAATTTCTAAAAAAGATTTGCGGTCTTGTTCATATTGTAATTGCAATAAAACGCCTATTCTTTCCTGAACTTTTTCAATCTCTGTGTTGGTTTTTTTAATTGATTTTTCAGTGTCTCCAATCTGAAGACCAAGATCTTTGTTAATTAAATTGTTTTTATAAATTTCATTATTAATCCCTTTTATTTTATTAGTCAACTCCCCTATTTCGCTTTGTAAAGTTTTTTCTTTTTGTTTAATTTTGGAAATTTCCGTTTGATAACCCTCTGATTTTCCTTGATAATATTTTTCGCATTGCTCAAGAATTGCGCGGCAATCAACATCCCCTATTTTTTCGCATTCTTTGTCAATATCGCCAACAAATTCAGGGCAAATGCGGTCAGCGTCAAAACTTCCGCGAGCAGTGTCAAAAGTCAACGCAAAAAAAGCCGTTATTAAAACAGCGCTAAAAATAATTGTAAATTTTTTTGAAAAATGAAAATGAAACATATGGATAAAATCCTGCGATTATCAAGCAAAGTGAACAAAATAATTCGCCAACTGAAAATAAATTATTTCGTAGCGATTGTTAATCTTTGCGTTCCTTGTTCAATTTCTTTATTTAGCAAAGTAATTTCTCCGATTTCTTTTACATTTTTCAAATGCAAGCCGCCGCAAGGAATTGGGGGATAATCTTTTATCGCGCACCATCTAAAACCTTTTCGCGTTTCGTCCCAATGGGGCTTAATTTCAATCTCAGATTTTATATCTTCATTTGCTTGTTTAATGGCTCATGCCACTATACTCCTAAAAAATTTTTAATTATCATATTCTTTGTCCAGAAGTTTGGAATTGTTCTTTTACAGATGGTAAAAAATAATAACTGATGATCAGCACCAATCCCACAATGGGAAATCCTAAAAATATTCCAATTACAGAAGCAAAAATTGCTAATTTTATTCCACTAAATTTCAATTTAGCTATAAGGAAGCAACTTATCATATACAATATTCCAATAATTACAGAATAAATCGATAGCGGAAGTCTAATTCGCGCCAACACTGATGTTGGGTGAGCTGGAGATAAATAATTCATTATAGGAAAAAAAACAATTAAAAATATCCCCAAAGATGCAAAACCAAGCATATATAAAAAAATCCAAATTTTTATTTTAAGTGAAGTGTTTTCTTTCATTTTTCTCCTTTCTTAATTTGGCGACCATTGTAATTGAGTAGCCTTACTGGGACCCGTCCTCTGTAAATTATGACTGCCTTAATTCTGTCGGCAGTGAATGAATAACCCCACCGTCCAGCATTCCGTAGCCCCGATAAGCGGGGCGAAGTAGTCCAGGCCGGTCGGAATAAAATTTCTGAAAAATTTATTTATAAATTTCGTGAGTGCCAATGTCTAAAAATAAAACTTCTTCATCGTTAAGAAAGATAAACTTAATACGATGAGTATAAGTTATCCAAAAAGCCCAAGATTCTTTATCTTTACCTGAAAGTTTGTGAGTTTTAAGT
>JBDRFY010000083.1:0-6342 GCA_043818275.1 bacterium | reverse complement strand
GTATTATTTTTACCCAGAGCTGCAACGCTTTGCGTTTTGCACTGGGCTACTAAAAGCCGCCCATTTCATGGGCTTGTCAATGTAATTATAAACTTAACGTACAAATGCAAACGTTAAAATTTAAAAACACTTCGGACAGTTATGAACTTGTTTCAGGATCTATGTTTGATTTTTGGGTTAGCAATGATTGTGTAAATAGATTTTTTAAGACTAAAAATTGTGATTAGCTTAACTGAATGTGGATCCTGAAACAAGTTCAGGATGACAAGGTCGGGAGAATTTAATGATGAATTTAAAAATCAATAAAATTTTTTTAAGTATTTTTTTAATTTTAAGTTTTTTTGGATGCAAACTTTTCACTATACGTGGACAAGTTATAACAAATGAGGAGTTTTTAAGAATGGTGAATACAGATTTTAATACAGTGGATGATGTTATAAAACTTTTTCCGCAAAGTGTTGCTGATGTTGAAAAACGGGTGGAATTAAATATTGAGAACGCAAAGAATCAGATAGATAAAATTATTAATTTGAAAAAAGAAGAAAGAACTTTTGATAATACAATGCGCGCTCTTGATCTGGCTGGAATGGAATTTGGAATAGTTGCTCATGGGTTGGAAGTATTTGAACTTGTAAGTCCGGATAAAGAAATTAGGGATGCTTGTCATGAAGCATCAATTGAAATGCAACAATTTGCGGTTGATGCTTTTTCATCCAATGTTGATCTTTATAATTCTGTCAAAGAATATGATTTCACAAATGCAAAAAAAGAAAAATTGTCATCCGAGGAAGAATATTTTTTAGAAGAAACGATAAAAGATTTTGAGCGAAATGGTTTGAATTTACCAAAAGAAAAACTGGAAGAAGTTAAAAGGTTAAAAAAAGAAATAGCAAAATTATCTTTAGATTTTGAAGCGAACATTGCAAAAGACAAGAGTCAAATTTTGGTTGACAGAAATGAGCTTGAAGGATTGCAGGATCATTTTATAGATAATTTAAAACAGCGGGATGGTAAATTTGTTTTAGCTTGCGATTATCCAACGTATTTTGAAGTAATGCAAAATTGCAGAGTAACTGAAACCAGAAAAAAATTATCAAAGATTTTTTCTAGAAGAGCTTATCCAATAAATGAAGAAATTTTAAATGAGGTAGTTGCGAAGCGTGATGAGCTGGCAAAGTTATTGGGTTTTGACAGTTATGCAGCTTTTGAGCTTGATGATCAGATGGCCAAAAATACAAAAACTGTTGATAATTTTTTAACAGAACTTGCTACAAAAACACAAAAAAAAGAATTAAAAGAGTTTGAGGTTATGAGTAAGGAATTACCTGAAGGTGTGGAGTTAACGCAAGATGGTAAGTTTTATCCATGGGATTATTCATTTGTAAAAGAGCAATATAAGAAAAAACATTTTAATGTCGATGAAAATGAAATTTCTGAATATTTTCCGGTGCAAAAAACAATTGATGGAATTTTTAATATTTATCAACAATTTTTAGGACTTGAATTTAAAACTGTTGAGATCCTTCGACCCTTCGACGAGCTCAGGGCTCAGGATGAGCGGAGATTGTGGCATGAAGATGTTAAGTTTATTGAAATTTATGATAGAAAAACCAACCAGCTTTTAGGGTATCTTTTCTTAGATCTTTACCCACGCGATGACAAATATTCTCACGCCTGCATGGCGTCAATTATCCCCTCAATTTGGCGCAAAGATGAAAAAACTGGCGAATACAAATCTGTTCCCGCAGTCATAACCGTTATCGCAAATTTTCCCAAAGCAACAAAGGATCGTCCGGCGCTTTTAAAACATAATGATGTTGAAACTTTTTTTCACGAATTTGGACACGCGATGCACGGACTTTTGGGTAAAACAAAAATTGCGTCATTTTCCGGAACAGATGTTAAACGTGATTTTGTTGAAATGCCATCTCAAATGTTTGAAGAATGGATGTGGGATAAAGATATTTTAAAACTTGTCAGTCATCATTTTAAAACGGGTGAAAGTTTACCAGATGAATTGATTGATAAAAAAATTGAGCTGAAAAAATTTGATTCAGGTTTTTTTGTTACAAGACAATGCTGGCTTTCTTTTATGTCTCTTGATTATTTTATGCCGGGAGCAAAAAAGGATCTCAATAAAATAAAAAAAGATTTGCACAACAAATTGATTAAAACTGTACTACTTGACGATGAAAATGAGATGCAATGTTCGTTTGGGCATTTAATGGGTTATGGCGCAAAATATTATGGTTACATGTGGTCGAAAGTTTTTGCTCTTGATCTTTTCGAACAAATTAAAAAGGCAGGACTTTTAAGTGAGGTAGAAGGACGAAAATTAATAGATGATGTTTTGGGAAAAGGTGGAAGCGTTGAACCGAATAAACTTTTATTCAATTTTTTAGGCAGAGAACCAAATCAGAAAGCTTTTTTAAAAGATCTTGGACTTGAATAAAAATAGCCCGGTAAAACCGGGCTATTTTTATCTATTCGCATTCATCGCATTCGCAGTCATATTTAACACTGCAATCACATTCATCACAATCACAATTACAGGCGCATTCTTTTACTGTGTCGCAATTACATGAATCGCAGTAGCATTTTACTTCTTCTTTTTTGACCATTGTTTTTGCTTTACACATAAACATCCCCTTTGTTTAAAAAAGAATATTATTAACTAAATCAAAGATATCGAATTTAATGCGGAAAAGTCAACGAAAAAAGGCTTCACTGGATTTGTGAAGCCCTTTTCCTAAAAATTTTAAAAACTATTTTTTAGGTTTTTTCTTGTTTTTTTCTTTTTGATTTGTATCAGCCATTTTTTACCTCCCAGGTAAAATTGTTAATTTTTTCGGATACGTGCCAGGGGTGCAAAAACAAGATTAGAATTATTATTATGAGTTTTGAAAAGTAAGTCAATTCATTTTTTAATATTTTTTTAGTCTTTCTTTTCTTCAGCGTCAACGTCAATCGGTCCTTGCTTTTTATCAGAAGCTTTGTTCTCTTCAGATTCCTGTTGTTTTTGTTGTGCCTGTGAGTATATGATTTCTGATAATTTATGTGATGCCTGCATTAAATCCTGAGTAGCTTTTTCAAGCCTGCCCGCCATAGCTTTAGCGTCGGCTGGCTTTTCTTTGTCACCGGCATGTTCTTTTAATATTTTTTTAGCCTCTTCAAGAGCTTTTTCAACTTTTTCAACTTCAGCAATCGGTAGTTTTTCTTTATTTTCTTTTATTGTTTTTTCGGTTTGCAGCACAAAGTTATCAAGCTGATTTCTTTTCTCAATGACTTCTTTTTGCTTTTTATCTTCTTCTTCATGTTTTTTAGCTTCATTTACAAGATTTTCAACTTCGTCTTTTGAAAGGCCAGAAGAACTTGTAATGGTAATTTTTTGTTCTTTACCGGTTCCTTTATCTTTTGCCATAACATGCACAATTCCATTTGCGTCAATATCAAAGGTTACTTCAACCTGAGGAATTCCGCGGGGAGCGGCAGGAATACCTTCCAGTCTAAATTGACCAAGAGTTTTATTGTCTCTGGCAAATTCACGTTCTCCCTGGACAACATGAATATCTACAGCAGTCTGATTATCGTCAGCGGTGGAAAAAATTTGAGATTTTTTAGTTGGAATTGTTGTGTTGCGTTCAATTAATTTGGTTGCAACACCACCGAGAGTTTCAATCCCTAATGAAAGTGGAGTGACATCAAGAAGTAAAACATCTGTTACATCACCAGCCAAAACTCCACCCTGAATTGCAGCGCCAAGAGAAACAACTTCGTCTGGGTTTACAGATTGATTTGGCTCTTTTCCAAAAAAGTTTTTAACCATTTCCTGAACTTTTGGAATACGAGTGGAGCCTCCAACCAGAATAACTTCCTGAATTTGATCTTTGGTTACATCAGCATCTTTTATTGCGATTTTGCATGGTCCAAAAAGCTTATCAAAAATTTCAGAGCAAAGATTTTCAAATTTGGCGCGAGTAATTTTCATGACCAAATGTTTTGGACCACTGGCGTCTGCTGTTATGTAAGGAAGATTAATTTCTGTTTCTGTTGTGGAAGATAATTCAATTTTTGCTTTTTCAGCTGCTTCTTTTAATCTTTGTAGAGCCATTTTATCTTTTGTCAGGTCCACTCCCTGATCTTTTTTAAATTCTTCAATCATGTAACTAATTAATTTTGAGTCAATGTTGTCACCACCAAGATTTGTGTCCCCATTGGTTGATTTAACCTCGACTACACCATCACCAACTTCCAAAATTGAAATATCAAATGTTCCGCCACCAAAGTCAAATACTGCAATGGTTTCATTTTTCTTTTTATCTAATCCGTAAGCAAGAGCGGCAGCTGTTGGCTCATTTATTATTCGTTCAACTTTAAGTCCAGCAATTTGACCAGCATCTTTTGTTGCCTGTCTTTGCGCGTCATTAAAGTATGCGGGAACGGTAATTACTGCTTCGGTTACGGTTCCGCCCAAATAGTTTTCTGCAGCCTGTTTCAGTTTTTGTAAAATTGCAGCAGAGATTTCTTGTGGAGTATAAATTTTACCTTCAATTTCTACTGCTATATCCCCACCTTTTCCCTGAACTAATTTATAAGGGGCATGTCCAATTTCTTCTTTGCTTAAATCAGCAAACTTACGACCGATATATCGTTTAATGGAGAAAATTGTATTTTCGGCGTTTGTTACAGCCTGTCTTTTTGCAACAGCTCCAACCAGACGTTGTCCATCTTTTGCAAACGCAACGATAGAGGGAGTTGTGTTCGTACCTTCCTGATTAGGAATAACTTTGGGTTTACCACCTTCCATTACAGATACAACAGAATTTGTTGTACCCAGATCTATTCCTATAATTTTTTTCATATTTGTCCTTTGATTTAAAAAAAAATGTTTCAAAATTGTCTAAATTTTCAAATTAAATAATCTTAGCGTTTCAATGTAGATGCATCAATTAAATTATCAAAAAACTTTAGCCCGGTCAACTAAGATATTTGTTAACAATAATTTCAGGATGTATTTTTTTATTACGAAAAATTAAGCATATTTCATGGTTGTTAATTTTATGTCGCATAATGTAGCGGGTGATGGTTTGATAGCTTTGATCGTAGAATTTTGTGGTGGGGTTGGCAATGATTGATTCAGCCGGTTTAAAATTAAATTAAAACTAATTTTGCATTGCGCGTAGCGCAATTATATTTAATTATGGCTGGGGCAGCTTTGTAAATAATTAGCTTAATTTTTCATTCCAAATTTAAAAAAGCGCGAAACCGCACTCCGTCTGCCACCCCCAGCCATTTTAAACGAATGAAAGGCCGTTGTAGCTTTTTGAGTTTGCGGGTTTTTAAGATTGTTTTTTGGGCTATTGGGTTTTCAATTTTGGCTTTTGTAGTTTTGTAAGAGAAGCTGAATGTTTGTATGAAAATCAGGGGGGAATAAATTAGAATGGGTTTTATTGAATGTGTTTTTTAATGATGCTGGGGGTGTTGACTACGTGAATAAATTTGTAAGCAAAACATGGGTAGGAACACATATAAAGAGTTTTATTATGAAGAATTTATTGCTTCCTATAAGGGGGCGATAAGTATCCCTTTTACTTTTACACACACGGAGGTATTAAGAGTTTATATTTATTATAGGAATTTAATTTATTTAAAAATACATGTATTTATTGTTTTATAGTTATTGTTGTAAAAAAGAATAAGAAAAACTAAATAAAAAAGTAGAACCAATACACGTCAAAAGTGAAAATTAAATAAATTAACCAATATACGTTTATTGTGATTAAGTTTTAATGAATGTTTTTATTTTTATAAATGTTATTGAAAATCGAAAAGCTAGAATTTATAAATTTAAATATTTCCTAAAAAGGGAAAAGGGGCGCGGCTGGCTTTTACCGTGCCCTTTTTAATGTCTAAAATTTTAAGTATTGCCGCCAGAAACTAAACCAACTAGTCAAAGAGCTTTTTTTGGAAGGGGGATAGTCTTCCTCATCCTCTGGTATAACTTCAGGATCTGGATTAACAAAAATGTAATCTTCGAATTCTTGAGCTAACTCATTCAATGTTTTGTAAAGTTTATTTTTAAAACTGGTTCTTTCAGATTGTTCAATTGGTATATCTATTGTTTTATTCTCTTTCCCTGCGTTTCTAATATATATTCTTTCTGTTTTGGGCAACGTTATATTTAAATTTGCAGGCAATTTTTGCAGTTGGTTATTGTAGAGGGAGAGCGTGACTAAGTTTGTAAGGCCTTTAAATATTCCCTCAGGCAATACTTGCAGTTGGTTATTGGAGAGGTCGAGCCGTTGTACTTTTGTAAGGCCTTTAAGTATTCCCTCAGGCAAT
>JBDRFY010000082.1:0-2898 GCA_043818275.1 bacterium | reverse complement strand
GGACAAGTTTAGAAGTGGCGAGAGATTTGGGTCGTGACGCAGTCGGAATTGAAATTAAAGAGGACTATTGCAGACTTATAGAAAAAAGATTATTCAAAGAAAATAAACCTCTATTTAATAGGGAATTTAAAATAATTAATTGAACAAAAATACTAAAAAACAAAAATTTTGCGGTTTATTATGTAAAACTCTCTGGGCTACATGAAAGGAGAGGTAGAGCAAGAAAAAACCTTAGGATCAATTTAAAATAAATTTAAAATAAATTTAAAAAATGGTAAATAATTTTACGACGATAACCTTGAAGAAAGATCTTTTAGAAAAACTTAAAGAAGAGCGAAAAAATTTTCAACAGAGGAGTTATGGAGGATTGATAGAGCATTTGTTGGTTATGCAAAAAAATTATTTGCGATTGAAAAAAACAAAAGAACTGATGAACATGTCTCCTCAAGACATAGATAATGCAGAAGAATTTTTTAACAAATTAAATCAGATGGACGAAAAAATGGACGAAAAAATAGAATTTCTGACTAAAAAAACTTCTAATAGCTTTAATTTTATTTTAGAAAAATTCAATAATCTTGATGAAAGATTAGATATTTTAGAGGGAAAAATGAGGGGCTGAAATAAATTTAGAAGAACAATCAGATTTTATTATAGGTGCTGTTGTTGGTAGTAATAAATCTAAAATTATATTATTCCAGTGTTAGTAATTTTAATTTTAGTCGTAGGTGTTTTTGTTAGGTTGAAGGTGCGGAAGAAACGAGGGCGAAAATTGAATTAAACAAGAAAATAAATCTGATACTTTTTCGTTATTTAAATCAATTTTGAAAGCATACCAAATTTTAAAACAAAATTAATCAATTAGAAAATCAGCCGTTTCACTATCGGTTCGTCAAGCCTCACCTTTTCTGTTTTTCTAACAAGCCCTAAAGGATTGTTTAAATTTGTTTCTTTAAAATTTTAGCAGAAGGTGATAGTTCTCCGAATTTAAATTTTTTGATATTTTTAAGCCAGGGAGCATGTCATTCAAATTCTTTTAATTTCTCCATTACTATTCAAACTTATGAGGGATTTTACCTTTACATTCCCATTGTCTTGTCTTCTTTTTTTTATTAAATCTGATTTCTGGAGCATAGAAGTATATTCAACGGTAATACTGTAATTAAGCCCCAATTTTTTGCTGAGTTCCGTGATAGTATATTCTTTTGATGAACAAAGTTCAATTATTCTAATCCTCTTTTCATTAGCTAACGCAGAAAAAATGCTCTTTAACTTAGGTATGTCAATATTTGTCATATTGGATATATTAACAATATATTTTTATACTAAGATTGTCATTAATGACAAGGTATAAAATGGGCGAACGTCATTATAATAAACGAATTTGTGATATATGTGGAAGAAATGTCCATGTAGAAGACATACTTGGTAAATGTGTTGAATGTGGGAAGATTGTTTGTAATTCTTGGCTTCGTAAATGTGGACACAAGAAATTATTTGGAAAGGTATCTTGTAAAAATTGTTTTTCTAAATTAAAAACAGATATAATTGAAAGGAGGTTTAAAAATGAAAAATAAATATAAACTTTTAATGTCGGTTTTAGTGATAAGTTTTCTAATGGTGGGATTTGTGAGTGCAGGGGTAAGCTCGGGTTCTGCATTAACTACATCAGTAAAACAAACTGATTTTCTTAAATTTGATATTGGATATGATTGCTATCATCAACCAGGAGTATATCCTTGGACGAATTGTAAGCAAGTTGAACATAAACGAAGCTGGTTTGAAAAAAAAGACTTTACTATAGTTGGCTGGCGGTGGATTTCTTGTGATGTCTCTGGTTGTATTTATAGTTATATTTGGCTACGACCTGCAAAACTATAAAATCAGTTTTTTCTTTTTATTTTTTAATTTTTTAAAGTATTAACAATTGTTTTGGGAATTATTGCCTTGCTCCAGTTAATTTTTATGGGTATTGGGTTTTTAATAAGTAAAAAAGGTGGCAGATAAATTTATCTTTGATTTATCAAAATAAATTTTTTTAATTTGTTTTATTTAATTTTTCTCTTTGATTAAGTGATCTATTACACCACCTTAAATAATTTTTCTGCAATAAAATCACAGAGCATCCTGTCATCGATTTCATAATGATTTATGTTTCCATATTTTGTTATTACATGAAGATAAACATGAGCTAGTTCATGCCCTACAAGCAGTTTTATTTCTTTATCACTAAGATTTTCTTTTTTTATATTATCTTCAAACAATACTACTTTCCATTGAGGGTAAACCCCAGAGTTTTTTTTAGGATAAAATACTTGTATGCAATACCCCAATAAATTATTAATTTTCTCATCATTGTTTAATTTTGCTAATTCTTTTTTTAATGGTCTTTTTCTCTCTTTTAAATTTTCACAAGATTCGTTGACTGTTTCCCATTTTTTAATGGTTTGATTAAGGTCTTTAATATCTTCTGTTAATTCTTTTTTATATTCGTAAGTTTTTCTAAGTATTATCTTTTCAAGACATTCATTAAAAATTTGAGAATAAGATGATTGTTCTTTTGTCTTTTCATCATACCAACATAATTTTTCAATTACGTCCTTTGTTAATTTTTTTATTCTTCCATTCCCTATCTCTAAAAATGACCACCTAGCCTCTTCTCTACATTCTTCTATAATCTTTTCTTCTTCGTCGGTTAATGATTCTCCCTTTTTTCTCTTTTTTTCCAATTCCATTGCCTTTTCAAATTTTTCCATGTGACATTTATAAATTATTTACATCTCCAATTTTTTCTTGATGTTGTTATAAAGTTTTGATAGTTTTTCTTTGTTTCCTATATAACATAATACTTTCTGTTTGATTTTTCCCCTCCCACAAGACTCTTATTTTTTTACTTCT
>JBDRFY010000081.1:0-8337 GCA_043818275.1 bacterium | reverse complement strand
ATTTTTGGAATAAGTCTCAACTTGATTGGCAATTAGTTTTTATAGCAGCCTTTGTAGCTTGTACTAAAAATTATAATGTAGTAAATCAGGAAGAATATAAGAAATATTTGGAGTATTTTAACGATAATTTTTGGGGAGGGTTAGAAAACTGTATCGTTGAAAAAAAGAATGGCGCAATTAATGATGAAAATAATCAAAGAGTAGAAATAATTTTTAGTACATTAAAAGTTGCTCTTGGAGTTGTACGAGAAGAAGAGTTGCCATTGGTGGAAAAATTTTTGAAAGAAAAATTTAATAGTTATGAAAGAATTTTATTTCCGGGTTGTTGGCTTGAAATAGATTTGGAAGAATTGTTTGAAGGTATGGAAGTTTAAATAATACTTCATTTCCTTTACCAAAATTAAGGCCCAATTATTTGGGCCTTTCTTATTTGTAAGTTTTTGGAAAAAAGACTTTTAAAACAAAATTTTTATAAACAAATTAATCTGGGAATTTCCGGAATTGGCAAAATTTGAACAAGGTGATATTGTTGATATTTTTTAATCCATTTGGCGGTGAACTGTTTGGAGGGGTTTTTTTAAAATATAAAAATTTAATGAAAAAATTTGTGAAATTTTAAAATTTTTGCAAATTTTTGATTATTTTAAAAAACCCCCAAAATATGGTGTTTTTAAGGTGTCGGAAAATAATTTTTTAAGAAAAATTAAAAAAATTTAATTGTCAGAAGTTTATTTATTTGACAAGAGGGGGGATTGGTTGTCTATAATTAACTTGTGAGGTATTGAAAAGCCTAGCAAAGTGTTTTTATATTGTTTTTACTAAAAATAGGTAAAAACGCGATTTTGTGTGGTTTTATTTGATGACTAGCCTTGTCATAAATAAAACGAAAAAGAGGAGAAAGTCATGGCAAAGAAGAAAAAAGCTGCTAAAAAAGCTGCCCCAAAGAAAAGGGTAGCAAAAAAGAAAGTAGCTAAGAAAAAGGTAGCTAAAAAGAAAAAAGCGGCTCCAAAGAAAAAAGCAAAAAAAAAAGTAGCAAAAAAAAAAGTAGCTAGAAAGAAAGTAGCTAGAAAGAAAAAAGCAAAAAAAAAAGTAGCAAAAAAGAACGTAGCGAAGAAAAAGCTAGCTAAAGTTTCAAGAACTGGAAAAGTCAGAATGAAACTTAGAAAAAAATAAGCTGCTTAAAAAATTAAGGCCGGGAAATTTTTCCCGGCCTTTTTTTATGTTTGTTTTTTAATATTTGAATCCAACTAGATCATAAATTTCAGCTAAATTTTTGCATGCAATTTTTTGCGCTTTTTCTGCGCCGTTTTTTAAAATAGCTTTTATTCTTTCCGGTTTGTTGATTAATTCAATATATTTTTCTCTGATCGGATTTAATTGCTTCATCATATTTTCGTACAATCTTTTTTTACAATCGATACATCCAATTGTCGCGTTTCTGCATCCAAAATTTACCCAGTCCAAATCTTGTTGCGGTGAAAATAATTTGTGCAAAGTATAAATGTTACATTTATCTGGATTACCCGGATCGGTTCTTTTTACTCTTGCGGGATCTGTAGCCGCAGTTGCAAGTTTTTTCCAGATGGTTTCAGTATCTTCGGTAATGCCGATGTAATTATTTAAACTTTTGCTCATTTTAGCTTTACCATCTAATCCTAAAAGCTTTGTAACTGGAGTGTGCAATGTTTTTGGTTCTTTAAAAAATTCTCCATAATAATTATTAAATTTTTTAACAATATCCCGGGTTAGTTCCATGTGTTGAGATTGATCAACTCCAACTGGCACAGCATCTGCTTTGTAAAGTAAAATATCCGCGGCCATTAAAATTGGATAAGTAAAAAGACCTATGTTGGCATTTTTGTTTTCTTGTTTTGATTTTTCTTTAAACTGAATCATTCCTTCCATTAAACCAACAGGTGTTAAACAATTAAAAACCCAATTTAATTGAGAATGTTCTGGTACATCTGATTGAACAAAAATTGTAGATTTTTCAGGATCAAGTCCGATTGTTAAAAGAGTAGCCGCAACATCCAGAATCGATTTTTTTAATTCTTTAGGTTTTTGTGGGATTGTTATTGCGTGTTGATCAGCGATGAACCAAAAACATTCATTTCCTTCGTTTTGCAGTTTTACCCAGTTTGTTAATGTTCCGAAATAGTTGCCTAAATGAACTATGCCGGTGGGTTGAATGCCGGAAACGATACGCATGACCAACTCCTTGGTTTAAGATTATTAAAACAACGGTTCTGATTATATCTTTATTTTAAAAGTATTTCCACAAGGGTGTTAATTGCCTAATTATTTTTAATTGCTATATTATGACGCATGATTTTAAATATTTCCAAATTTTTAGATCAAGGGTTTTCCATGAAGTTCAATATTTATAAAAATTTAATAACTTTGTTACTTATTTTTAATTTTCATTCTTCTTATACCGTTGAGGCTTCTTCTTACAATATTTATTATCAGGAAATTCAGGAGGCAAAAGAAAATGATCCTTATCTGAAAAAAAGAAAAGAAGATATTGAAGATCCATTTGTAAAAATGTTTTTAAACAGAATTGATATTATTAAACAAATGAAAGATAAGGATGGCACAAAGTCATTTTTGGACTCTCTTAATAAACGTATTTTTTCTGGGCAATTAGATCTTATTTCAAATATGATTCTTTTAAATGAAAAACATGCGCCTAAATTATTTGAATCCATCAAACAATTGTCTGATAAATTAGAAATTTCAATGCCGTTGATTTTTTTATATGAGGATGAGAATTTTTTTAATGCGGGAGCGATTTCAGTAACGTCAGATTTGTCTATGATTTTGATTGGTGAAAAATTATTAAAGTTGGTTAGTAAAGAAGAATTTGAAGCTGTGATAGCCCATGAATTGTCACATATAAAGAAAAATCATGCTATAAAAGAACAGGCTGTTATGTTATCCGGTTTATTTTTGGCTTTACTTGGAAATATGTTTGTGGTTAAAAAAATTAATAATAAATTTTTTAATGACGGATATTGGACTGGAAAATGTGTTCAAGCTTCAGGTTTTTTATTATTTTTTGCTGGTTGGATTTATTTGATGTTAAAAATTTCCCAAAGATTTGAAAAACAGGCTGATATTACAGCATTAAAAGTTTTAGATGATCCAAATTCCATAATTAGTCTAATGGATTTTTTGGAAGAAAAAATTGATAAAAAACGCGAAAAGGAATTTGAATTTTTATTGGAGAGAGTTGAATCTGAAATATCAAAGGAATATCCTCATGAAGCTGATATCATAAAAAATGCTTCTGAAGGTAGTTTTAAAATTAGTAAATTTTTTGAAAAATGGTTATCAACTCATCCCTCTTTTCCAGAAAGAAAAAAATATTTAGAACAAGAAGCCGAAAAGCTAAAACTTGAAACACCAGTGGCATCAATTTAAAAAAATTAAACCCTTCGACTACGCTTCAGCCTACGTACCGCCACGTGGCGGTACTTCGTCGGACAGGCAGGGCGAGCGTAAGCGGAGGGTTATTTTTGTATTTAATATTTCTAGATTTTGATTCATCTTATTTTGTTCCAAAACAGTAAAATTTTCAGGATATTGTAACGCCATTTCTCTGGCGTTAAATATCTGATGATTTGTATATTTTGTTTGCAGGGGAATCAAAATGCTTTTTTTATTGAAAAATAAAAGTTCAAAAATTGTTCCCGCTCCGGCGCGGGAAATTACAAAATCACTGATTAAATAAAAATCTTTAATGTTTGGGTTAAAACTAAAAACAATAGCAGAAATATTTTTAGCTAAATAAAAATCTTTTATATTTTGCAAATCGTCCAAACCGCATTGATGAATTATCTGAATTTTATTCCAATTACTTTTATTTGATTCAATCCAGTTTTTTAACGTTTCATTTAAAAAAAGTGATCCTTTTGATCCACCAAGTAGAAATATTGTTTTTTTATTTGAATCAAAAATAGTATCAAATTGTTTATTTATTTTGTTAATTAATTTATTTCTATCAAAAATTTTATCTTGTTCTGTAAAACGGATCGGATATTTATCCAAAAAACATTTGTTTTTATTTAAATAATTTTTGCTTTTTTCAAATGTTATAAAAATTTTACTGACGATGGGAGATAGAAATTTAATTGTTTTACCTGGTTGTACATTAAGTTCATAAAGCTCAATTTCACATTTCAATATTTTTCCAGCTAAACATACAGGTATTGTCAGATATCCACCGGTTGAAATAATTTTTGAGATTTTATGGTTTTTTAAAAAAAATAAACTTTTGAAAAAAGTTATAAAAAATTGCGATGTAAATTTGGGCAGAAGCCAAAATTTACTGATTGGCAAGTTAATCTGATTAAAAAGGATTATCGTTGATAAAAAATTATTATTTTGCAAGATTGCTTGATCAAATTTGTCTCTCTTGCCAAAAAATAAAGTTTTTTTATCAGGATTATTGTTTTTCCAATGTTGGGCTAATGTTAAGGCGGGCAGAATATGCCCACCTGAACCGCTTGCAACTATGCATAAATTATTTTTTCCCACGGGCTAATTCCAAATGTTGCATGATTATATTATCTTTTGGTGCGATTTTTAAGGCTTGTTCAAATAGTTTTTCGGCGTCTTTTTTGTTGTTTAATTGCAGTAAAATATAGCCTTTTGTATCAATGTAATCAAATCGTTGTGGGTTTGATTGTAATGCTTTGTCTATGTATTCATTTGCTTTATCCAGTTTTTGATTTGTCTGGGCATAATGATAAGCAAGTAAATTGTATGCTGAAGGATAAACATTTTTTTCATTTATTGCATCAATCAGAGTTTGTTCAATTTTATCTTTTTGATTTGTTGTGAAATAAATATATCCAAGCTGAAAAAGTATTTTGGACTTAAGACCATCATTTTTTGTTAATTTTAAAAGTTGTTTATATGTATTTTCGGCTTGTTTGTAATTATTTTCTTCTGTATATAAATCTGCAAGTGCTGCGGCAATAGGCAAGCTTTTTTCATGTTTTTTTAATAATGTTTCTAATTTTTCAGCCATCATGGAGGCTGGAACATTGGCGTTGCGCAAAAGCATAAATGTCTGAATTACCCCAGAATCATCTGGTTCCTGATCAATCCACTCAGATGCAAAATTTAAAGCCTCATTTTGTTGCTTTAAAGATAGTAAAAGTTCAAGTTTTAAAAGTTTGGCTTTTCTAAATCCGGAGGTTTTTTCCAGGCATTTGTTTATATTTTCAAGTGCCTTTTCAGTATTATTTCCTTTCCATTCAAGTAGTGCCAGATCAAAAAAGTAATCAGGCGAATCTCCTGGAATTTTTTTCAAAACTCCGGCAGCTTCATCAAATCTTTTTTGTAAAAATAATAAATTAACCAATTGTCTTTCGATTGTGAGATCTCTTCCTGTTAAATCCAGGAATCTTTGATATCCCTTTATTGCATCATTTACCCGACCTAATTGTTCAGAGAGTAAAGCTTTAAATAGCCATCCCTTATCAAAGCGAGGGAAAATATCGATACTTTTTTCAGCAAATTCTAAAGCTTTATGTGGTTGACCTAATTGCATAAAAAGTTTTGATTTTAAAAACAGGAAAAGAAAATGTTTAGAATTTAATTTTGAATTATTTAAACATTTATCGATGTATGCAAGAGCTTTATCCAGTAAATTATTTTTTAAGTAAGACACTGCAGTATAATAGGCAACATATTCATTATCAGGATTTTTATTTGTTAATTTTTCAAATAATTCAGATGCTTTTTTATCCTGATTTAAAAATAAATATGCCTGGGCTGTTATTACCTGAAAATCAATATCGTCTTCAAATTTTTCTTTAATAGATTCAGGTAGATTGATTATTTTTTCATATTGTTCAGCGTCAAATAAAAGATTGGCATAACCCTTGTATGTTTCTTTTGATGAATTTCTGTCAAAAAGACGTTGAAATGTTTGCATGGATTGATCATATTTTTTTTGTTTATGTTGGTAATTCGCTTTTGCGTATAAAAAATAATTTTCAGCGCTTGAGTTTTTATTGTCTGAAAGCATTTCAATTGAACCTGATTGAACTTCGGTTGTTTTTAACAATACATTTGCAAAATTTAATGTGATAAGCAGCAAAATTTTTAACATTCTATTCTCCTTTTATTTTTTTAAAGACTGCTTTTTACTGATATAACGAAATTGAATTTTTTTAATTTTTTCTTTTTCAAATAGATTATTTATTTTTGTTCTTAAATTTTCACTGTTTAGAAAAAGCTCTTGTGCTAATGCGGGATGATTAACTCCTATTATTAATAAATCATTTTCTATTCTTTCTATTATAACTTTGTTTTTTAAATCATCACCTATAATAGAATTCCAGTTTTGAAAAATTGTTATTTTCCAGGAGTGTTGTTTGGGAAAAATAGAATTTAAAAATTGGTTTATTTGTTTTACCACAAAATCTTTCTTTTATCCGGTAGATAAGTGTTAAAATTTTGTTTTTATTATAATTTATGCTAAATCTAACAAGTAATATTTATACAAATATAGCAAGGATATTAAATGAATAATAAGATTTCTGAAGATAAAATTTTATTTTTAAAAAATAGGGCTTTAAATTTAGCTATAGATTCCATACGGTCAACGACTCAGGCTGGCTCTGGTCATCCGACCTCATGTCTTTCTGCCGCGGATTTGATTTCAGTTATTTTTTTTAATGAACTTAAATATGATTTAAAAAATCCAAAAAATCCAAATAATGACCGGTTTATTTTATCAAAAGGGCACGCCGCTCCCGTTTTATATGCTGCATGGAAACAATTAGGTGTGATTTCTGATGAAGAATTAATGAGTTTAAGGAAGTTTGATTCAGTGTTGGAAGGTCATCCTACCAGAAGATTTGAGTACAACGAAGCAGCTACCGGTTCGCTTGGCCAGGGTTTGGCTATTGGTGTTGGTATGGCTATGAATGCGAAAATGGATAAATTAGATTATACCACTTATGTTTTTATGGGAGACGGAGAAATAGCTGAAGGTTCTGTCTGGGAAGCGGCCTCTTTGGCTTCTCACTATAAATTGGATAATTTAATTGGAATTATTGATTGCAATAAACTTGGACAAACCGGATCAACTCTTCACGCGGATAACGAAGAAGAATACGCAAAAAAATTTGAAGCTTTTGGTTGGCAAAGTTTTGTAATTGGAGGACATGACACAGAACAGATTTTAAAAACCTATAAAAAAATTGATATTCTTCGTAAACAAGGAGAAAGTAGACCATTTGTCATAATCGCAAAAACTCATAAAGGCTTTGGCCTGACTAGTGTTCAGGATAAAAACGGTTTTCATGGAAAACCATTTTCTAAAAATGAAGTTGAAAAATTAATTACTCAATTAAAAGATAAATTTCCTGAAGCAGCTCTATTTAAAACAGAAAAAAAATATGTTCCCGCTTCGCCTAAAAAAGTTAAAGATAAAAAACATGAAAAAGTAAGCTTAGATTTGCAAAAAGACAGAAATTCTTCGCTATTTGATATTGGACAACAAATGGCAACAAGAAAAGCTTTTGGTTATGCTCTCACGGCTATTGGAAAAATTGAACAAGATTTAGTTGTTCTTGATGGTGATGTAAAAAACTCAACATTTACAGAAATTTTTGAAGAAGTTTTTCCAGACAGATTTATTCAATGTTTTATTGCTGAACAGGCAATGATAGGTATCGCCACAGGATTTGACGCGAGAGGTAAAATTTCATTTTCTGCAACATTTGCCGCTTTTTTAACAAGGGCATTTGATCAATTAAGAATGGCTGCCATAGGTAAAAATTCTTTGCGTTTATGTGGTTCACATGTAGGGGTTTCAATTGGGCAAGATGGGCCTTCTCAAATGGGACTTGAAGATATAGCAATGTTTAGAACACTACCAAATTCTGTGATTCTTTATCCATGTGACGGAGTGTCAGCTTATAAACTTGTTGAGCAAATGGCGAATTATCATGACGGTATTTCTTACATAAGAACAACTAGGCCAAAAACTCCGGTTATTTATGATAAGGATGAAAAATTTGAAATTGGTGGGTGTAAAGTTTTATCAAAGAATAATAATGATAAGGTTTGTTTAATTGGAGCAGGGATAACTTTGCATGAAATTATGAAATCGTATGAAAAATTAAAAGATAAAACGATTAATGTTTCAATGATTGATCTTTATAGTATTAAGCCTTTGGATGTTGAGACAATAAGTCGCATAGCAAAAGAATCAAACAATAAAATTATAACAGTTGAAGATCATTATCTTGATGGAGGACTGGGTCAGGCAGTTTCAAGTGCATTAATTAATGAAGATATAAAAGTTTATAATTT
>JBDRFY010000080.1:0-54488 GCA_043818275.1 bacterium | reverse complement strand
CGTCTCTTGCCAGAAGTATTGCGTCTACTTTACCAATCAAATCTTTTTTTTTATTAACAATGTTTTCGATGTTGCTGGATTTGGCTATATGTTCGGATAATTTTTTATTTTGTGTCCAGATGTGAGTTACTTTTGCATTTTTAATTGAATCTTTTGGAAAAGTCTGTTTAGAAAGATATTGAGGAATAACAGGAAAAGGACAATTAATCATAAGTTTTTTATTATAACCATTGAAAATTGCAGACCATGAATATGGATGTCCATTTCCTTTACTCATTCCAATGATTCCAAGTTTAATCATTAAATTTCCATTTTGTTGGGTTAATTATGTTCTCATCAGTACATTCAAATTGTTTAAAATATATAGGTTTAATGTTCTTATTGTATGCGTTTATATTTTCCAAAAGTTGTTTGTTATTATTAACTCCAATTAAAATTTTATCTATTTCTTTTATATTCTTTGCAAAATTAAGAGAAGCTTCTATTGGAGAAATATTTAGTTCATTTAAATTTTGATGAAATTTTTTTAATAACGGTTTTATAGAATTAAAGAAATTCGGGAGTATTTCTGGTTCTTTTATTAATAGACCTTGTAAAAAAATTGATCTGGCATGAATTTCTATATTTTTTTCTTTTAGCTTTTGTAAGTAACCATTCTGTATCAATCTTTGATCTAAAATATTTATAGGTAATTGGATAATATCGATTTCAAAATTTTCTATTATTTTTTTAATTTGTTCTGGGGTATAAACTGAAACCCCTATTTTTTCTATGAGTTTTTTTTCTTTAAATTTATTTAGAGTTGAAATTAATAGCGAACCATTTTTAGAAAAAAGATCTTCGGCATTGTGTATCAAAAGGCCATATATATTTTTTTTGTTTAAATTTTTTAAAGATTTTTTAAATGTTGTTTCAAGAAGATTTAATTCTTTTTCAGTTATTCCTGTTTTATTAAAATGTGGTGTTTTTGTAACAATTTTAAAATCATTTTCTAATAAAGTTTTTGAACCTATTCTTTTTTCACTATCTCCATAAAGGGGTGCTGAATCCAAAAAGTTTATATTATTTCTTTTTGCTGTATCTAATATTTTTGATATCTCAGTTAAAGATGTTTTTTTATTTTTGTTGATTCCGTATTGTATACCAAATTGAACAGTTCCAATGGCTAGTTTCATTTTAAATCTTTGAATTGATAGATAATTTTTCAAAAATTTTTTTTATTTGAGTTGCTTCCTTAGAATTGTAAAAGATTGTTGTTCCTTCTAAATATATATCTAAGCCCCTTTTAAGAATTAAAGTTAATTCTTTTATTTCATTTAAATTTGTTTTGTTTTTCTCATAAAAATTATTCAATTCAACTTTATCTAAAGCCAATGATTTATTTTTGTGAGCCAACAAGTTATTTCTTTTATTTTTTATTTTTTCAGTTATTGGATGTTTTTTTATTTTTTGTAAAAGATTAGAAATTTCTTTATCTTCGGGTTGTTTCTTTTCAAGTAGTTTAATAAGACTTATGACATCCTTTCGATTATCAGTTAACTTGCTTATAGAATGATATATTTCATTATATGTATTTACATAGTAAGAATAAAAGAAATCAGAATATTCTTTATATATTTCAAATTTAGAATTGCTTTGTTCTATTAATTCTTTTAGTGAGCTTATACTGCTTAGGATAAAAAAGATTTCTTCTGCAATTGCATCAGCGGAATTTAGTTTGTTTTCTTCAGTCATAAGTTATTCCTTTTTGTTCTAAAATTTTCCATTAATTTTTTATTAAATTTAATCTATTATAGATTATACTTTTGGAAAAAAATATAAGGTTGAGTACTCATGAAGATTCTTTTTTTATTATTCAGTCAAATTAAGCATGATATCTTTTTGGGGACAGAATTAGAATTAATATCAAAGCATTTGGATTCAGGTGATGATGTTTATGTAATGACAGATTACGGTTTAATAGACAAATCATTTTTCGATACTTCTGGATCATTGAAAAATAAAAAAATAAATCAAATTCGCTTTGATAAAGCAATGAGTATTATAAATTTTCCTAGAGATAAGATTATTAAATTACAAAAATATACTTGTTATGAGTTTCCAAATTTTTTTGAAAATTTAGAGCAATTAAAAAAATTTGAAATATTTGGTGTAGATTTTGGTTCTGCTGTAGCTTCATCTATAATTTCGGCATTTAAAGATCATCAAATTGATACAATTGCTTATAAAGGTTTAATTTCAGAAATGTTAAACTCTTCTATTTGGGTATATAAATCAGTTACTCAAGCTATTGAGAATTTGAAAATAGATTTAGTTTATATTTTTAATGGGAGACTTTCTGATAGTCGACCTGCGCTTAGGTGTTGTCAGCAGTTAAATATTCCTTTTATCACATATGAAATGGGTAGTACTTTTTATACATATAGTCTTTTTAAAAATAACTGGGCTCACAGTGTTGATTATGTAAATAATGAAATTGAAAGGGCTTGGTTACTTGATTATTGCAATAGAGCTGAAATTGCAAAAAACTGGTTTTATTTGCGTAGGGATGGTATTCAGGGCCACATTTCTTTTACCAATAAACAGATAAAAGGTTGGTTGCCTAAAAGATTTGATCCTTCCCAAAAAAATATAGTGATTTTTAATTCTTCTATTTATGAATATGCAGCTATATCTGAAATGCAAAATTTTATTTACAAAGATGAGATGGATGGTTTGATGCAAATTTTACAATCTTTTAGTCAAAGGACAGATATTAAATTTTATTTAAGAGTGCATCCACATTTATGGGGAATTGATAACTCGCAAATTAAAGAATTGAATACATTATCATATGATAATTTAGAAATTATTTGGCCAGAGAGTATTGTAGATACTTATGAATTAATGAAGCGTTGTAATAAAGTTGTAACTTTTGGATCTACAACAGGAGTAGAAGCAAGTTTTTGGAATATACCATCTATTTTGGTTGGACGTGCTTTTTATGAAAGCTTGGATTGTTGTTATGTTCCTAAGAATCATAAAGAAGTAATTCAACTTGTAGATTCTGATGTAAAACCCAAACCATCGCTTGGAGCATTAAAATATGCATTTTGGCAAATGTTTAGATCTCTTCCTTACAAAAAGTTTAATATTCAAGAAGGGTGTTTTGGCGGAAAATTGCTTAATGCTTTAACAATAAAAGATCGTACAATATTAAAAATGTTTTCTTTAATAGATAAAATTTTTAGATAGGGTGTTTAAAATGAATTTTTTTAGATATTTCGCAAGGAAGTGTTTGGTTGCTCCATATAGAAAAGCTTCTAATGTTTTTATAAATAAGTATGCAAGAAAATCCTACTCTATGGAGGGAGAAGATCTTTTTTTAGATTTTTTATTTGGTGGTGGAATAAATGGCTTTTTTGTAGATGTTGGGGCTCATCATCCTAAATGGATTTCTAATACTTATTTTTTTTATAAAAAAGGATGGCGTGGTATTAATATTGATGCTATGCCAGGAAGTATGAAGCTTTTTAAAAAAGTTAGAGCAGAAGATATAAATTTAGAGATAGCGATTTCTGATACTCAAGGAGATTTAACTTATTATGGTTATAATAAGTCAGAGTACAATACCTTTTCGAAAGAAGAAAAGGAGTTTCGGGAAAAAAATAAAGAATATGATTATTTGAAATTGCAATTTACAAAAAAAATAAGAACTTATTCATTAGCTGAAATTTTAGATAAACATGTTCCTTTAAATAAAAAAATAGATTTTTTCTCTATAGATGTTGAGGGATTGGATTTACAGGTACTTAAATCAAATGATTGGGAAAAGTATAAACCAAGGGTTATAATCGTTGAATGTCCCGGTAATTTAAAATACGACGATATTTTGTCGAATGAAGCATATAAATATTTAATCCTAAGGGGTTATGAATTAATAGCAAAAACTAAATATAACTTAATATTTGAATTTAAGGCTTGATAAATTGTTTTATTTTTTGACGTAAAAAGAAATATTTATTTTTAATTAAATTAAATGTTTGTTTTTGCAAATGCTCTATTTTAAAAAAAAAGAACATTATTCTTTTGTATTTGGAGATGAAGTTGTTGAAATTTTTGTGCCGTTAAAAATGGGTCGTCATAATCTTTCTCTTTTATTGTTGCTAAATCATAGTAATTAATTTCTGGAAAGATTTTTTCCCATTTAATTTTTAATTTTTTTAGATCAGGTAAATCATTTTTTGCATTTAGTTTGCGTACTTTTAAATTTGCATGAGGATAATGCTCTATATATGAATTTTCAGATGCTATAACATTATAATTTTTTTGTGACATTTTTAAGCATAAATCTATATCAGCTGCATAAAATACAAAGGTTTCTTCATCAATATAATTTACTTCTTCCAATGCTCGTTTTAAATATAATCCATGATTGACATAAATTTTATTTTCTAATGGTATTCCAATATGATATTTATTATCAACAGGCCAATCTCTCCAATAAAAGGCGATTGCTCCTATTTTTTCTTTTTCTTCTAATTTTTTTTCAAAAAGTTGAATGCTATTTGTAATGGCATTTGGGACTATTAAACAATCATCACTTAGCATGCAGATATATTTACCATGTGCACATTTAAAACCTAGGTTCATAAAGTAACCCCATGATTTAGTGATGATTTTTTTACTATTCCATGTGCCTCTGTTGTATTGGATTATAGTTATAATATCCCTTTGATTTTGTAGCCAATTTAAAGTTCCGTCATTTGATCCGCCGTCGATTATTATGGTTTCATATTCTATGTTTATTAATTCTTTACGAACACTTTCAATGGTAAGCTTAAGAAATGGCAAGCGATTGTAACTACCTAAGATAACTGAGATGATAGGTTTTGTCATAATTTCCCCTCTAAATAAAAAGTTGTTCGTTTTTATCTAAAAAAATATGGCAACCACAATCTTATTGCGAAATTAAATTTTTTTGTGGAAATTGTCATTAAATAAGATAATTCTCCATCTTTTTTCAAAAAAGACTAACAAATTGTTTTGTGAAATCTTGTTTGGTCATAATATTTATTAGATGTAAACTTTATTTTATAAAAAATTTAATTTTAAAGAAATAAAGGTTTGATATGAGTTTACTCTTAATTTTAGATACAAATATCAAAATAATAATTAGTTTATTTTGGTGTATCATTTATCTATTTAAATCTTCTTGTTCCGGTGAAGGAGCTAATTGCGGTAATTTTTTAAGTGGTGTTGGAACCATAGGCTTGGTAATTTTAGGTGTTTTGGGATTTAATAAATGGAAAAAAGAAAAGGCTGCAGAAAGATTTAGTAATATTGCGGAAGAATCATTGAAGAGTTTAAATATCTTTAAAGAAAAATTTTTACATCAATTAAGTTTAGTTATTATTGATTTGGCTTTTTTAGATGATCAAAATGTAAATAAAGAAGCGTATTATAAGATAATTAAAGATTTGGCTTTAGTAGCTAATATTAAAGAGTTTGACAATGCAAAAGATATAGCAGAAAGATTAAAACATAATGAAATTAATAAAAAATTTAAAGACTTATCGTGTATTGTAAATTATTTTTCTATGATTGATGTTATTTATTTAACTAAAAATTTTTCTCCTGAAGATTTTAAAATTGAAAAGTTATTCAAAATAATGACACAATTTAAAGAAAAAAGGGCTGAAATAAAAGACGAATTAAATAATATTAGCTGTTTTAGTTGTAAAATAAAGGTTTGATATGAAAATTCTTTTTACTTCTCCTGTTTTGGAGCATCCAGCAATTGGAGGCCCTGCGTTAAGAATTGAAAATAGCATTAAGGTTTTGAGTAACATTAGCGAGTTACATATCATTTCTGGTGTTGCTGAATGTAATTTGGGTGGCAAGGATGCTAAAGATTTTTATAAAAGTTTGAGTAAAAATTTTTTGTATTTGCCTTCAACATATTATTTTTTTTCTACAGACTGGTTTTATAAAGTAAAAAGAAAAACGTATAAATTATTGAATTTATTTGGTTTAAAACCTGATTTACTTAAACAGGATGCAAAATTTCTTTTAAAATATGCCCGAAAAAATTCTATTAATGTTATTTGGTTTGGTTATGGAAATATTTCTTATGATTTGATTAATGCTGTTAAAAAACTCGATCATAAAATTAAAACAGTTTGCGATACAGATAGCGTATGGTCGCGTTTTATTTTGCGTGAGTTGCCTTATGTACAATCAGAACAAAGGCGGAAAAAAATTGAACTTGAAGGCGCAAGAAAACGATTTGAGGAAGAACAATTTACAAACATTTGTGAAATAACAACAGCCGTTTCAACCGTTGATTCTGAATATTACAAAAAATTAACGACGCAAAAAAATAAAGTTCAAATTTTTTCCAATGTAATTGATCTTGATAATTATAAAAAAGAAATAAAACCTCCAGAAGGTTTTAAAAAACCATGTATTTATTTAGCCGGTTCGTTTGGAAAAAATAGTCCGATGGAACAGGCTGCGCGATGGGTAATTGATGAAATTTTTCCCATAGTTAAAAAATATAAACCGGATATTCATTTCTATATTGTTGGAAGAGGTTCAAAAGAAACTCTCTCGGATGTTAAAGATGAAAGTATAACAATAACAGGGATGGTTAATTCAGTTTTGCCTTATTTAAAAAATAGCGATGTTGTTTTAGTTCCTTTGTGGTTTGAATCTGGTACCAGGTTTAAAATTTTAGAAGCTGCTGCTTGTGTTGTTCCGATTGTTTCGACAGCTTTAGGTGCTGAAGGATTAAATGTTGAGGCCGGTGTTGATATTTTAATTGCGGATAAACCTGCGGACTTTGCAAGGTCGATTTTACGTTTGTTAAATGATAAAAATTATTCAAATTGGATAGCAAAAAATGCTTATAGGCTTGTTGAAAAAAATTATGATTTAAAAAATCTTCAAACTGAAGGGCTTAAGATTTTGCAATCATTGCAGGGATAACGTGAGAAATGTAATTGTTGTATTTTATGATACAAATGAAAAAATATATGAATCACAAATTCCTCTTTTATTTGTCGGTAAACGAAATCAGCAATTGGGTTTTGATACAAAAATAGATCTTCTTTTTTTATCCGGTTTTAAAAACTACAGTTTAAAATATAAAAACGATTTAAAATCTGTCGGCTATGTATTGCACGATGTTTCATCAATTTTTTCTGAGCTAAATTCTAAATATTCTTTTTTAAATCAATACAGTGATTATGATAAAAAGTGCTTTCTGCGCTGGCTTGTCATAAAAAATTATTTTCCAGGAGAAAAAATCATTCATTACGATGGTGACATTATTTTTAATGAGAACCCGGAAATTATAAAAAATAAAGTTGAGGGTAAAACTTTTGTGTTGGATGAAAGTCCTGCTTTTACTGTTGTAAATTATCCAACATGGTTTGACTTATATGAATGGAATTTAAACAATTTTAAAGATAATATTTTTGAAAAATTCGTTAACGATCAGGATTTTATAAATTATTTAATTCAAAATAATTTGTTGATTCAGGATGATTATTCAGATGAGTTAAAAGATTATGTTGCGTTTTCCAATCCTTTATGGCCGAAAAGAAATAATGATAAACAAATATTTGAGTATAAAAGAATTAATGGCGTTGATTATTTTAACGATAAAAAAGTTTTGTTTTGGCATATGCAGACAAGTTTTAAGTTTTATCTTTCCCGTTTTATTATCCGAAAAAAGTTTTTAAAAGTTTTTAATAAAAAATTGAGTCTGGATGCAAATGAAAAAAGCTTGCAAAATTCTTTGATTAACAGAGTTTATAATTTTGTGCCTTTTTATTCTTCCAGATTATTTGTGTATAATTATTTTTTTGGTAACAGGGATTTGAGTTCAGTTTTGAATGAAAAAGTTTGGTGGCAGAGTGGGGTGTTTGAACATAGAAGAAAGTGAATTTATACAAAAAGATTTGGAGCGGATATGCCAAAAAAGAAAAATGATATATCAGGCATTTTAACAAAAGAATACGCGCAAATATTATCAAACATAAAAAAACGAATAAAAGTTGCTCAGGTAAAAGCAGCGTTTTCTGTAAACGAAGAATTAATTAAACTTTATTGGTCAATAGGTAAAACTATCGTTGAAAAGCAGAAAAACTATGATTGGGGGGTCTGGTTTTTTAGAACAATTGGCAAAAGATTTACAAAATTCTTTTCCAGGAATGGGTGGTTTTTCCAGAACCAATGTTTTTAGAATGAGCGCTTTTTACAGGGCTTATGAAAAAATCCCACAAGCTGTGGGAAAAATTGATTTGCTACCTATTTTTAAAATTCCATGGGGACATAATACAATTCTTTTAGAGCGGTTAAAATCTGAAAAAGAAAGATTGTGGTATGCCGAAAAATCTCTTGAATTAGGGTGGAGTCGCAAAATGTTGGAAGATTACATTAAAACAAAGTTATATGATAGAGAAGGCGCGGCCATTACCAATTTTAAAACAACTCTTCCTTCCCCGCATTCTGAAATGGCGCATAAAACATTAAAAGATCCATATATTTTTGATTTTTTGACGATGCGGGAAGGTTATGTCGAAAAAGATCTTGAGGAAGGTTTCGTATCTCATATACAAAAATTTTTGCTGGAGTTAGGAGAAGGATTTGCTTTTATTGGAAGACAATATCATTTAGAAATAAGTGAGTCAGATTATTATCTTGACTTGTTATTTTATCACATAAGGCTCAAGTGCTTTGTTGTTATAGAACTCAAAACGACAGAATTTAAACCTGAGTATGTTGGTAAATTAAATTTTTATCTTTCTGCAGTAGATGATTTACTAAGAGGTAAAGATGATAAACCAACTATCGGTTTGTTGCTATGCAAAACCAAAGATAAATTTAAAGCAGAATATGCCTTGCGTGACATTAATAAACCTATGGGTGTCGCAGAATATGAAACAAAACTGGTAGCATCTTTACCAAAGAATCTAAAGGGAAGCTTGCCAACAATAGAAGAAATAGAAGCTGAACTGGAAAAACGGGATGAATTAGAAAACGTGGAAAAGAATGAAGGAAGAGAGTAAATAAAAATAGGAAAAGATGTTTGAAGAAATAAAAAATAATGAAAAAGTTATAGCCATAATTGTTCGAAATGATTATCAAAAACTAGGAGTTTCTTTTTTTACGCCAAATGATTTTTCTCAGCAACTTGCGTTTATGAGTCATGAAAAAGGCAACATTATTCAGCCGCATTTTCATAATAAAATTTCAAGAGTTATTAATTTTACAAAAGAGGTTTTGTTTATAAAAAAAGGAAAATTAAGAGTTGATTTTTATGATGACAAACAAAATTATCTTGAAAGCAGAATTTTAAACGCGGGAGATGTAATTTTGCTTGTTTCTGGTGGTCATGGGTTTGAGGCTTTGCAAGATTTAGAAATGTTTGAGGTAAAGCAGGGGCCTTTTTACGCGGATAAAGATAAGACTCGTTTTGAGGCTGTGGAGAAAAAATTTATCAACATAAGGAAGTGAATGAAGAAAATTTTTAAATATCTAAGAAATAAGTTTTTTGGTATTGAGCGAATAGAAAACATGGAAAGAAAATTGGATAATATAGAAAAAAAATTGATGCCAAGTCAGGCTGAACAAGTAAGATTAAGCCTATATTACAAACAGCTAATTACTGAGAAAAAAAAATTACCGTCAACTCAAGAAACAGGTTTTAGAGTTTTTTCTCAAAGTGATGAAGATGGAATTCTGTTATTTTTATTTTCTATTATTGGCACAACTAATAAAATTTGTGTTGATATAGCTTTTGCTTCACCTTATGGATCGAATACCGCAAATTTAATATGTAATTTTGGATGGTGGGGTTTTTTTGTTTGTGGATCTCAACAAGAAGCTTTGGATTCAAAAAAGTTTTTCTCTTCCCATCCTGATAGCATTATTTATCCTCCAAAAATAATACACAAATGGGTTACGGTGGAAAATGTTAATGATCTTTTACTTGAAAATGGAATATCAGGAGAGGTTGATTTTTTGTCTCTGGATATGGATGGGGTTGATTATTGGATATGGAAAAATTTAACTAATATTTCACCAAGAGTTGTAGTGGTAGAAGCGCTTAATGTTTGGGGAGTGGACAAGGCTGTTACTGTTCCGTATTCACCAGATTTTGACCGATTTAAGATTCATCCTGATTATATGGGAGCTTCAATTAAGGCCTTTGTTAAACTTGCGGAAGAAAAAGGATATGTGCTTGTCGCGTCTAATAAATATGGGTTCAATTTATTTTTCGTAAAAAAAGATATTGTAGCTGGAGTTTTACCTATTTTAAATCCAGAGGATTGTCTGAAGCATCCTCAAGCTATAGATGCTATGAAGAGAAGGTTGCCAGAAGTGAAAGATTTGCCATGGCAAGAGGTTTAATTAAATGTCTAATTTTATACCAGTCAACACGCCATTACTCAATGGCAATGAAAAAAAATATTTAAATGAATGCATTGATACCTGTTGGATTTCATCTGACGGGCCATTTGTGGAAAGATTTGAAACGGAATTCGCGAAAAAAGTTGGAAGAAAATTTGGAATAGCAGTTTGCAATGGTTCAGTTGCTCTTGATGCGGCGATGTTGGCTTTAAATTTGCCAAAAGATTCTGAAGTTATTATGCCAACATTTACAATTATTTCTTGCGCGTCCGCGATTATTCGCGCAGGTTTAAAGCCGGTGTTAGTTGATAGTGATCCGGTGACGTGGAATGTAAATGTTTTAGATATCGAAAAATTAATTACGCAAAAGACCAAAGCGATAATGGTTGTGCATATTTATGGTTTACCAGTGGATATGGATCCGATTTTGGAATTAGCTAAAAAATATAATTTAAAAATAATTGAAGACGCTGCAGAAATGCATGGGCAAACTTATAAAAATAAACCGTGTGGAAGTTTTGGTGACATTTCTACTTTTAGTTTTTATCCAAATAAACACATAACAACGGGTGAAGGCGGCATGATTGTTACCGATGATGAAGAGTTAGCTCAACGTTGCAGATCGTTGCGTAATTTGTGTTTTAAACCGGAAAGAAGATTTGTTCACGATGACCTTGGTTTTAATTTCAGACTTACAAATTTGCAGGCGGCAGTCGGTTTGGCGCAACTTGAAAAACTTGATGAACATGTTAAAAGAAGAAGAGAGATCGGAAATTTTTATAATCAGGAATTTAAAAATCTTAAAACTTTACAATTTCCTTTGAAATCTACAGAATACGCAGAAAATATTTATTGGGTGTATGGCCTTGTTTTGAACGACACCGTTGATTTTGATGCAAAAATTGCAATGCAAAAATTGGCGGAAAAGGGGATTGGAACAAGGCCATTTTTTTGGCCTATGCACGAACAACCAGTTTTTCAAAGAATGGGTTTATTTAAAAATGAAACTTATCCGGTCGCTGAAAAGTTGGCAAGCCGTGGTTTTTATATTCCTAGTGGTTTGGGGTTGACTGATGAGCAAATGGAAGTTGTGGCAAAAAAAGTAAAGGAAGTTTTTCGATGAGCGTTTTTAATAAATATTCTTTTTATTATGATCTGTTTTATAAAAATAAAGATTATCAGGCTGAAGTTGATTACGTTGTTGGTTTAATTAAAAAATTTAATACAAATTCTAAAAGTATTTTAGATTTAGGATCCGGAACAGGACAACATGATTTTAAATTCGCTAAGGCCGGTTTTGATGTTCACGGAGTTGATTTAAGTTCTGAAATGATTCAGTTGGCAGAAAAGCAGTTTGTTCTTTATCCCGATTTTAAAGATAAAGTTAAATTTAGTGTAGGTGATGCAAGAAGCGTTGAATTAAATAAAAAATTTGATGTTGTTACTTCTCTTTTTCATGTAATTAATTATCAAATAACAAATGAAGATCTACAAAAGTTTTTTTTAACAGCTGTTAAGCATTTAAACCCCGGTGGATTATTAATTTTTGATAGTTGGTATGGACCTGCAGTATTAACTAATTTACCTGAAGTTCGTGCTAAAGAAATTGAGACTGAAACACATAAAGTTTTGCGTGTTGCAAATCCCGAAATATTTGAAAATGAAAATTGTGTTGATGTTAATTACAAAGTTTTAATCACAGATAAAAAAACAAAAATTACAGATGAAATTTTAGAAACGCACAAAATGCGTTATCTTTTTAAACCTGAAATTGAAAAATTATTTAGTGATAATAATTTTAAATTAGTCTGTTTTGAAGAATGGATGACAGCAAAAACCCCAGGGTTTGATTCCTGGGGCGTAACTTTTATAGGTCAGAAATAATTACATCATAACGCCATTTTAAACCATCAAATCCAAAGTTTGTTCCTGATGGTGTATAATTATCGAATTGCCATTTATCCAAATCATAAAGTGTTTTTTGTTGACTGACATAATTTTTTTGAGAATTAATAAATATTAAAATTTGTGTTTTTATTTCAGGATCCAGGATGGAATAACAAATTTGAGTCGTATGGCACAAAATATCAAGAAGAAAATGATGTGGAGCTTCGAGTGTTGAATAATCTTTACTTGATAAATTAGGGCCAATATTATAAAAATCTTGAGCTTCGTCGGTTTTTTTTGGATTGGTTTCATCTACAAGCCAAAAAATTTCTTGATAAGCAAATAAAGCCTTTTCTGGATCAGACAATTCATTGATAGATGATTTATTGAATTTACCAATGTGATTTTTAAAATTAAAAACATTTTGCGCGGCATCATTTAATTCTTCTGGGGTTGCGTTTGCGATCAAATTTATTTGATCAAAAGTAATTGTAAATTTTTGTGGTTGGAAAGGGTTTTGTTGAGTATCAAAAGATACAGTCAAGACTTCTATTTTTTCTCCGTTATAATATTCGACTGTTTTGTAAAGGAGTGTTTTTTTACAATCAAAAAAATTCGTAACATATGTTAATTTTATTGTGTTGGAGTCAAGTTTTACTATCTTTATTGTTTTCGTTGAATCATTTTTTTTTAAATCAAATTTGTGCGCATTGCTCGAAAATTGTTCATTTCCATTTCTATCGTACGAAAATTGGGCCGAGACGAACTTTTCGTATTGATTTATTTCTTCTATAATTTGTTTTTCTTCGTCGGTAATTGCTTTAGTCTGGTTTGAATAAATAGAAATAGAAAGGAATAAGAGAAATAATTTTAAAAACTTTTGCATTTTGAAACCCTTTAAATTAATAAATTTATATTTTTAAGTACGCACGATTTTAAATAGATTTTTTAACTTGTCAAATTGAAGATGTTGTTGAATTTTGATAGAGTGATTTTTTGTTTTTATCATAACGAAAGTTTTTAATGCGCGTTGGTGTTTACATAGGTCAAAATTCTCCAGAATCTGGCGGGGGTTATACATTTGAACAATCAATTCTTGGTTGTTTAAAAAATGTTAAAAGTTCGCATGAATTCATTATTTTTTATGACGAAAAATTAAAAAAAGAATTCAAACAATTATTGTTGTTTCAAAAAAGTTTTTTTCAAAAAATTTTTAATCGGTTAAAAATAAAAAAAGTCCAAACAAGTTTTTTAAATGAAGCAGCAAACAGATATAAAATTGAATTAATGTGGTTTTTGACTCCTGCGTATCAATTTGTAGATGTTCCATTTATTTATACGGTTTGGGATTTGCAACACAGGTTGCAACCATATTTTCCTGAAGTTAGTGTTACAGGTGCGTTGTTCGAAAATCGTGAAAATTATTATAAAAATATAATTCCACGCGCTTCTTATGTTGTAACTGGAAATGATGCAGGCAAAGAAGAAATAAAACTTTTTTATGGTATTCCGGATTTTCGAATTAAAACAATTGAATTTCCAACGCCTGATTATAAACCCAATTCTCCGCTCGCCCTGCCTGTCGGCCATAGCCTTGGCGACGGCTGGAGCGAAGTCGAAGGGTGCAATATCAAAAACGAATATCTTTTCTATCCCGCCCAATTTTGGCCACACAAAAATCATATTTTAATTTTATTGGCAGTAAAAATTTTAAAAGAAAAATACAATCTTAATTTTGATATTGTTTTTACCGGTTCAGATAAAGGAAACCTGAATTTTATAAAACAAAAATCAAAAGAATTAGGGTTAGAAAAGCAAATCCATTTTTTGGGGTTTGTTGAAATTGAAGAATTAATTAGTTTATATCAAAATGCTTTTGCGTTAGTTTTCCCATCATTTTTTGGACCGAATAATATTCCACCACTTGAAGCGTTTTCTTTAAAATGTCCGGTGATAGCAGCAGATGTTTTTGGTATGAAATTACAATTAAAAGACGCGGCATTATTTTTTGATCCTAAAAATGAAACTGAATTAGCTGAACAAATAAAGGAATTATTTGAGAATGAAAATTTAAGAAATAATTTAATTGAAAAAGGTTTTAAAATTTCGCAAGATAGAACGACTAACGATTATGTTTATCAAATTATAAAGATTATTGATGAATTTGGACCAATTAGGCGTTGTTGGAGTAATGAAGAAAAATATATTCATCCTTAGCGCATAAAAAGGAGAGAGATGATTCTGCTTGGCTTGGCAGCGTTTATTCAGGTTGTTTTTTTACCTGGATTCTTATTTTTAAAAATATTTAATCGTGTTCTTGATACATCTGGTTTTGCGAAAAAATTTAGTGGGATCAAAAATAGGGTTGATAATTTAAATTTTTTACAAATTATAATATTCTCTTTCGCTCTTAGTTTGATAATTAATTATTTGTTTGTTTCTGCGTTGGCTCTTTTTTCTTTTTATACACGATCTGTAATGTTTTCTATGTTTTTTTTGGAGATTTTACTCTTTATTTATCTTCAAGGTAAAAATACATATTTATTTTTTAATCAAAATTTATTAGATGCTTTAAATAAAAATTTTAAAAAAGTTAGAAAACAGGTTTCAAGTTTTATTTTTGATTCGACCTATAATTTATCAGGCAAAAATTCCTGGATTTTAAATTTTGTAACATTTTTTTCTTCTCTAATTTGTATTTATTGGGTTTTTGTTCTTTTTGTTTCTAATTTTACAAGTTTTAATGTTTTTACTGATCATGATTCAATTGTTTCATGGAACAAATGGGCTCTTGATTTTTTTAATAATTATTTTCCGGTTTCAACTCTTCATTACCCACAATTAATTCCTGCGAATTGGTCAATTTTTTATAAATTTATTGGAGAACCAATTCAATATTTTCCAAAAACGATAATGCCTCTTTTTTCTTTGTTTCTTTTGCTTTTAATGTTTGATTTGGGATTGAGAAAAAAATCTATTGGCTATTTTTTAGGGGTAATTACTACGACTCTTTATTTAAAAAACGCGATTGGTTGGGGCATGACTAGTGGATTAGTTGATGTTCCAGTTGCTTTTATGTCATTTTTATCAATTTATTGTTTGTTGTTGGCGGGTGATTTTGTTGATGATCCTTCGAGACGCCCGTCGTCGCACCGCCACATGGCGGCACTTTGCCGGGCTCCTTCAATCTTCGCCAAGGCTTCGATGGACACGCAGGACGAACGGGGTGGGAATATAAAACAATACTTGTTTTTCGGAATAATTTTTGTTTTTGGTTCTTGCTTGATTAAACAGGCTGGTTTGTATGTTTTTTTAATCTATCCAATTCTTTTCTATTTTTTAATTTTTAAAAAGCGTAAAGATATTTTTACAAAGGAATATTTACAGCCGTTAATTGTTTTTTATTTAGTCAGCTTTTTAGCTTTGGTTTTGCCGTTTTATTTATATGCGCATAAATTTCAGGGATCAGAGGTTAATGCGGTTGTCGAGCAGGCTGCTTTGTATGAAAGAGAGCATTTATTACCTAGATTATTATACGCAATTAAAACTTTTTTAAGTTACAATGTTTTTTTCATTAATGTTATTCATAATAAACTTGTTCATTTTATTGTTGGTGTTTTGGCTGGATTGCTTTATTTAGCGTTACTTTTATCTTCTTTGTTCGATAGAAACTGGAGATATTTATTTTTATTTTTTTTAATTCCATATTCTTTAATTTGGAGCTTTTTTCTTTGTTATGATTTTCGAAATTATTCTGTAGCAATTCCAATTTATGGTCTTTGTTTAGGTATTGGATTTGAACGATTTTTGTATTTTAAAAAAGATTATTTTTTAAAGTTTTTTGCGCTTTTTAAATATGTGAAGATTTCAGTTATAGCTTTGCCGGTTATTGCCTTTATTATTTTTATTAATTTTAAATATCCTTTGAATTATTTGCGTTTGCAACAACAGGATTTTCAATTGAAAAAGGATAACGAAAAATTAAACAGGTTGCTGCTTGAATATAAAAATTTAATAACACCGGATAAAAAATTATTAACAACTTATATTTTAGATAAAATTGAACCTTTAAAAAATATTCCGCATTGTTTGAGACGGTTTTCTCTTGAGAAAGGAGAGATTCGGTGCAACGTTGACAGGCGGGATGATTTTTTAATTGATTACAAGATTGGAATAAATGATCCGCAGATTGGTTATCTTTTAATTTCAAATGATTCAATTGATGAAATTAAAAATGATATTTTGCATAGAATTAAAAAGGATAAGTTTAAATTAATTTTTAATGACGCGGATTATTTTTTTGTAGAGAAATTAGAGAGAAAAAAGAATGCATAACGATGTTATTGTTATAATTCCGGCATATAAACCAGGTGAAAATTTAATTTCATTTACTAAAAATTTAATTCAAAAGAATTTAAAAATTGTTGTTGTTGATGATGGTAGTGGAGTTGAGTATCAAAATGTTTTTGATCAGTTAAAAAATTTAAATATTATTGTTTTGCATCATGACAGAAATTTAGGTAAAGGCCGTGCATTAAAAACAGGATTTAATTATTGTTTAAATAATGTTGTGGATGTTTTTGGAGTTGTAACGGCGGATGATGATGGACAACATACATTTTTAGATATTTTAAAAGTAGTAAAAAGATTAAAAGAAAAAAGAGAGGAATTGATTTTAGGTGTTAGGAAATTTGATAAAGAAGTTCCTTTTAGAAGTAAATTAGGCAATTTTGTGACAAAATATTTTTTTTATTTAATTACCGGACAGTGGTTACAGGATACTCAAACAGGATTGCGTGGAATACCAATTCAATATTTATCTAAATTGGTGAAAATAAGAGGTGAAGGCTACGAATATGAGATTAATGTTTTGCTTAATGCTAAAAAATTGGGAATAAAAATAGAACAGGAGCCAATATCAACTATTTATCTTCATGGAAACACGGCTTCACATTTTAATCCAATTAAGGATTCAATTAAAATTTATTGGTCTATAATAAAATTTATTTTTACAGGGAAATAATTTTTATGAATATAAATTCAGATAAATCAGAAAGTTTTTATAATAAATATTTTGAAGGAGAAAATTATTTATTGTACAAGTATGATGTTGGGGCCTTTTGTACACGGGGGGCGATTAAAAGTCTAATAAAAAACAAAGTTGGTAATTTATTGGAAATTGGAACAGGTTTGTATCCGGTTTTTTTTGATTTGCCACAATTTAACTGTTTTGGTGTGGATATTTCGAAAAAGTCTGTAGATCAGAACATTGAGTTGGCTAAAAAATTAAATTTTAAAGCTGAGTTTAAAATCGCAAATGCCGAAAAATTACCGTTTGATTCGAATTTGTTTGATGTGATTGTTTCTTCTCATACCTTGGAACATATAAAAGATGATGAAGCTGTTATTAAAGAATGTTTAAGAATTTTAAAGCTCGGAGGAGAAGCGATTTTTTTCGTACCAGGCAGAATTGATGGAACAGCTTTGAAAAGTGAATGGGAGAAATTAGGACATTATCGCAGTTATAATAAAAAACGGTTTTTGGACTTAGAAAAAAATGTAGCTTCGGAATTAAAAATTACTAATCTTCTTTTCCCTCATAAGATTCATAATTTGATTTGGAATAATTTTAAGCCTTTAATTCGCTGGATAAATTATCCAATTAAAAGATATGTGAAACGGGATAATTTGGGTTATGAATTTCGTTCGGCATATCAAAAATATTTTTTACCTGTGATAGCTGGTATTCTTGATAATCTTGATAAATTAGTAATGAAAAAAGAGAAGAATTTTTTTGGAACAGAATTTAATGTTTTGGTTCGGTTTGAAAAAAAGAGTGATCAAATATGAAAAATCCAATAGTTTCAGTTGTTTTGGGAACATACAACAGAATTAATTTTTTAAAATTAACAATTGATAGCATTCGTCAAGAATTAAAAGATATTAAACATGAAATTATTGTTGTTGATGGTGGATCAACTGATAAAACTTTACCTTGGTTGTTAAAACAAAAAGATGTTTTAACAATTGTGCAGCATAATCGAGGCGAATGGGGTGGTAAAAAAATTGAGCGCAGATCGTGGGGATATTTTATGAATTTGGGGTTTAAAAGTGGGCAGGGAAAATATATTTGCATGATTAGCGATGATTGTCTGGTTGTGCCAAATGCAATTAAAAATGGAATAAAATTATTTGATGAAAAATTAGCAAATGGTGAAAAAATTGGTTTGGTTGCTTTTTATTGGCGTAACTGGCCAATGCACAAAAAATATTTTGTCATGACAACTTTAGGAAATACTTTGTATGTAAATCATGGTTTGTTTTTAAATAAAGCGTTGCAAGAAATTGGTTTCATCGATGAAGAAAATTTTCAATTTTATAACGGAGATTGTGATTTAGGTTTAAAGTTTGCGCACGCGGGATATAAATGTGTTGCTTCAGAGAATTCTTATATTGAACATTATCAACACGCGAATTTAAAAGTTCGTAAAACAAATGAAAGTTTGTCTTCAGTTGATGGTCCAGCTTTTTTAAAAAAATGGGAAGGCATTTTTTGGACCGATGAGCATAATTTAGGTGGGAAAATTATTGAAAAAGAGTTTTATGATAAAACCAAAACTGCCACAAAATATAAATACGTGCAGTTTATGCATTTGGATGTAATTGGTTTTAAATTTGTTCAGGAAAGTAAAAAATTTGTGAAGCATTTTTTTATGAGGACCTGAATGTTTTATTCAGGTCCTTTATTGATTTATTTTTGTGATTCTTTGTTTTTATTTTCGTAAGATTGACTGGCTGAATAGGTATTGACAAGCCTTTGAGAAGATGTTTCAAGTGCTTTGCATGCCATTGTTTGAACTTGATTAGATGCAGTATCCGCTTTTTGAGTTAATTGATCTATGAGTTTCTCTTGTTCTTTTATTTTTTCCTCAAATGATTTAATTATCTGGCTGTAAAGCTTTTTATCTCCGGTTATTTCTTTCTCTTTTAATTCCATTTCAAATTTATATTTGTTTGTTAATTCTTCTGTTACTTCTTTTTTTGCTTTCGAAATAGTTTTTTCAAGTTCTTGAGGAAATTCGTCAACTTTTGTTTTTAATCTTATTGTTTCTTCTTCTCTGGATTTTAATTCTTTTTCTTTTTCATCCAGTTTTGATTTTTTTTCTTCCAATTCTTTTTCAATCAGTTTTCTTTTTTCCTGATATTCATTTTCCTCTTTGCGCCGGGATAATTCTAAATTGTATTCATATTCTTCTTTTTCACGTTTTTGTTTTTTATCGAGAGATTCTTTTTGTTCTTTATATTCCTGTATTATATTTTCTTGTTCTTTTTCCCATGATTTTTTTGAATCATTTACTTCCTGGTCAAACTTTTCTTGTTTTTCTTTGCGCGCCAGTATTAAAGCCGACAAAGATTGCGCGGTTTCTTTAATTTTGTATAGTTCATCCAGATGGTTTTTCTCAATGTCTATCGCTTGTTTTATATCTTCAAGCTTTTTAAATTCTGTTGTTAAATTTTCGCTTAAAATATCTATTTGTTTTATTAGAGAAATTTTTAATCTCGCGAGATATGAGACGATTGTTTCAGGTGAATTTTTAGATGCTTCCAGAACAATATTTTTTTGTTTTTCCATTTTATTTATCTCAACAGGGTCAATTTCTTTTGGTTCGCTTAATTGTGAAAGAGCTTCGTTGTATGCTTCTAAAATTTCGTTTTTGGTGCTTTTTGACGATACCTTAAGCGGCGCTTTAGTTGTCATTTTTAGCCTTGAATATTTAAAGGTTTATATTGTTTAACGATTTATTTTTTATCACTTTTTAAATTAAAATCAATTTGTTTTTATGATAAAAATTTTTTAATTAATATATTTTAGTTTTAGATTTGTTGTTCAATTTGTTTTGCCAAATCCTGTTTTGTTATTTCAATAATATTTTTATTCTGAATTTTTAAAATTCTGTTCATTTTTTCTATGAAATAAAGCCGATGTGAAATGATAATTACCGTTTTATGTTTGCATATTTCATCAAGAGCAAGTTTAATCATATTTTCTGATTTTTGGTCTAACGAAGAGGTTGCTTCGTCAAAAATTAAAATTTCAGGGTTTTTTAATAATGCTCTGGCAATTGTTAATCGTTGTTTTTGTCCACCGGAAAGCAGTGTTCCGTTTTCGCCAACAATTGTTTCGTAACCGTTTGGTAATTGTTCAATGAATTCATGCGCGTGCGCGGCTTTGCAGGCGTTTATAATTTCTTGTTGAGTCGCGTTTTGTTTTGAATATGAAACGTTTGCGTTTATTGTGTCATTAAAAAGAAATGTGTGTTGGCCAACATATCCAATCTGATTTCTCAGGCTTTCATAGGTGATATTTGTTATATCTTTTCCGTCAATTATTATTTGACCATTTGTTGGATTTAAAAATGCCAGAATTAAATCGCAAAAGGTGCTTTTCCCACTTCCAGATGATCCGATTAATCCAACTGTTTCCCCTTTTTTTATTTGTAAATTTAAGTTTTGCAACACCTGAGTTTTGTCGTTATATCGAAATGAAAGGTTTTTAATTTCAATTGAATTATTAAATTCATTTAAAATTAAATTTCTATTTTGAGTCGCGGGATAAACCTTTTCCATTAAAATGAAAATTCTGTCTCCCGCCGCAAGGCCATATTGGATTTCTGTGTAAACGCTAATTAATCTTTTTAATGGTTGATAACTTAATAAAAGGGCAGCGAAAAAAGAGGTTAATTGTCCAGGTGTTATTGTTCCATTCATGATTTGAATTGCAGCGATATAGAAAACAAAACTGCTGCCAAACATCGCTATGGACTCGACAAATGCTGGAGCAAGCGCTTCGATTTTTACATTTTTCATTGTGGAGACAAAATATTCGGTTAATAAATTTGCGATTCTTTTACTTTCTGTTTTTTCAGCGTTAAATGCTTTAATTTCTTTAATTCCCACAAATGTTTCCTGAAAAGCGGAACTTACACTACCCATTTTATTTTGAATGTTTGTTGATGCTTTTTTTACAGCTCGTCCAACTTTTTTTATTGTAATTCCAATAAGTGGACCGATCAGCATCATTAAAAAAGCAAGTTTAAAATTTTGTGTAAAAGCTACACCTATTAAAAATATTGCTTCAAAAAAACTTCGCGCGCCATTCTTAATAGCGCTTGAACTTGCTTGCTGAATCATTTGAATATCATTTAAAAAATGAGACATGAGCTCACCTGTTGTTTTTTCTTCTTTAAAAAAAGACATGGGAAAATGAATTATTTTTTTAAATAAATCATCACGAATATCATTTACAACCTTGTTTCCAACCCAATTCATGAAATAGTGGGACATGTACATGAAAACACCTTTTAAGGTGAAAAGAAGAATAAAAAGAAGAATAAATGGAATTATTAAATTGGTTGATTTATTACCAAAAATTTTATCTACCGCGTCTCTTATAACATAAGTTGGCGCTGCAGAAAAAAGTCCGTACAATGTTGCTGTTGCGATGGATAATGAAAGTCGTTTCCAGTATTTTTTTGTGTAGGTGAGTATTTTTTGAAATGTTGTCATGGGCTTTAATCTGAAAAATTTATTTAATTTTGAGATCCTGAATCAAGTTCAGGATCTCTATTTATACCCAAGTTGCTACCTATAAATTTTTGCCCCAAAGGGGCTACAGTTAATAGCCTCGGGTTTTAACCCGTGGTTATAATTAAACATATAAATTCACCCCATTTTATGGTGGTGATAGAATTTTTTTAATTTCTGCCACCGCCAAAAAATGGGGTGGCAATATATTTTTTATCAATACCACGGGTTAAAACCCGAGGCTATTATCTAAAACCCTTATCAGGGTTTATTTATGATAAATTTCAAAGGTAGCAACTTGATCTCTATTTATATTTATTTAAAACATCATTTGATTACAATAAAAATTATTTCTAAATAAGTAAAGTTAATCATTCTGAATAAATTGGAAATTTTTTACACATAGATTCTACTTCAGTTTTTAAATTATTCAAAAATGTTTCATCATCTTTTCTATGAATTGCTTCATCGATAAAATGAACAACTTTTATAACATCATCTTCTTTAAATCCGCGAGTTGTAACCGCAGGTGTTCCGATTCTTATCCCGCTGGTTTTTAATGGAGATTCTTTATCAAAAGGAATTAAGTTTCTGTTTAAATTGATGTTGCATTTTTCTAATGTTTGCTCAACAATTTTTCCTGTTATTGTTTCTGTGGCTGTATCTTTAAATTTGCTTTTTAAATCGACTAAAAATAAATGATTATCAGTGCCGCCTGAAACTATTCTGTAATCAAGTTTTATAAATTCTTTTGCCATCGCTTTCGCGTTTTTTACAACCTGTTCCTGATATGTTTTAAATTCAGGTAAAAGACCTAGTTCAAAAGCAACAGCTTTTGCGGCAATAACATGCATTAACGGTCCACCTTGTGTTCCGGGCATTACGGCTTTGTCTAAATTTTGAGCGTGTTCAGCTTTACAGCAAATTAAACCGCCGCGTGGTCCGCGTAAAGTTTTATGAGTTGTGCTGCTTACAAAATCTGCAAAAGGAATAGGGGAAGGGTGTATTTTGGCCGCAACAAGGCCAGCGATGTGAGCCATGTCAATTAAAAGTAACGCTTTATTGTTTTTCGCTATTTGGTTTAATTTTTCAAAGTTTATAAATCGGGAATAAGCGGATGCACCGGCAACGATCATTTTTGGTTTATGCTGATTTGCCAAAATTTCTATTTCATTATAATCCAGTTCTTCATTTTCTGGACTGACTCCGTAGGGAATAAAATTAAAGATTTTACCGGAAAAATTGATTTTATGGCCGTGTGTCAAATGTCCTCCAGATGCCAAGGACATCCCCAAAACAGTATCTCCTGTTTCAAGGCTGCTTAAATAAACTGCTAAATTTGCATTTGAACCTGAATGGGGTTGTACATTTATATGATCTGCCTCAAATAGTTTTTTGCCTGTTTCACGGGCGTAATCTTCTACTTCATCAACAACAGCGCAACCACCATAATATCGTTTATTTGGATAACCTTCGGCATATTTGTTGGTTAACACCGAACCTGTTGCTTCAAGAACCGGTTTAGGGGCATAATTTTCTGAAGCGATAAGGTTTATTGTTTTTTCTTCTCTTTCTTTTTCTTTTTTAATTAATTCAAATATCTTGGAACCCATTTTTTTGCTCCTTTTTATGTTTTTTTACTGTTTTTATGTCTATGTGAAAAACTTTAAGCTTTTTATTGTATTAAATTATTTACAATGTGTAATGTTTTCTTCTAATCTAAAAGGTGAAGAATAATATTTTGCAACTGACAGTGCAATAAAAATATTTAAGTTAAATTTAGGGGAGGAAGAAAGATGAAAAAGATTTTAGGTGTTTTTTTAATACTTCTTTTTGTAAGTAGTCCAGTTTTTGCAAGGCGTGGACATCATGGTCATGGCGGCGGCGGAGCTGCTTTTGGTGGAGCGCTTGCGGGAAGTATGGTTGGAAGTTTGGTTGGAAGCGCTGCGACAAGTAAAAGTTCTGATAGTTCTTCCAGTCGTGCTGAAACTGAGGCTTTAAGAGCTCAGGATCAGGCTGCGGCTTTAAGGCATGAACAACAACTTCGCCAGGAAATTGCTTTTTCCAGTCAAAGTGAATCTACAAGAATGATTATGTTTTTTTCATTGATTTTTTTATTACTGATAATCGGGGTTTTAGCTATTTTTCTTTTTAGGAAAAGAAGATAATTTGAAAAGTAAAAAGGATAGAAAATGCTTAAAAAAATATTATTAACACTTCTTTTCATGTCTTTTGCTTCACCAAATTTGATTTTTGCAAGACATGGAGGATCCAGTTTTGCCGGCGGATTGGCTGGAGGTATGCTTGCTGGCGGTTTGATGTCTGCTGCTATGCAGCCCAGAGATAAAGTTGTTGTTGTTCAAGAGCCTCAGGCAAGAGGAGAAAGTCAATCAGATATGGAAGCTCGAATTAGAAGAGAAGTTGAGTTAGAAAATAGGTTAAGAGTTTTGGAAGAAGAGCGATTGAGGTTAAAAGAAGAAATAGAAAATTTAAAATTAGAAAAATAAAAAAAACCAAATTTTTATAGAAGGGAATTTTTATGCTTAAAAAAATATTTTTTTCATTCTTTTTAGTTTCTCTGATTTTGCCATGTAAAGCCTTTTGGGGTTGGCAAGAAGGTGAAAAACTAAAGAATCAAGAAAGTGGAGAACAAAAAAAAGAAGAGAAGCAGTCTAAAAAGAAGATGAAAAAAGGTCGGCGTGATAAGAAAAAAGGCGAGAAACGGATGAAAAGTGGTGAGAAAAAAGAAAGAAGGGCAAAAGGGACAAAACGTGGAAAAGGTAGAAAAGAAGAAACTCGTAAAGATTTATTAGAAGAATCAATAGAAGAGGAAGACAGAGAATCTGATATTGACAGAAGTTATTTGGGATAATATTGAAAGATAAAAAAATGTTAAAAAAAATATTATTTAGTTTGTTTTTTTTATCTTTATTTTTAACTGATACTGCTTTGGCGCGTGGCGGTGGACGTGGTGGGGGCGTGAGACATCATCGTGGTGTATCTGGGCGCCGAGGTCCATCAAGGCATCCTGTTTCACATGGAAGTCATTATCATGGTCATGGGAGATATCATAGGCCGCGTTGTGGATATTATGGTTATCCATATTATGATTCTTATTATGGTTCGTGGCCGTTTTTTTGGGGCTTAGGAGTTGAAGTTGGTACTGAACCGGATGTTGTTGTTATAGAAAAATCAGATAAGGATAAAGAGCGTGAATTGAAAAAACAAATTGAATCTCTGGAAAAAGAAATAAAAAATTATAAAAAACAATTAAAGAAAGCGAAGAAAAAATCAGAAGAAGTCCCGGAAGATTTACAGAAGAAGCTTGATGAATTAGAAAGAACATCAAAAGAATTAAAAGATTTGTTAAAGGAGCAGGAGAAGTAGGGTTATCACACATTATTGAGTGAGGCGTAACTTTTTAAAGTTGCGCCTTTTTTTATTCTACCGATTGCTTTTTTTTACACTTTTTTTATGCTTAAAACTCTTCATTCTACTTCGCCAAATACACTAAATAGTTTTATTTGAGGGATGAATGGCGATGTAGCCCTTCGAAGTTTTAGCGAAGTAGGGTTGGCTTCGAAGAATTTTGCGCTATAAATGGCTTTTGAGCCATTGTGCGCTACATTTAATCTTGTTAGAATATGTTTGTTCAAATTTAAAGAGGTAAAAAGTGATTTCAACTTCTGATTTTAAACGCGCGGCAACCAAAATTTTATGGAAAAATGAACCTTGGCTTGTTGTTGAATTTCAGCATGTAAAACCTGGAAAAGGTGGCGCATTTGTTCGTACCAAACTTAAAAATTTAATTACAGGCAGAATCTTTGAAGAAACATTTCGTTCGGGTGAAAAGTTTGAAGAACCAGATCTTGAACAAAAACAAATGCAATTTTTATATGCGGACGATCATTATCATTTTATGGATCAGAATGATTATGAACAGGTTTCTTTTAATGAACATCACGTTGAAAGTGTAAAAAAGTATCTTAAGGAAAGTGAAATTTATACAGTCTTGTTTTTTAAAGGAAATCCTATTATCATTGAGCCTCCTTTATTTATGGCGCTTGAAATTACTCAAACTATTCCGGGTGTTAAGGGTGATACCGCGCAAGGTGGAAGTAAACCAGCAACGTTGGAAACCGGTTTAGTAATACAAGTTCCTCTTTTTTTAAATGAAGGAGACAAAATTAAAATCGACACCAGAGATGATAAATACATAGAAAGAGTTTAAATTTCTTTTAGGGTAGGGCCGTTGACATAATATGAAAAACAATTTTGCAGAAGAATCAGATTTAAAAGAAGATAAAAATCTGGAAAATTTTTCCAGACCAACTTCAAGAAGAGATTTCAGATCTCTTGCTTTTCACTTAATTTATGCGATGGATCGTTTTGATTACCAAATTTCGCTTGAAGAAATAATTCAGGATTTTCAATCTGGTTTTGAAGTTGAAATTGAACCTGGTTCATATGCTGTTCAAATGGCAAAAGGTGTAATTGATTCGCGTGAAGAACTTGATCAAAAAATTAAGCCTTTGCTTAAAAACTGGAAAATTGAGCGGCTTGGAGTTTGTACCCGTCTGATTTTGCGTATGGCTTTATGGGAATTAATGCAACCGGATGCAATATCATCAATTGTCATTAATGAGGCGATAGAACTAACCAAGGCTTTTGCAGAAAAAGATGCATTTCGTTTTGTTAATGGAATTCTGGATGAAGCTTGTAAAAAATATAATCTTGGGGATGGAAGTGAAGAGGAATCAGAGTAATTATGCAAAAATTTAAATTTTTAACGGGGATCACAGGAAACAGTGATCCTCTTTTTTTTTATTCTTGGCCCATGTGTGATCGAAAGTGAATCACATAATTTAAAAATGGCCGAAGCTTTAAAATTTTTATCCGAAAAATTAAAGTTCAACTTTATATTCAAATCTTCTTTTGACAAAGCAAACAGGTCCGCGATTCAAAACTTCAGGGGAGTTGGTTTTGAGCAGGGTTTAAAAATTCTTGAAAAAGTGAGAAATACTTTTGAAATTCCGGTTGTCACAGATATTCATGAACCATCTCAGGCAAAAGAAGTTGCCCAGGTTGCAGACGTTTTACAAATACCCGCTTTTTTATGCAGGCAAACAGATTTATTAATTGCGGCGGGTAAAACCGGCAAACAAATAAATTTAAAAAAAGGACAGTTTGTTGCGGCTGAAGGAATGGAACATTTAATTAAAAAAATAGAATCCACCGGAAATTCAAAAATTTGGTTATGCGAGAGAGGTTACACCTTCGGTTATAATAATTATGTCGTAGACTATCGAAATTTTCCAATTATGAAACGTTTTGGCAAGCCAGTAGTCTTTGATGCTACCCACTCCGTTCAACGTCCTTCGGGTCTTGGTTGTTCTTCTGGAGGAGATAGGGGTTTTGTGCCAAATTTGGCAACAGCAGCAATCGTGCAAGGGATAGCAGGAATTTTTATGGAGGTTCATGATGAACCTGAGAAAGCTTTGTGTGATGGTCCAAATTCTATACGTTTATCTCAGCTTGAAGAGTTGCTAAAATATTTTATTGATTTAGACGCTTGGGTTAAATCGAATAAAATGCCAGAGATGAGTTAAATTTTAACGCGAATTCGTTAATAAATTTTTTCTTTAATTTAATAAATTTTCTTCATTACTTATTTTCTTACAAGATTAAACTCAAATTCCCTTAATATTTTTTGGCTATTCAAAAGGGGGGAATATGAAAGCTGATATTCCCCCCTTTTGGAAACCCCCCAGCAGCTTTTAATATTTTATAAAAGCATAGTTTATTGTATTTAGCCTCTTTCGCGACACTCAATAATCCCTTGCCCCCTCGACTAGCTCGGGGCAGGCTCAAATATTCGTTCATCCTGAGCCTGTCGAAGGATTAATTCGTGCATTAAGGAATACAACAGTTAGAAGAAATTTTTGCGCTGCATTGCAAATCCAAAACAAAAAAACATTCTTAAGATACATTCAAAAATAATTTGACTGTTGAAAATCAAGTTGCCCGGTTAAATGTGTTGTCCGGACATAATTTCAAAACTGCTTTCATTGAAAACTTAATTTGAAATTATAGACCCGGCAATGCATTTGTCAGAAGGGCCGCGGTGCAAACTTAAATAATTGACTTAAATAGAACAAGTATTAAAAGCTGCGGGAGGGATTTAAAAAGGGAGGGGTATCAGCACAATACCCCTCCCTTTTTAAAAAGCCAAGAAAGAAAAAAAATATTTGGGTCATTGCATTGTAAAAAGATAAGTAATGAAAAAATATTAAATTTTATATTCTGGAAAATTATCACCATCAAAAAAAATAGTCGCATTTTTTTCCGGTTCAAAATTTTCAAAATTACCAACTTTATTTTTTTTCAAATTATCAGGAATATGCAAAATCCATTTCGAGATAACCGGGTCATGCATTTGTACGTGTCCTGGGTTATTTGAAAATAAAGTTACATTTTTCATTGTTATTTTTAGATTTGTTACGTGTTCAATCCCAGAATATTTTTGTTGATAAGCTCCTAAAACGGTCTGAATATTATCCCCATCGGAATAAAAACTATATAAATTTTTAATTACACGCATGTTTGGCGCAAAGCTAGTTGTATCAACAGGGGTTCCAAGAAGATAAACTGCTTCGATTGAATTATTTTTAATTGTTTTGATTGAGGAAAATGTTTTTGTTAAATCATATTGCAATTCGATTTGATTTAATAAACTGAAAACGTTTGTGTAAATTTGTTCAGTTGTCTGATTTTGCATAATATCTTCAAACGGATCGTACAAAAGTGTGCTTGCATAATTTATTACATTTCCACCGTGACTGTGTCCAATTAAAATAATTTGTTCATTTTCCGGATAACTTTCAATAACCTTGGCTAAACTTTCAGCTCCATGAATAATATCAACATTATTTGGCTGCCCCGACCAGGAGAAAGGAATTACTTTTTGATCAAATTGTTTTGCCTGAGTTTCAAGTTCCTGGAAAAAGTTTCCCCGTGGGCTGTACCATTGCGAATTTGAAGCAAAAGAACCGTGAACTAAAATTATGACGCCTAAAATGTTTAAGTTCGTTAAAAATGATAGAAAAAATAATATTTTTAGGCTTTTTTTACCCATTTTTTCTCCTTTGAAATTTAAAATACCATTGTCTGGTGTTTGGATATAAGAATTTTGTAAAATAATAAAGAAGAATGTTTTTAAATTAAGGGAGGCGGGGCGATGGGATTTAAAAAAATTTCGTCTCTACTAATTTTTTCACTGTTATTTTGTAATTTATCTTCAAAGGGACCTTTGGATGTTTTAAGATTTTTTAAAAGTAAATTAGTAAACACAAAAGGCTCCCCAAATAGTTTGGTTTTAGTCAATATTGAGCGAAAATTTGTTTTTATGGAAGAACAATATTTTAATTTTTTACAAAAAAGAAATAAGTTTTTTAAATGTATTGAACAATGTTGTTGTGATGAAAACTTTAAAGAAGATGTACGAAATTTTTATGAACAAGAAATTAATTTTTTCGAGGATTTGTCAAACGAAATACCAATTGTTAATAGCAAAATTAATACCGTTACAGATTTGAATAAGCTAAATGAATTAAATGCATATGTTAATGGATTAAATACTGGATTTGAAATATTTTTCAACGAAAAAAAAGTTAGATATGAAGAGTTGAATGATTTGGTTATCCAATATTTTAAAGAGCAAAGTGATTTATTGCATGCCCTAATTTTAACCAAATATGAACTTTTGAGAGAAAAACAGGTAAGCATGATTGCAATCTGGAATTACTTTTATCAATTTTTCGAATTGTTCGGTTTCATGTTATGTATCGTATATAATAAAAATCATTTATCAAAATTAATGAAAATTTAGTTAGTTGGGTATGAGGCTATGAAAAGATTCAAATATTTATTTGGTTTTTTAATCATTTCTTTTTTTGTTTTTAACGATGCCGGTTGTATTTTTGGTAAAAAAAGGAAAAGTACAACTGGCAGCTCTTCTTCAGCAGGAAGTAATAGTGGTTTTTGTCCTTCCTCTGTTTCTAGTGATGAGGATGTAAGTAGAATTTTCCTGGTTTTTAAAGAAGGATTATTGGAAAAAGAAGTCAGAAATAATTTTTTAACAAAAATTAATGAAAGGTGTTCAGATCAAAGATTTCAGAAAAGTGTTTTTGTCTTTGCAAAAGAAGAAGTAGTCGCGATTCATTTTTTGTTTATGAAAGCCTCAAAAATTAATTTAAGCGAATTTAAAAGGGATTTGAATAACGATAATGTAACGCAATTTAATTGCATAGTTGAAAAATTGAATATCGAATTTGAAAATTTTTTAAAAGAAAAAGAAATAATTTATCAAAACTTATATAAATTAATTGAAAATGGGATAAAAGATAGCTTGCTTCGTGACTATTATTACAATGCTTTTTTAGCATATTATAAATTGTTGTTAACTCAAAATGAATTAATGAAAGAATATATTGAGCGAAGGCTTGAAAGGCTTGAGGGTTATGTCGATTTGATTTCACCTGAGTATTAATAAATCATTTATGGGGGAAGGGAGATGAAATTTTTAAGATCGTTTTTAATTACATTAATATTTTTTGTGATTTTTGATGATGCATGCGGTATGAGTAGATTTCGAAAGAAGGGAAAATCTCACAGTGAAGAAGAATCCGTTAATGCAGTTGTCAGGATTAAAATAGATGATGGAGATAGAAAAGAATTTAATTTTAGTAATAATGAAGAGATTTTTAGTTATCAGGAATTTAAAAATAAATTATTGCGATTGGTTACTTCTTGTCAAATGAATTCCAGTTCAAAAAATAATGTCTCATCTAAAATTAAGAATATGAACAACAAAATTGAAACAATAATAAACAACTCAAGGGAAATAGGAGAAAAGAATCTAAATATTACAACTGAAGACCAATTAATTCTTTTTAATGAAACAATAAATACGTTAAATTCTTTTTTTACATATTCTTTAAATAATATTGTGAAAAAATATGAAAAAATTTGTAAAAAAGTAAAGCAATCCGAAGAGGTTATTGTTATTGAATCTATAGATACAGAGTTTATTGATTATCCGTTTTTAAATAGTATTGAATTTTCAAGCAAATTTGATCAATTGCAGAAAAAGCACGAGCAAATGAAAAAATATATTTCATTATTTTTTAAATGGTTAAATTTGTTTTTGATACAACCGGATGAGGAAATTTAAGAATTAAATAAGGGCCGCGAATCGCGGCCCTTATTTAATTAAAATAATTCAGGAAAGAAAAATTTAATTTCAGTTGCAGCAGTTTCTGGTGAATCAGAACCATGAGTTGCGTTAAATCCGATATTTGTTCCATATAACTTTCTTAAACAATTAGGATCTGTTGCTTTTGCCGGATCAGTTGGTCCCATTAAATCGCGCCAGGATTTAATAGCATTTTCTTTTTCAAGAACCATGACAACAACAGGACCTGAAATCATGAAATCTACTAATTCAGCTAAAAAAGGTTTTCCTTTGTGAACGGCATAAAAACCTTCGGCTTTATCTTTTGTTAATTGTAATTTTTTCATTGCAATAATGTTAAAACCTTCTTGTTCTATCCTATTTATGATTTTGCCGGTAGCCTTCGCGTTAACGGCGTCTGGTTTTATAATTGCTAAAGTTCTTTCCATCTTTACCTTTCATTTATTTTAATTAAAATGGGGAACGCTTTAAGCGTTCCCCATTTTTTACGTACTTTAACGTTAGAAGAATTATTCTTTATTTTGTTTCTTGAAGTGAGCCTCTAAAGCTTCCTGCAATGAATTTTTAATATTGTTTTCTTTTGCCGGTTGTTTTTCTTTTTTTATAGATGTTTCTTCTTTTGCATGTCTTATTTTTTCACTATCTTTTTGTTCTTTAGCGCTGGATTCGTTTGGTTTTTCAGTTGATTGAGAAGCTTTTGTTTTTTCAGATTGTGTTTTTAAACTTAATCCGAGCTTACGATCTTTTTTACTTACTTTAATTACTTTAAATTTTACAGTTTGGCCAACTGTTAAAACATCTTCGATCTTTTCAACATTCTTATCTGAAATTTCAGATATGTGAACAAGTCCTTCAATTCCTGTTGCAAGTTTTATGAAAGCGCCAAAATTAGTAATTTTGGAAACGATTCCTTCAACCATTGTTCCAACGGGATAGTCTTGCTCGATATTTTCCCAAGGATCCTTTTCAAGTTGTTTGATTCCTAAAGATACTTTTCTGTTGTCAGGATCAAGGGCCAAAATAACAGCTTCAACAACGTCACCTTTTTTGTATTTGTCTGATGGATGTGTTACATGTTCTGTCCATGAAAGATCTGAAATATGAACAAGACCATCAACTCCATCAAGAAGTTGTACAAATAATCCGAAATCGGTAATGTTTGTAATTTTGCCGTTGATTTTATCGCCGACGTTAAATTGTTTTGCGACCATTTCCCAGGGATCTTCTTCAAGTTGTTTGATACTCAAAGACATTCTTCTGTTTTCTTTATCAATTGCGACAACAGCAACTTCAACTTCATCATTTACTTTGAAGTGTTTATGTAAATTAGTAATTCTCTCGGTCCAGGAAACCTCAGAGATATGAACTAGTCCTTCGATACCTTTTTCAACTTCTACGAATAAACCATAGTCGGTAATACTTGATACACGGCCTTTAACTTTTGAACCAACCGGATATTTGTCTTCAACTTTTTCCCATGGATTTGGTGTTAATTGTTTAATGCCAAGAGAAATTTTTTCATGTTGTTTATCAAAAGAGATAACCTTAACTGTGATAGTGTCTCCAATTCTTACCATTTCACTTGGATGAGCAATTCTTCCCCATGACATATCGGTTATGTGGAGTAATCCATCGATTCCGCCAACATCAACAAAGACACCATAGCTTGTAATGTTTTTAACTGTTCCCTGAAGAACTTCATCTGCCTTAATTGTATCAAGCGCCTGTTTTCTGTCTTCGGCTCTTTGTTCTTCAAGGTATTTTCTTCTGGAAATTATGACATTGCCACGTTTTTTATTAATTTTAAGAATTTTACAAATAACTTCCTGACCAACGTATTGATCAAAATCAGCAACTCTTTGTGTATCTACCTGAGAACCTGGTAAAAATGCAGGAATTCCAACGTCTACACTTAAACCACCTTTGACCTTATTTGTAACCATTCCGCGAACAGGTTCATCTTTTTCAGCAAGTTCAGAAATGTTATCCCAGGCTTTTAAAGATTTAGCTTTTTGGTATGATAAAACAACCCACCCATTTTCATCTTCAAGCCTATCTAAAACGACCTCTATTTCCTGGGCGGGTTCAATTTTTTTGTATTCATATGTTGAAAATTCAAAATTAGGAATAAATCCATCGGATTTGTAACCAATATTGACCCATACGCCACTATTATCTTTGTCAATAATTTTTCCTGTTACAAGACCGCCAGTTTTAAATTTGCTTGAAAAATCATCGTATAAAGATTCAAGTTCTTGTTTTTGATTATCACTGACTTGTAAATCGTCTTCGACCAGACTTTGATTTAAAATGGGAGATATATCCATATCCAGGATAGTATTTTTTTCTTTGTTTTGATTTTGCATCAATTTCATTCCTTTGCACCCAAGTGCGCAATATCGTTATAGGGGTTAATAATAAAACACCAAAAAACTTTCAAGAAAAATAGTATTTTAGCTTAAAAAATTGCTCCAGAAGAGGTATTAATTGAAAGCTAAACAAGGATGATGTTAGCAAGAAATAGGTGTTCTAGCAAGTCCAGAGGTGCTTTTTAGATAATAATTCCAGAAATTTTAAATGAATATACCTTTGGCTTTTCTAAATGAAATCTATTAGTTTCGAATTTTTCTTTTTTTATACTTTCTATTTTGATGTTATTAAACAAAGGATTGAGAGATAATTTTTTTGTTAAATTTAAAATATCTTTATTTTCAACCGCTTTACCCTGGATTAAAATGAGATGCTGTTTGTTTTTGCCGGTTTTATCTTTTGATAAATAATCAAATTTAAGATTTTCAAGCCAGCAAATATCCGGAATTGTTTGCGAGATGGATAATAAAATATTTTGGGGGTTGTTTTGAGCCTTTTGCAGCAATTTTTTTTGATCATTAAGTTTTTTATTATTTGCCTGCAAAGAGTGATTTTGTTGCAGTAAAATTTTCAAATTTTCATTTTGCGTGTTCATTTTTTTGAATTTGTCATTTAAGTACTCAAGTTTTCGAGTTTCCAGTTGTTGCAACTGGTTTAGGGTGAATAACGTAATTAAAATTAGGCAAGTTGTTCCGGTAATCCAAAAGAATGGAAAACTTTTTTTGGGCGGTTTTATTTTTTTAAAAAAATCTAATTGATTATCAAGGTCATTTTTATTAAAAAAGGTCATACAGTTCTCTCTTTTTAACTGACTTTTACCTGTTATTTTTTCTATTAAAAGATTTGCTTTGCTGCAAACAAGGGTTAATTGAAGTAGGTTTTTTTCATTTGATGCCTGAGGGGAACAAATAATTGCTTTTGTTTTTTTATGTTTATTTTTTTTAAGATAATTTTTTATTTGTGTGTAAATAGATGAGAGATTAAATATTTTATTATCTTGCGAAGCTTGAATATTAAAGGTTCGTGGGTTTTTTAGAAAAAACTTATTTCCATATCTTTTAATTTTACTTATCAATAGTTTTTTCTTGTTTAATTGTATATAAATTTTTTTCGCCAAATTTTTTACCTTAACTTAAATCGTTTTAATAATTTAGGATTTAATTTTGCAGTCCTTTTTTTTATTTGATCCAGTTTTAATAATCCGGTTTTTGCACCCAATTGGCTGATTACCGAAGAGCTGTTTAACATTGCAAATTTTAATGCTTCTTCTATTTTGTAACCGAGCTGCAGGCTTGCAACAAAACAGGAACCAAAAGAATCGCCAGCACCTACAGAATCAATCACTTTTGTTTTAATACTTGGATGAAATAAAATTTCTTTTTTATCTCCAACGTAAACGCCGTTTTCTCCATTTGTGATAACAACAATTTTTGGGCCCATTTTTAAAACTTCACGTACAAATTTATAAATACTGAAATAAGTGTTTTCGTATAAGATTGGATTTTCAACTAAACATGGACCATGCTCTTTGCATTCCTTAAATGTTTTTCTGCTGCTCTCAAGAAGTTTTTTATAATTTTCATCAGTTTCAATCAATGCTGTCATAAATTGTTTTGCTTCAGTACTGTTCATGATAAAAATGTCGATATATTTTAATGATTTTTTTAAAATCAGAGTTCCTTTTGTTAGCTGACTTATGCCGGGATTGATAGCAACTGTTATTTTGTTTTCTTTTGCAAATTTAGTGATGTCAGGGAGTAATTTTGCAGAATCATTGCTTAAAGATGTTATATAAATTAAATCCTGTTTTTTTATTTCAGAAAAAGGAATCAGATTTTTACTTACATGCGCGTTTGCTCCACGGTAAGCAAAAATTGTTCGCTCCCCATGAGCAGAATTTATGATAAATGAAACTCCGGAAGAATATGTTTTTGTTTTAACGATATTTGTTATATTTACTTTTTCTTTTTTTAAATCATTTAAAATATTTTCACCGTAAGTGTCACTGCCGATTTGGCAAAAACAGGTTGAATCGAATCCCAGACGCTTAAATGACACAGAAGAATTTGTACTTCCTCCGCCGGTGTGATAATCAATATTTTCAACTTCTATTTTTTCTCCGGATTCAAAAAGAGCGTATTGAATTGTGCCTCCTTTGCTTGCCAAAGTCATAAATTCTGGACTTTTGTGATCAATGAAAATATCCTGAGTTCCGCTGCCGATCGTAAGAACTTTTTTCATTTTGATTAATCTCCTTTTATTATTTCTTTTTTAGATTTAATAAATTAAACAACTTGGAACAAAAAGTTCAAGTATGAAATATTTTGATATATATTATCTTTAATTTTTTCAAAAAATAGAGGATTTAATTATGAAAAAAATATTTTCATTTTTTCTTTTTTCTTTTTTTTTTATTCAGTTTTGCAATGTCACAATGGAAAATTATTTGTAATGAAAGTTTTGATCCAAAATCTAAAATTATTATAAGTGATGTAACAACAAAAGAGGCTTTTTTTATTTTAGAATCAATTGATAACAATAAAATGTTTTATATGTTTTACGCAAATTCACCAATTTCAAGCAAAATTCAAGTGGGCTGGGAGAATATTGTTTATGTTGAATGCGTAAAAGAGGATAAGGATAATTTTTTTTGGAATCTTTATGTAAATTGTTTTTATGAGGGTGAAGAGGAGAGTCATAAAAAATTTAAAGTAGAGTCAAATTTAAATTCTTTTAGAGGGACAGAAACATTTGATCCAGCTAAGACTGAAATTGAAAATATTTTTGTTCAAGCAAGTGAGAGTAAAAAATCAGAGATCTTAGATTTTTTAACTCGATCTAATGATTCATATAAAGTTGAAAAAATATTTTATAAAACTTCTGATGAAGATGATTCTCAATATGAATCAGTTTTTGCTTTAATTGGAGATTTGGTTAACGGATTCTTTATTTACAAATGGATTAAATAAATTAGGGCGCTAAAAAATAGCGCCCATAGTTTTAAAAAATTTAATTATTAATTATTTTATTACCAAAATTTGATCTAAAACTTCTGCAACATCTTCTACCCAGTGAACAATTATACCTTCAATGACATGAAGATCATCAATTAAATCTTCCTGATTTGATTTTGGCAAAATTATGTGCGTCAGACCGCGACGTTTTGCTGCCAATATCTTTTCTTTAAGTCCACCGATAGGCATAACTCCACCCTGAAGATTAACTTCTCCTGTCATTGCGTATTCACCGTTTATTGGCTTGTTAATAAATACAGATAAAATTGAAGAGACCAGGGTGATTCCGGCAGAAGGTCCATCCTTTGGAATTGCTCCAGCTGGTAGGTGAATGTGTAAATCTTTTTCAGTAAACATTTTTTGATCAACACCTAATTTATCTGCATGTGATTTAATATAAGTTAACGCAGCTTGTGCAGATTCTTTCATTACATCACCAAGTTGACCGGTTAAAATTAATTTTCCGTTTCCTGGCATTAAGACTGCTTCAACCTGCATAACTTCGCCACCGTAAGGTGTCCATGCAAGTCCGTTTGTTACGCCGATTTTGTTACCTTTTAAATTTTCATCAAAACCAATTCTTCTTGGTCCCAGAAAATCTCTTAAATTTTCTCTTGTAAATTTAAGGTTTGGATTTCCTTCTACTAACCCTCGTGCATATTTTGAGCACAGTTTACTTATAAATCTTTCAAGCTCACGAACACCTGATTCGCGTGTATATTTTTCAACCATATCAGCGATTATTTCATCTTCAATTGAAAAACCTTTTTCTTCAAGACCAGCGTTTAAAATCGCTTTGTTTACAAGGTGTCGTTTTGCAATTTCTACTTTTTCTTCAATTAAATAACCTGGAAGTTGAATGATTTCCATTCTGTCTCTTAATGGTCCAGGGATTGTACTTAAATCATTTGCAGTTGTTATGAATAATGTTTTTGACAGATCAAGGTGAATTCCTAAATAGTTATCATAAAAACTATCATTTTGTTCTGGATCTAAAACTTCCAGCAACGCTGCAGATGGATCCCCTCTTTGAGAAGAACCGATTTTATCTATTTCATCTATCATAATTAAAGGATTCATAGATCCGGCGGAGCGCAAAGCTTGTACAAATCTTCCTGGCAATGCGCCAACATATGTTCTTCTGTGTCCTCTTATTTCAGATTCATCGTGAACACCTCCAAGAGATAATCTGAAAAATTTTCTTCCCAGGCATTTCGCAATTGATTTGCCCAATGAAGTTTTTCCAACTCCCGGAGGGCCGGAAAAACATAAAATTGGTGTATGACTGTCTTCTTTTAAATGTCTTATTGATAAAAAGTCCAGGATTCTTTCTTTTATTTCATTTAAACCATAATGATCTTCATCTAAAACTTTTTTTGCATGCTCAATATCTGTGTCATCTTTTGTAATATTCCCCCATGGTAACGCTAAAACCCATTCAATATGGTTGCGCAGTACTGTTGCTTCCATTGAATCAGGAGCTGTTTTTTCCAGTCTTCTGACTTGTCTTGTAATTTCCTCACGTGCTTCATCTGTTAACGGAAGTTCAACTGCTTTTTTCTTTAAATTTTCAACTTCTGATTCATCTTCGTCACCCAATTCTTTTTGAATTGCCCGAAGCTGTTCGCGAAGATAATATTCTTTTTGAGATTTATTTATTGAATCACGTGTTTCACTTTGAATTTTTTCCTGAACAGTTGATAATTCCAGTTCTTCATTTATATATGTATTTAATTTTTTTAATAAATCTAAAATGGTTTCTTTTTCTAAAAGATCCTGAGCTTCTGAAACTTTTAAATTTAAATGTGAAAGAACAAAATCAGCAAATCTTTCAGGTTCCTGAATTTGAGAAAGAATTACATGAAAATCAGGTCCAAATTCTCTTCCAGAAGAGCTTATTTTTTCTATAATAGAGATAATCATTTTCATTTGTTTTTCTATTTCACCCTGATCTTGAGGTGCTAGTTTAAATTCTTCCGGTGTAATTTCTACGCGTAAGACATCCTGATCTTGTAACATTTCTTCAACTCTTGCTTTAGCTATTCCTTGTGTAAGAACTTTAATTCCACCATCAGGCAAATCCATAACCCGCATTATATTAGCTACGGTACCTGTGCTGTAAAGATCTTCGACACCGATTGGTCCCTGATAATTTTCAGGTTGTTCTTTTGCTGCAAGTAATAAAACTTTTTTATGTGTTTCCATTACTTGCTGAACGCCTTTTGCAATTTTTTCATCAAGTATTAATAATGGTACAACCATATTTGGAAATACAACAACGTCCATTGTTGGTATGACCGGAAGGATTTTTGGAATTTCCTGAAGTAATGAATTTTGTTTTTTGTCCTTCATGATATATCCCCTCCCCCATTAAAGCCCCTAATTTTTTTGCCCCGAATTTTCAAATCATCTTGCGTTTGCGCTTTTCATTTAAAAAGATAGATTATTTTATTGTCTCAGAGCAACTTTCTTGTGAATCAGCTAAAATGTATCAATTTTTAAAGCTTTTATTCTTCGGGTCCTAATGTTAAATTGTAGGTTAAAAATTTTTAAATTTGGAGCAAAAAATGAGTGAATCGAAATTTGTTGTAAAAAATTTGCATAAAAATTTTATTCAGGGTGATAAAAAGGTGGAGGTATTAAGAGGTATAGATGCCGAATTTGAACATGGAAAAAGTTACGCGGTCAATGGAGTTTCCGGAAGTGGAAAATCGACATTTTTACACATTTTAGGAAGGCTGGATGAGCCAACTTCTGGTGATGTTTTATTTGATGATAAATCAATTTTTAAATTAAAAGATAAACAAAGAGATTTATTTTTAAATCAAAAAATAGGATTTATTTTTCAGTTTCATTATTTAATTAAAGAGTTAACGGTTTTGCAAAACATAATGTTGATGGGTTTGATTAAGGGTTTGGATAAAGATACTTGCCAAAAAAGAGCTTATGATCTTTTAAAGCTTGTTGGGCTTACTCAAAAAGCTGAAAGTTTACCAACTCAATTATCTGGTGGAGAGCAACAAAGAGTTTCTATTCTAAGATCAATTTTTAATAATCCTAAATTTTTATTAGCAGATGAACCTACCGGTAATCTGGATGAAGATAATGCGCAAATTGTTATCAATTTTTTATTAAAATTAAAGCAGGATTTTGGTATGGGTATCATTCTTTGTTCGCATGATAAAGCTGTTTATGAAAAAATGGATTCTATTTTTAATTTGCATGAAGGGAAACTTTTTGCTGTTAAATCAAAATAAATCTATTAAAATAACTGCAATTATTTTTTCATTTTTTAAATAGCAAAAAAAGGAATCTATATGAATTCAAATATGGGCAAACGAACAATATTAAAAAAAACAATTCAGGCTGGAAGCGCAACCTTTTTAAGTAGACTTTTTGGTATTGTAAGAGAAGTTTTATTTGGCAGGTTTCTTGGTGTAAATGCGATATCAGATGCTTTTTTAGCGGCATTTAAAATACCAGTTTTTTTAAGAAAGCTTTTAGCGGAAGGCGCTCTTTCTGCGGCTTCAGTTCCAATATTTGTCAAAAGGATGAAAGAAGGTAAACAGGATCAGGCAAATAGTTTGATGACGGTTTCCTTTATTTTTTTTGAAGGATTTATTCTTCTTTTATGTGTATTTGTTTTTTTCTTTCCGGATGTAGTTTTAAGGGTTGTTGCTCCAGGTTTCTCTGCGGAACAAATAAATTACGCAGTTCCTTTTTTGCGCATAATGTTTCCCATGATTTTATTTATATCAAGTTCAGCTCTTTTGGCTTCTGCTTTGCAGGCTGCTAATCATTTTTTTATTCCTGCTTTTGCTCCTGTATTGTTAAATATTTCTCTTGTTACAGCGCTTATTTTATGCCTATCGTTTGATTTGAGCGCTTATTGGTTATGCTTTGGCGCATTATTTGGAAGTGTTTTATTTTTTCTGGCGCATTTGATTGTTTATTTTAATTATAATTTTAATTTTTTCAGAATTAATGAAACGGCAAAGCAGGATTTTTGGGAACTTTTAAGAAAATTTATTTTTTGTTTGTTTGGGGTTGGAATTGTAGAGATTAATTTATATTTAGATATGATTCTGAGTTCTTATTTGCCCAAAGGTTCTGTTTCCCTTGTTCATTATGCCGGAAGGTTTATGAATATTCCGCTGGGTGTTCTTGCAATTAGTTTTTCAACCGTTTTGCTTTCTCAGCTCTCCCGGATATCTTTATACGCGCCATCAAGATTAAAATTTTATGTTTTAGAAAGTGCTAAATTTATAACTTTTCTGGTTATTCCATCAATGTTATTTTTAATATTTAGCGCGGAAAAAATTTTTTCAATTTTAATGTTCGGAAAAAATATTAATCCGGAAAATATTTTTATAGCGAAATGGCTTTTGATTATTTATTGTACAGGGTTGGTTTTTTTTAGTCTGAATAAAATTTTCGTTAATGTTTTTTATTCTTTGAAAGATACATTTACGCCGACAATTGCTCTCGCGGCTTCAACAATTATTAACTTTATAGGAAATATTGTTGGGATGTATTTTTGGGGGATTTATGGTCTTGCCGGTTCAACAGTTGTTTCAGCTATAGCGTTAACTTTTTTATGTTTGCATTTTCTAAAGACTAAGCATGGTATTATTTTTTATTCCGCCAATTTTTTTAATTTTATAGGTCGTTTTTTAATTCAGATTTTATTGGCCTGTGCGTTTTTTATTATAAGTTATTTTTCTTTTTTAAAATATTTTGAAGGTACTTATTGGTATTTATTTTTTAGTCAGCAGTGGGGGTATTGGTTTGTAGTTTTTACTTTAGCGTTTTTATCGTTTATCTTTATCTTTTTTAGTAGAAAGATTTTTGGGCTTAAGTTATATTTCTTGTCTAAGTAATAATTTAAAAATTTAAAAGGTTTTGAGTATGAAGAGAAATTATTTTATTATTCCGTTATTCTTTTTATCTTTTTTATTTTCATCAAACATTTTTTTATCAATCAGCAAAAGCTTTGATGCCAAACTTGTGATCAGCCTTGATAAAGAATCTGGAGCCGCTGTTTTAAAACAAGATGAATATGTTCTTAGCGCTGAAGTTGGTGTGTCAAACAAAGATAGAGAAATGTTAAAATCTACTGGCCAAAAATCAATTGAAGAGAAATTAAATCTTGTTTCATTTAATAAAAATGTTTTTGGTGGAGATGATCAATTTTATTTGGGAAGTAATGAAAAATTGAATAATGCTTCTCTTAAACAATTTGCTTTAACATTGGTAACGGTTCTATTTAATTCTGATTCTCAAAAAAATTATGTTGATTTGCAACCACGAGCTTATGAACTTGTTGTTGTAAATAATGAGATTGATAACAACAGCAAAGATAAAAACTACAAACAAAGTGAAAATCCGGTTTATGGTCAAAAAATTGAACAATTAACATTGGATGAATCTTTAAATCCTGTTTTAAGTTTTAATAGACAAGATGTTGGTGATAATAAAGATCCTCAAATTTGTGCGTTGCAAAATGATGCAAGATTACTGCTAACGCATAAACAAAATGAAAATATTACAGATATTAATGATGCAAGTGGAACAAATAAAGCATCAAATGTTGTTGGTCTTGCTGCGAGTAATGCTAATGTTTTTGCGGCAGTGACACCTGAAGATGAAACTGATTTTGGTACGCAAGATTCCGGCTTTGCGTTATTGCGGGTTCAGACAATAGCGGGAAGTCCGGAAACAAGATTAAGCATTTTAAACGCTGATAATGGAATTGTGGACGGAAACAAAGCGTTGGAATTGAATTTGGGTTCTGATGAAATGATTGCGATTAATACAGATGCTAAAATTTCTGGTTTTGGCGATATGTATTGGGATTCAAAATTGCAAAGATTATTTGTTGTGTTAACCGGCGCAACTCAGGATAATATTTTAAATACCGGCGGAGCTGTTTCTGTTTTAGTCGGAAGGATTGGTTCTAACGGAGGATTAATTCTTCAACCTGTCTCGGGATTAGTGGAAAATTATTTTAAACAAAATGATACAGGAAATAATGTTGTTGGTTTTTACGCGAATGATAATAATCAATATTATGCTTCAGGTTATAAAGTTAAAGTTATGCATACCAGCACCGGTTATTCTTATTTAATTTTAAATGGTGGAAAAGAATATCTAGATGAAGGGGACGCAAAAAATCAGGTTTATGCCTTGCCGATTGTTAAATCAGGTGAAGAGCAAAATATTGGAAAGCTGGCGCAAAAAGATGATTTTACAAAAATTATAGATGCGGCAGATCAGTTATTGGATGTTGATATTGATTCTGATTTTACAAAAGCCTGGGTTGGAAATGATTATTTGCCATTGTTACCAACGATTAATGATGTTGAGAATTTATTTGTTGTTGGTGATTCTGTTTTTGTTTGTCTTTCTGGCGATAGAAACACTGGTGAGCGGGAAGCTGGTATTTTTAAAAGTACTGCGTTATTTGATAACGATGGAAAAATTTTTTCCTGGACAGGTTGGCAACGTGTGATGGGAAGTACAGATAAAGTTTTTGGCGCCGGTCTTGATAATAAAACTGTTAATACTAATAATTCAAATTCCGGAAATGGAAATTTTTGGTATTTAACTGGAGACGTGGCAAATAAAAATACGGTAAAAGTAACTCAATGGGGTACGGGGGATAGTTCAGATAAAATGCTTGGCTCCTTTGTTGATTTTTTAGGAAAAGAATTTGTTCAGGGGTATGCCGGTGTGCATCAAATATTTAATTTTGATGAAAAGACTCCGGGATTTAATGCGTTTTCTATGATGATAGCAACCGGATATAAAAAAGTTGTTTTACTTGAAACAGGTAAAGTTGATGGTACGACATTTAATTCAACAACAAATTATGCTGATCCAAATGTTTCAATTATTCGAAAAGATGATGATGTTTTAAATCAAATTGGACCGATCTGTTGTTCGGAGGTTTCAAGAATTTCAACCGCTGGAAATTATGGTTGGATTTTTGTCGGTGGGTTTGGTGGTCTTGCAGTATTGAGTGATAATAATGGTGATGGTTGGAATACTAATATTGGCTTAAATGATTATCAATTTCAAAATATATTACCTGGATTTACACTTAAGAAAATTGGCGATTTTTCCCATATTAGAAAGTTGGTTTCAGATCCAGATAATAATTTTCTTTATGTTGTTACTGATGAATCAATTTATAAAATTGAAATGGATGCGAATAATTTTAGCGCGGCGGGAGCTCCACTCGTTACTGGTACAAAAATAAATTTACCAACGTCAATTCAGGGAACTTTTATTTCAGATTTTATGATTTGTGGCAATCTTGGACTTCTTGCAACAATTTATGGGTTATTTAAAACAGAAGATCTGAAAGGTACGCCAATTATTTGGGAAGAGGTTAAAATTAATTCTGGTATTCCTGGAATAGGATTAACTTCTTTAGGTCCAATTCAAAGCTTAAGTTTTCTTTCCCGTTTAAGGGGGGGAGATACAGCAACTGGAAATTTATATGTTTTGGCTGCAGACATGAGTCTTGATTTGGCAACCGTTTATCGTTTTTACGTTGAAAATGATGCTTTAATTTTGATTAAAGAAGATGATGCCAGGCATTATTTTTATCAGATTGGAGAATTTCGAAGTAATTTTATAACTGATGGTGTTTTTGGTTTTCATATGTTGCCTAAGAATTTTGGCAGAATCGGTTTTTTGAAAAAAATAAATATAAGTTCAAATGTTTCTAATTTTAGATCCAGTGAAAAAACTATCAATTTGGATACAACTGAAAATTTGGCATATAATGTTGGTCTTATGGTTAGAAATACTGCTACGGGAGCCTGGGTTGTTCCTGGTGATTGGGGAATTAGAGTACAAGAATAAAATTTGTAAGGATCTTAAATGTTTGCATCTAACGTGAAAAAAATATTTTTAATTTGTTTTGTATTCACAGCTATACCAGCTTTTGCAATGGCGCCAACAAATTTTTATCGTCCGTATGATGTTAATTTAAAAACAACAGACATAAAAGATAAAAGTTGGAAATTTGGTGTAAATATTGAATATGGTAATACCAGCAAGGGAAAAAATTTACATGAAGATAAGGCAAATATTTTAAATCTCTGGAATGAAACTGAATCAAGTATCGCAATGCTTGCCGGATTTGAAAAAGATACAGAGCCATGGAAAATTATAAATAATTTAGGATATGTTTTTGGTTCCGCTACAGATGATGGAGTTCGTGGACATTTTAAATTTACAGGTGACTTTGAAGAAACGGATTTAACATTGTGGGGGCAATGGAAATTACCAATTAAATCAATTGGCGGACGATTTGATTTTTGTGTTTACGCGCCTGTCAAATGGATGAAAATTCACAATGTTAAAAGAGTGGATTTAACGAAGGATGTTTTATCCGCGGATTTATATGTAAAACAATTCATAACAAATCAATTGGATGATTTGGCAGAAACTTATGGTGATCTTTATTTTTCAGATTGGTCTGGAAGTGGTGTGGGAGATTTGGCATTTATTTTAAATTGGTATGAAGATTTCAAACAGGATAAGGAATATTTAAAAAATGTAAGATTAAATATTCATGGTGGTCTTACTGCGCCAACAGGTAAAGAAAAAAATGAAGACAAAGCGTTTAGTTTGCCGTTGGGAAATGATGGGGCATGGGGAATTCCTTTGGGAATAGGGTTGGATTTATTTTTTGTAAGTCATGTCAAAGCCGGCTTAGAGGTAGAAATTTTATATCTTCTTGATGAATCGAGAGTAAGAAGATTAAAAACACACGAATATCAGACAGATTATTTTTTATTGGAAAAGGGAGATGCGACCAAAAATTTTGGTCTGACCTGGAAATTTAATTTGTATTTAGAAACCTTTCATTTTTATAAGGGGTTATCTTCTCGTTTATCTTATCAATTTATAAAACATGAAGATGATAAGTTGACTGCTAGATCTGATGATTTTATTTATTCTGTTATAAATTCAGCTCAAAGTTTAAAAGAATGGACGTCACATAATTTTATTTTGCAATTAAATTATGACTTTTTCGAGGAATTTAAAAATTCAAAAATTAAACCTCAGGCCAGCTTATTTGTAAAACTTCCGATAACAGGTCGTCAGGTAATTTGTCCATATACATTTGGAGGACAAGTTTCTATCATTTTCTAAAAAAGTTGAAAGGTAGTAATGAGGATTTTAAAAACTATTTTTGTTTCTTGTATTATTTTTTCTTCCATAAATTGCGCTGTTAAAAAGGATGCAGAAAAAGAAGTTTTTGGAAGATGGACGCAAATTCAACAAATTTTTTCAGATGTAAATATTGAAGATATGGGTAAGTATTTAAATAGTGATTTGTTATCCAACGTTAAAAGCAAGTGTTATTTGCATGCAAATTTAATAAAAACATTATCCGGTTTTTTCCATATTTTTCCGGAATATAAAACTTTCAATTTACTGGATTTCGAAGATAAAGAAATAAGTAATGCCAATTTTAAAAAATATTTAAGAGAACTTTATGGATTATTGCAAAATGATGTTTTGGGATTTGTTGCTCATTTAAAAGATTTAGGTTTTGTTGAGCCAATGATGAATTTTGAGGAAGAGGAAATTGGCAGTAGCCTTATTATTAATAAATATACAGAATTATTTGAATTATTATTTGATCATAAAGATTATTTGAAAAAATATCAGTTTTTATTTGCAACCGCCAACAGATTTTATGATTTTTGTTTTTCGCCCAAAACATTTCCTGTGTTTGAGGAATTGGTATCCAATGAAGATAGTCACCCAATTGTTCGTATGCTTTATTCTGTTATGTGGTTTTATCTTGCCAGTCAGGGTTGGAAACATTGGCATCAAGGCAGCATTGATGAGTTAAAAAAGGTTGCGCAAAAAGGCTATGAAATTGTTTATATTGCTGGAGGAGTAGATATTTATCAATTGATTAAAAATGGAATTTATAACATAACAGTTATTGATCCTCTTTTACCCTCACAGCCTAAATATTATTCAGAAGGATGGAATTGGATTTGGAAAGGTGGCGATGATAATGGTGGAATTGGTGATGAAATAGAATTTAATTTTTCTGACAGAAAAATTTTAATGAAAAGAACTAAATTCGAAGAAAAAACAGAAGTTTTTAAAGCCCGGCTATCAACAGGTTATGTTGCAAATATTGCAAAGAGCATAACAACATGGGATGTATTGGATGGTAAATCTAATCAAAAACTAGGAATGGTTACGTATCAACGACGTTTTGTTGAACAGGAAGATTTTGAAATAAAAGATAAACAGCAACTGTTAATTTCTTTTAATGAATTGCATTTTATAACGTTGCCAGATTCATTTGGTGGCTGGGGTGTTAACCCATATAAATTTAATGAAAATTTATCGATTATTGTAAAACAATTATCCAAGCCGGTAACGGCTAAAATGGTTCAAAGTATGAGAAAAGTTATTGAGGATCAGAAATTTAGATTCACAGAATTGGGAACTTGTGTTACATAAAAAGATCCGCCCGAAAGAGCGGATCTTTTATTTAAATAATTGTTGAATCGGCAAGGATTCCTCTTTCAGCCGCAATGGCTTTTGCTTTTGCCGAGATTAAACTTTTGATTAACCGTTCTTTCTTCGTTTTTATTCCTTCGTCTAATTCTGATTCTTCCAAAAAGAATACAACCTTGCTTTCAAGATCATTTTCGATAATTTCGTAAAAGCTTACGGGAAGAGCTGCTCCTGCAAAATCTAAAAAGAAACAGAATCTTTCAATTAAAGACCATAATAATTCATCCAGGTCATCAATGTGTGTAATAATTTGATTTGCGGCCAAATTTTCACAGCCATTTGCGATTGATAAAACTGAATACCATATTCTTTCATATTGTTGATAATCCCAAATTGTTTTATTTATTAGTAATTCAAATGTTTTAATTGTTGTTTGTCTTAAACGTTGCAATATTTCTTTTTCATTTTTACTTTCTTCAATTTTGTTAAAAGTATTTTGAGTCAGACTGCTTATTGCATCTGATAAATCGGTTAAAAAAATATCAGGAGCTTGTTGGAATAAATCTATATCCTGAGTAAATTTTGAATATAATAAACGTTCAATGTTATAGCTTAATGACACAAATGGAGAAGCTTTCTTTTCTGTTGTATCAAAATATGGCGCAAGCAGATTTGGTGTTTTGCTTAATAATTGATTAACAACAGTATCATCAATTAATTCGCATCCTTTTAATTTATTATAAAAAAGGCGTAATCCGGAATAGACTCTTTCCGTGTCGATATTTAATTCATTGCAAAGTTCCAGGTATTCGATAATAGGAATACCGTTTTGAGAAATATATTCTGGATATTCATCAAGATTAAATATTGTTCTGATATATTCAGACATTGATTTATTGAATAAGACTGTTTTTGTATTTTTTACACTTCTGTATTGTGTCAGGTCATAAAGAGTTGAGTAACTATTTTTAAAGAAATATTTGATGCTATAAGTACTTACCTGCAAAGGAGTTTGCCTGAAAAATTTTTCAAGCGTTTGTTGATCATCTGATGTTTTGGCGGAAGTTTTGGCAAAGCTGGAGATATTTAAAGAGTTGATACATAAAAGAAGTATTAAAGTTGTAAGAATTTTTTTTATTTTCATCTTTTCCCCCTTTTTGATAAATTACAAAAGTTATACATTTGGAATTATTAATAATATAGTTTAAACGAAAAAATGTTAACACGACATAAATTTTTTTTGCAAGTTTATTTATAATCTTATGACTAAAGAAAGGTTTTTATGCCTCTTTATCAATATGATTCCTTTAGCCGGCGGGGAAGCAGAATCAAAGGAACTATTGATGCTTCCTCATTACAAACAGCAAAAGAAATTTTAAGAGGCCAGGGATTAATGCCTGTAAGTTTGACTGAAGCAACCGTAGAAGCTACGAGATTTTCATGGAAAAGTTTTTTTGAAAAACAAGTAGATTTAAGAACAAAAATTAATTTTACAAAACAATTATCAATTTTATTGCGCTCCGGTGTTCCGTTATTGCAGGCTTTAGAATTATTGATTGATCAATTTGAAGGTCGGCTTAAAAGAGTTTTGGTTAATATTAAAGATGGTGTAAAAGCAGGGGAATCTTTTGCGTCTCAGCTTGCCAATTATCCTAAAATATTTCCAAAAGTTTATGTTCAGTTGGTAAAGGCCGGAGAGGCTAGTGGCAAACTGGATATTTTACTGGATCGTTTAACTTCTTATCTTGAAAAAACAGAAGAGACAGAAAAACGAATAAAAAAAGCAATTGCTTATCCATTGTTACTGCTATCTTTTTCTTTGTTGGTTCTTATTGGAATGTTAACAGTATTGGTTCCAAGAATTGAAAGCATGTTTTCAAAAATGAAAAAAGAGCTTCCGGCACCAACAGAATTTTTAATTTTTATATCTAATTTTACCCGCGAAAATTTTATTATTTTAACTGTTTTATTTTTGTCGGTCATCGTATTCTTTGTTTACTGGAGAAGTACAAAAGCAGGAAGATATAAATTGGATTCAATATTTTTAAGACTTCCTGTTGTTTCTTATTTTGCCAGAACCAGAGCCGTGGTTCAGTTTTGTAAAACCTTGGGGATGCTGGTGGAGAGTGGTGTAATTTTATCTGAAGCTTTGGATATAGTATGTAATATTGTTGATAACCAGGTTTTAAGTTTTAAATTACAGGAGGCCCGGGATAAAATTATTAAGGAAGGTAAAATTTCAAAGTATTTAAAACAAACAGGAATTTTTCCATCAATTGCCAGTTACATGATCAGCACTGGGGAGCAATCTGGAAAACTTGATGTTATGCTTTTAACCGTTGGCAATGATTACGAAGTTGAACTTAATGAAAATATTGATCGTTTAACTTCAAAAATTGGACCTGCTATGACAATTGTTATGGGAGTTATTGTTGGCTTTTTATTGGTTTCTATTTTTATGCCTATCATGGAAATGGGTGATATTTCAGGAATTTAATTTTTTAGCGAAGGAGATTTTTTATGATAAAGAGCGCAAAGCGTGATGCATTTACAATGATAGAAATTTTGGTTGTTGTTTTTATTATAGGTCTTCTGGCAACATTAGTTGGTCCTCGTGCTATTGGTTTATTTACTAAAGGAAATGTAAGTGCCACAAAATCAACATTGGCAGCATTAAAAACAGCGTTGGTAGATTATAAACAAGATATGTTACATTTTCCAACACAAAAAGATGGTGGTCTTGATGCTTTAATTACACGACCAAATATAAAAGGAAATGAAAAATGGGATGGTCCTTATCTTGAAGCTCAGGAAGCAGTTCCTCTTGATGCATGGGGAAATGAATTTGAATATAATATTCCACCTGTAAGATATAAAAAATATAAATATTTTGAAATAATTTCTGAAGGGCCTGAAGGAGAAAATAAGCCTTTAAGCGCTGGTGCATGATGAAAAAAATTCCAGCATTTACCTTAATTGAAATGATGGTTGTTATAATTCTGGTTGGAATTATGGCAACCATTGTTATTCCAAGATTATATTGGCGAAAGCCTCAGACTGAATGGCAAAATGTTTTGGATGATCTTAACAACATGGTTTTTTTTGCTCGTCAGGAGGCTGTATCTGATAAAAAAATTTATCGTTTGTTGTTTAAATCAAATCAAAATGAACCGGATTTTATAATTGTTCAGGAAGAGGGTATAGACGAAGAAAATCCTACGAAAAAAATTTATGAACAGGTTAGATCTTATTATTTTGATACGAAATATGAATTTGATGAATCAATAAAAATGGTTGCTTTTTATAGTGGCGGAAAAGAAATGTTTGAAGAAAACAAAAATGTTGGTTATTGCTATGTTGTTCCAGATGGTTTGGTTCAGGATGTAATGATTCGCATGATTCGAAGAAAAGATGAAAAAGAATCTAAAGTCAGTTTTAAAATGATGCCATTTCAGGGGGAATTTGTTATGTATGAAGGTTTCTTAAAACCAGAAAAATGAAAAAAAAAGAAGCTTTTACTTTACTTGAAACATTAATCGCGATTACGATTCTTGCGGTTTCGGTGACAATTTTGAGCAGCTTGCAGGTTCGTTCTTTTTTAAGAGTTTTGAAAGGTCGCGAATCTATTAGTCGTGTATTTTTAATAAAAAAAGAATTGTATGAGAAATTTTTTGAGTTATCAAAAATTAAAAAACCAATTATTAAAGAATTTGAAGATTTAAATTTAAAAATAACAACAGTTCTTAAAAATATAGAAAAAAAATCATCATTAAATGATTATGTGGATGAAATTCAAATTTTGGAATCAACTGGTCAATGGACTACGGATATTGGGCCCGGAAGCTTAAAAATGTTTGAATTAGTTTTAAGACCAAAAGAAGAAAAGAAATGAGAAAACAAGGTTTTACAATTTTAGAATTACTTATAGCTCTTTCTATTTCAAGTTTTGTTATCCTTGGGATGCTTCAGGGATATCGTAATGTTTCAAATATGATTGATAGGTCGCGAAATTTAATGGTTTTAAACAGAAAAATTTGTTTATTTTTTAATCAATTAGAACGGGATTTAAGTTCTTCATTTATTCCATTTTTAAACACACCCGTTCATCCTGAGCTTAGTCGAAGGAAACCGGAAGAGGGCAAAAAAGAAGCTTCTACAATTAAACCTATAGCTGATAAGGATAAAGAAAAAGAAGACCAAAAGAATTATTTTGTCGGAGAAATTTTGCCTGATTTTGAAGAAAAGATAAAAGGTAAAAGAAGAGAGCTTTTTAAATCTTTAAATTTTATAACAACTAATGCGTTACGAATTTATTCTGAGAAAAGAGTTATGCTTGTCAGAGTCATGTATGAGTTAGTCAAAGATAAAGAAAAAAGTCGTCAAGATAAAATTGTTTATAATTTACTAAGAAGAGAGACAACTGATTTGGAGAATTTTAAATTTAAAGAAGATGATTCAATTATTCAGCGGGATAAAAAATCTGATATAAAAACTTATTTGATTGTGGACAATGTAAAAAATTTATTTGTTGAATATATTGCAGACCAAAGTGAAGCCCTTCGACAGGCTCAGGGTGATCGGGATTTATCTAAAAAAAAATCTGTTTTTGCAAAAGAAGAGGTTGAAAAAACAAGATTATTTATTTGGGGAAATACAAAAGAAACAGAAAATCTTGTACCGGAAATGGTTGATGTTTTTATAACTTTTTGGGATGAAAAATTAGAAAAGGAAAGTAGTTTTGAATGCCTGATTCCAATTTCATCTTATCCAACTCAAAAACCTTCAGAAGAAAAACCTGGTGATCAAAGAGCAAAGCCAGAACAGAAATTAACACAACCAGGTCAGAAAGGAGTTCCTCCTGCGACACCCGTTATACCAAAACCACCCCAACAGGTAACCTGAGGATAGTTAAAATGTTTTATTCAAAAAAAAGTGGTACCGTTTTAATTTTTACTTTATTAATTCTTTCCGTAATTCTTATTTTAACTCAGCAACTGGTACGATCTGTTCTGGTTGGAACCACTTTTGATAAAACAATGATTCAGAAAGAGCAGGCGCAGGTTTTAGCTTTAAGTGGTATAAATTTGGCAATTGCTCAATTAACGGAAAAGCAGCCTGTAGATAAATCTTCTGTTCAAACAGCTCCAACGCAGGGAATAAAAGCTGATCCGAATGAGAACACAAAAAGATGGTTGGCAAAAATTTTACCGAATTTAAATCGTTGGCAGACTTTTGAATTGAAAGAGGATTTTGATGGTATTGATGGTAAGGTTAAAATTTGTATATCAAGTGAAAATGGAAAAATAAATATTAATAACGCATTTGATTTTAAAAAGGGTGAGTTTAAAAAAGATTATGATTTTTTATTAAAGGGTCTTGAAATAAAAGGTAAGCTTCCGGCTGGACAAATTTATAATAAACTTTCGGAATTTTTTAAAAAAAGAGATCGAAAATTTGACGATATTACTGAAATTTTAAACGTTTCTGATTTAGATGTTTTAAATATTTTTTATGAACCGCCAAGAGATCCAATGCCGAAAAAACGATCACAAGAAAATACAGAAATTTCTTTGCAGGATCTTTTTACAATCTGGACAGAAGGTGAAAAAATTGAACCTTTATTTTTATCTGATTCTATGTGCGCGGTGTTAAATATTAGACGTCCACTTGCTGATGATGCGGATAAATTAAAAGATAATTTTGCTAAAGTTGTTGAGGCATTTAAAAAGGATTTGGGTAAAAATTGGGATGCAAGTTGGGATTTTTTATTGCCAATTTATGAAAAAAAACCTAAATTTTTAGATAATATAAAAAATATTTTGTCACAAGAATTTGGTCCAAAAGTATATTCTGTGATATCTTGTGGAATAGTTGGCGATGTTCAAAGTAAGTTGCTGGCGATTTTAAAGTTAGAGAAAAAAACTGAGAGTAAAAATAAACAAGAAAATAAAACAAAACCTCCTCAACAAACTTCGGCCAACGAAAAAGCTGTGCAAGAAACAAGTAAGGAGCAATTTAAAGTTATAAGAATTTATTGGCTTTAATTTGAAATAAAAAAGGTGAGTTAAGTGAAAACAGAAACACGTGTTGGAATCTTTATTTTGGGATCCATAGTGGTATTCCTTTATTTAAGTATCAACATTAAACTTTTGCGATTGGATCAACATCAATATTATGAATATAAAACTTATTTTGATGATACAGGTGGCCTTGAAGTGAAAGCTCCTGTCCGCATTGCGGGAGTTGATGTTGGTTGGGTTGACAATGTTCTTTTACATGAGGGTGGTAAAGCTGAAGTTAATATACGTATTAATAAAAAAAATAAATTAGCGAGAAATGCTTATGGTACAATTGCGCAGGAAGGACTAATCGGTACAAAAATATTGGAAATTTATCCGGGTGACCCCTCAACCGGACTTTTAATGCCAGGAAGCACTCTTTCTATGCCTGGAAAATCTCCTGCAAGCGTTGGAGAGTTGTTAGATCAATTCAAGGGAATTGCAACAAGTATTCAGGATTTAGCCACATCTTTAAGAAGTGTTTTTGCAACTCCACAGGGAGAGCAAAACATGAAACTGGCGCTTGATGGAGTGGCAAAAGCATCAAATCGGATTGCAGATTTCTCTGAAGTTCTTGATCGTACGTTAAAGAAAAATGAAGAAAATTTAAATTCGACTCTTGTTGATATGCGCAAAGTTATGGGACACCTAGATTTAACAGTTCCAAGTTTTAGAAAAGATTTTGATAAAATTACTCTGGCTTTTGCAGATGATACGCTGCCGAAGCTTTCAGATGCAAGTGAAAAGGCTGGAGGAGCATTTCAGAGTTTAGATGAAACTTCAGTTCAGGCAAAAGAAACATTTAAAGAAGCTGAACAGGTTGCGGAAAAAATTAATACAGGAAAAGGTGTTCTTGGAAAACTTATAAATGAAGATGAGACTTATTACGATCTTAAACAAACAATTAAGGGATTTAAGGATTATGTCGGAAAAGCTCAAACCTTGGCGATTAGCGTTGATATGCGTTCAGAAACTTTAGTTCGCGAGTGGCTAGGCAAAGGTTATGTGGATTTAAAAATTAGACCTAATGATGATTATTTTTATATGTTTCAAATTGGCACTGATGAATTTGGCAGCATGAAAAGGCAGGATACGATTTTTGAACGAATGACTGAGGATGGAACAAGGCTTATTCCTGAGGATTATTTAGCTCCAGAATTAGCTGGCCCATCTAAGGGTGGTGATGTAGAAGCTGACAACAGAACTGCTGCAAAAATTGCTTTAATAAATAATCCGGATAGATTAGAAACGACTACCAGGACTAAAAATGATATTTTCTTTGGCTTTCAATTTGGTAAACGTTTTGATCGTTTAGTTTTGCGGGCCGGACTTTATGAAAATACTTTTGGTATTGGCGCTGATTATTATGCCCCAACTCCTCACAAAAAATTCAACTTTATAACATCGTTGGAT
>JBDRFY010000079.1:0-38231 GCA_043818275.1 bacterium | reverse complement strand
GATAAAATATTTCAGTAATCATAAAATTGCTCCTTTCCGGTTTCCTTTTTTGATATTGATTAAATAATTATTTAAGGTTAACGGATTGGAGCATTGTGTCTATAATGTCAAAGAAAATTAATTATCGAATTCGCGTTATTTATATAGAAATTAATTATAGCCGAAGTGGCGGAATTGGCAGACGCGCCAGGTTCAGGGTCTGGTCTCCGCAAGGAGGTAGGGGTTCAACTCCCCTCTTCGGCACCACCCTTCGCCTTCACTCCTCCTCCTTCGCATAAAGCTTCGGAGGACCCTGCGAAGTTTTACACGAAGTAGGGGAAGATTAGCAAAAGATGTATAGGCTACGGGTGGCACGGCTAGTTTTTTCGCCCGCTCATCCTGAGTGTAGCGCAAGCGAAATCGAAAGACGGATGGCAGGCCAGTCTTTTTATTAAAAAGACGGATTTGCCTTTTTCAGGCTATTTCTTATACTAAATTTGAGCGCAAACCACTAAGGTTTAACATTAAAATCTAAATTCATAATTTAAAATTTGGTAAAAAATATGAGCAAACGTGATTACTACGAAATCTTAGGCGTAAATAAAAACGCTTCAAATGATGAAATAAAAAAAGCATACAGAAAACTTGCAATCAAATATCATCCGGATAAAAATCCCGGAAATAAAGATGCTGAAGAAAAGTTTAAAGAAGCAACAGAAGCATATGAAGTTTTATCAAACGCCCAAAAGAAACAAAAATATGATCAATTTGGTCACTCTGGCATGCAGGGAGGCTTCGATTATCATTCCTATTCAAATATGGGGGATATTTTCTCAAATTTTGAAGATATCTTTGCAGATCTATTCGGTGGTGCTGGATTTACAAAACGATCAAAAAAAGCAGGTCCTACACCCCAGCGAGGTCATGATTTATCTCAGATACTAACTATCTCACTTAAAGAAGCATATCTCGGATGCAAAAAAGAAATTCGAATTTATAGATATGAAAAATGTCCAACTTGCAATGCAACCGGAGCAGAACCAGGAACTAAACCAACTACATGTAGCAATTGTGGCGGAACTGGTTCGGTTCAGCATAGACAAAGTTTTTTTGCTTTTTCCAGACCATGCCCAAAATGTGGCGGGCGTGGTTTTGAAATTAAAAATCCATGCAAAATATGTAAAGGCCAAACGAGAATTCAAAAGCATGAAAAATTAAATATCACAATACCAGCGGGAATTTATAATGAAGCTGAACTTCGCGTACCAGGAAAAGGTGATGCAGGAATTTTTGGCGGTTCAAATGGAGATTTATATTTAATTATCCATGTAACGCAAGATGATAAATTTGAACGTAGAGGCGATGATTTAGCAACAAAATTAAATCTTAGTTATCCTCAATTAGTTTTGGGCGCCAACATTGAAATTGAAAACATTGATGAAGAAAGAATTGGAATAAAAATTCCTAAAGGTTGTGAAATTGGCACAGAAATCGTAATTACAGGAAAAGGTTTTACACGCCTTCACGGATATGGAAAAGGAAATCTTGTAATCATAACTCAATGTCGCATTCCTAAAAAAATAAATGCCGAAACAAAAAAAGCTCTTTTGGAATATTCTGAAAAATTGGGCCCCCAGGATCAAAATGATCAAGGCGGAATTTCCGGATTTTTCAAAAAATTTTTAGGTTAAAATTACCGGTTAATAAAACTTAAACGGTTCAATTTAAAAAAAAATTGCCTCTAAGCAACTAATTCACATATGATTAAATGTGAGGGTTGAGGGGGCGAACATGAAATTTAGGGGCAAGATATTGCCATGCTTTTTATTAAGCATGGCAATGTTTTTATTTTTTAATCGAACTCTTTTCGCGCAAAATTTGAACAAAAAAATTCATCTTAGTACTTGCAGAAAATTATTCGATAATTTCCACGCGGTAGAATCTGGAAAATTATACAGATCAAAACAATTATCTTCTAAAAACTTAAATCGTTACATTAAAAAACTCGGAATTAAAACAATCGTAAATCTGCGCGGAAAAAATGAAGATAAAGATTGGTGGCAACAAGAAAAAAACATCACGGATGAAAATAATATATGTTTATTTAACATATCAATGAATTCAAACTTAAATCCAACACCTAAACAAATAAAAAAGCTTTTAAACATTTATCAAAATGCGCCTAAACCAATTTTAATTCATTGTCGTTCAGGAGTTGACCGAAGCGGTGAAGCAGCAGCTTTGTGGGTCTTAAATCAACAAAAAAAAGAAAAGACACAAGCTTTAAAACAACTTTCCTTAAAATATGGATATCTTAAATGGTTCCATCCGGCAAAAAAGCAATTCATTAAAAATTTTAAAAACTAACGACTTTTGCAAGAAAAGCTCTTTCTGATATGCTTTTATTCGATGGTTAAATATATGTTTTTCTAAAAAATCTTAGCTGAAAAAATGAAAAAACTTTATTTTATTTTTATCTTACTAATAAATCTTAATTTATATTCAGAACTTCAAAAAATGATTGTTTCTGTTCCAGTTGCAGATTTAAGATCAAAGACCGTTAAAGTTGATCCTAGTTTAACGCCTCCTGCCTTATTAAAAGATATGAATGGACAGCTTTCTCAATTATTATTTAACGAATGCATATTAGCCGAAGAATCAACAGAAAATCCTAGTTGGCTTAATGTTGAAGCAATTGAACAAGAAATTAAAAATTCCGAAAATAATTTTATACCTTGCCCAGGATTTATAGAAAAAAATCAAGCAATCGAGGTTGAAGAATTTCCAAAATTTAATTTAGTTACACAAGTTTTATGGACAAATATTTTTGAACAACCAGATATAAATTCAAACAAAACTTTATCGATCTGCATTGGAACAAAATTTGAAGGTGAAAAAGTTAATGAAAATTGGTGGAAAATTAAATTGCCTGAAAATAAAAATGGTTATATTCAAGCTAATGATATCTACGAAATAACAAATAAAATTCAAGAAACAGAAGATGAATTACGAAATAACATAACTTTATCAGCAATGTTATTTTTAAATTGCCCATATGTTTTTGGCGGAAGAAGTCCTTACAAAAAAGATTTAAATAATCAAATAACTGGTGTTGATTGTTCTGATTTTATCAATTTAGTTTTTAGAAGTTGCGGATTTCAAATTCCAAAAAATTCACCCTCTCAATGGGAAAAATCAAATAAAATAAAAACTGGATCAGATTTAAAACCTGGAGACTTAGTTTTTTTATTCGATGATCAAACCTTGTTGAGACGTTTGAGCGGTAAAACAAGAGTCGTCCATGTAATGATGTATCTTGGAGATAATTTATTAATTGAGTCATCCGGAGGAGATAATTCTGATAAAAATGTTCGAATAATTTCAGCAATCGATTATTTAGGAAAAATAATTAATAAAATTGAATCTGGTAAAGACAGGTGCAAAATAAACAATTTTTTAATTTATTTTGGTTCGTTTTTAAATTCTAAAGAAATAATTCTGGAATTAAGGAATAAAGAGTTAGAAAATAATTTTTAATTTTTTAACCTTTTTATAGGAGAAATAGTAATGAAAAAAAGAATATTTTCTTTTTTGATGTTCACTCAAATACTATTTCTTTCACAACAATTAATTTCAGCACCACTTAGAACAGAAATTATCGGACAAGACACTTATAATATTACCTCTATTCTTAATTCCTGGACAAAACCATTAACAGAAAAAAATCTTGCTATATCTGAGGGAAAAAAAGATATTCCTCTTTTTAAAGCATTTCCAAATTTAACTAATAAATTATCTTTTATTAAACTTGGTGAATTTCCAACACCAATTGAAAAGCTTGAAAATTTAGGCAAAGAACTTGGATTGCAAAATTTGTACTTAAAAGATGATGGAATTAGTCGCAATCCTTTTGGTGGAAATAAAATAAGAAAACTGGAATTTCTTTTGGCTGATGCATTAGATAATAACGTTAAAACAATAATTACAGTAGGCGCTGCAGGATCAAATCACACCCTTGCAACAGCAACATGTTGTGAAAAATTAGCTTTAAATTCTATTGTAATGCTAACACCCCAATTAAATACAAAATATCTACAACGAAATTTGCTTTTAAGCCATTATCACAAAGCTCAAATTAATTACTATGAAGAATCCGATGCCAGAGATGTAGATATTGAAAAATTTTATGACGAACGATCTGAAAAGGAAAAAGTTCCTCCATATTTCATCGCGGCAGGTGGATCTACTCCATTAGGCGTAATTGGTTTTATAAACGCAGTATTTGAATTAAAAGAACAAATTGAAGCAAAACTGATCCCTGAACCAGACTTTATTTATGTAACACTTGGTAGTTGCGGAACTGCTGCTGGTTTAATTTTAGGAGTAAAACTCGCAGGTTTAAAAAGCAAAATAATACCTGTAAGAGTAAGTTCCACAGCAGAAGAAAAGCTTGAAAGACTTATTGAATTGTTTAATGAGACAAGTAAATTTCTAAACGATTTAGATCCAGATTGTCCAATTATAAAATTCCCTGAAGATGTTTTAATAAATAATGATTTTGCTGGAAATGAGTATGCACAAATAACTCAACAAGCTCATGATGCTATAAAAATATTAGACGAAACAGAAGACATAAAACTTGATGGCACATATTCAGGAAAAGCATTTTCCGCTTTAATTGATGAAGTAAGCAAAAATAAAAATGAATTAAGAAACAAAACAGTTTTATTTTGGGATACATTTTGCGCTGGGGATTTTTCAGAAATTACAAATACTATCGATTACAAAAAATTACCTGAAAATTTACATTTTTATTTCGAGCAAAATTTACAAGAACTAGATTTAGGCTGTTAAAATTAAAAATGGCCACAAAATTTTTGTGGCCATTTAATTAATCTGTTATAACTCTTAAAAATTCATCTAATGAAATCAAACCTTGTTCAACTTTATCCAGACCATCCTGATATAAAGTTATCATGCCATTTTTTAATGCCTGTTCATAAATTTTTTCCGTACCTTGTTTAAGTGAAATTAACTCGCGAATCGCATCATCAATGATTAAAAGTTCAAAAATTCCCATTCGACCTTTATAACCCAAATCAAAACATTTTTTACAACCCTTGGATCTGAACAAACGTTTTAACTTAATATTTTTTGAAGCTAAAATTTCTTGCCCATCTTTTTCCAATTCAACTTCATACTTACAGTGATCACAAAGCTTACGGGCTAATCTTTGAGCAAGTACCGCAGAAAGTGAACCGTTTATTAAAAATGATTCAATTCCCATATCTAAAAGACGTGTTACCGCACCTGCCGCATCATTTGTATGCAAAGTGCTTAAAACTAAATGACCCGTTAATGAAGCTTCAATAGCAATACGGCATGTTGGTTTATCCCTAATTTCCCCAACCATTATAACATCAGGATCCTGACGCAAAATGGAACGTAGACCATTATCAAAAGAAAAACCGGCCTTTGGGTTAATCTGACTTTGCGTTACTCCTTCAATATTATATTCAACCGGATCTTCCATTGTGATTATGTTTTTATCAGGTTTGTTTAATATTGATAACACAGCATAAAGGGTTGTTGTTTTTCCAGAACCTGTTGGTCCTGTTACCAAAATAAAACCATTTGGCCGATCAATGATATTTTTAATATCATCCAAAACATTTTTTCTAAAACCAAGAGAATTTAAATCAATAAAATTTTGAGACTTATCAAGAATACGAATAACTATTTTTTCACCAAGAATAGATGGAAATGTTGATATTCGTAAATCTATAATTTTTTCTTTTGCCGCGCCATTTTTAAAAATAAGTTTAACTTTTCCATCCTGAGGAACTCTTTTTTCCGCAATATCTAACGATGATAAAACTTTTAAGCGTGAAATAATATTTGATGCTTTGTTGACATCCATAGGATTTTGATCGTACAAAACACCATCGATTCTAAAACGAACACGAAGATTTTTTTCATTTGGTTCTAAATGAATATCTGAAGCACCAATTTTAATCGCTGACCATAAAATATCATCAACTAAATCAATAACTAAATCTTGTCCATTTTCATCTTTTAATTTTTGATCTTTATTGAAAAGCTGATACGTTGAAGCTTCATCAAATTTATGTCCCCCCATGGTCCTTCATCAACCTAATTTATAACCAACCAGAAAACCAACAACCGAAGAAATAAAAATAATAAAATTGTTTTTAATCCAGGAAAAAATATCATTAACTATAGCGTTAAAATCTGCCGCTGAATCAAAACCCATCAGAACATTCATACCTTCCCAGTCAATTTCCAAAACCATGTTGTATTCTAAAATCTTTATCAAAATAATAGATGCGACCAATGTTAACAAAACAAACTTAAAGTATTTCTTAAACAAAAAACCAATTGCAAAACCGGAACCAAAATAAATCGCAGCCTCCACTGCTTCAGCTGACCCACCTCCAATTTGCTGAGCCCAGCCCTTGATATCAATTTTGTCCCAAAGAGTTTTTATCCAATCAATAATTGTGGTAAAAAATTTCCGGCCTTTTGAGGAATTTGAGCTACTTCCTGAGCAACTCCTTCTGGTAAACCTTGCATTAACCTACCTCCCAACATTAATTAAAATTAATAATTTACCATCTACTGTTTTTTAGAATAGCAAAGAGAACAACTTTATTACCAGAAGTACGTAAAAAAAAGAAATAAATCCTAATTCAATGAAAAAAAAGCGGGAAAACCAAATTGGTTTTCCCGTTAATTTATTAATAAGTTATGGTTTAATTATTTAACCATACCCTTTAATCCTTTTCCTGCGCTAAATTTAGGAACTTTTCTTGCAGGTATCTTCATCTTTTTACCTGTTGCTGGGTTTACTCCGATTCTTTCTTTCCTTTTCATAACTTTAAAGGTTCCAAAACCGGTTAAAACAACAGATTTATTTTTTTTCAAACTGCCTTCAACTGCTTTAATAAAAGATTCTAAGGCTCTTTTACAAGCTGATTTAGGCAATTTTGTATCTTTTGCCATTTGTTCGACCAAAGAAGCTTTGTTCATATAAGACTCCTCGTCATTTAAAAATACTGACTGCAAATATAAAATACACAACAAAAATCAACACAAAATTTTACACTCTTTGAAGCATTATTCATGCACACAGATTTGTCAAGCAAGTCATTTCAAATATACATTTTCACTAAAATTACTTATGGTGCCGAGGGCCGGACTCGAACCGGCACAGGTATTAATACCCGAGGGATTTTAAGTCCCTTGCGTCTACCAATTCCGCCACCCCGGCACAAAATTTCAAATAATTTCTAAAGTATGAACCTATAATAAAGCACAATTTGATTTTTTTCAATCCTTCAACACAATTTTCGCCGCAAAAAATAACTTTGAAAATTCATAAGAAGAAACTAATACAAAAATCTAATTTTTAAATATTTAATTGGAGGCGGCACCCGGAATCGAACCGGGGCATAGCGGTTTTGCAGACCGCGGCCTTACCACTTGGCTATGCCGCCAGATTATTTATTTCAATCCGTTGACAAAAAAGCTGCTTTCAAATCTGCTGGAGTTGCTTTTTCAATTTTAACATCAACAAAAGAACCAATCAATTTATCATCACCATCAAAAAAAACTCTAATATTCCCTTGAGTTCTTGCAAGCAGCTTACCATTTGTTGCACGTTTTTCAACCAAAACTCTTAAATTTTTGCCTACATTAATTGAGTTTTTTTCAAATGAAATTTCCGATTGCCTTTTTATCAATACTTCAATTCGTCTAATTTTTTCTTTTCTCGAAACATCATCGTTTAGTAATGATGCTTTGGTGTAATTTCTTGAAGAATAAATGAATGGATAAATATTATCATATTTAACTCTTTCAACAACCATCATTGTTTGCTCAAAATCATCTATCGTTTCTCCTGGAAAAGCAACGATAATATCGGTTGAAATTGTCGCATTTGGCAAAATAGTTTTTATCCAATCTATTTGTTCCAAATATTTTTCAACTGTATATGTTCTATTCATAGATTTCAATATTTTATCAGAACCCGATTGCAATGGATGGTGAATAAACGCACAAAGTTTATCAGGATATTTTGCCATAACATGTAAAACATCTTTTGTCATATCTTTTGGATGTGGGCTAACAAAGCGAATCCAAAAATCACCTTCAACAGCTGCGACGGTATCCAATAATTGCGCAAAATTAATTCCTGATTGAGGATCTTTATATGAATTAACATTTTGTCCCAATAAAGTTATTTCTTTTACACCCTGCTCTAAATCACTTTTAACTTTTAGCAAAATATCTTTTGCCGCAAAACTTTTTTCTCTGCCTTTGGTAAACGGAACAATGCAATAACTGCAATAATTATTGCATCCTATCATTATATTTATCAAAGAACGCTTAAATTCTTTTGGTGTGTCTTTAATTCCACCTAAATTTAAAACGACATTATTCTCTTTTTTATTTTGTCCATAAATCTGTTTTACAGATTCTAATTCCACAATTGAATTAAATAAGTACGTCTTTAATTTATTTAAATCTTCTTTTGCGCCTAAAACAAAATTTATATATTCAAAACGCTTATAAATTTCTTCTTTTCTGTAAGTTGCAACACATCCAATTACAATAACTTTCAAATGTGCTGCGCGCTTCTTAACTTCAGCAAGCTCCCCCAAATAAGAAAAAAATTTATCCTCTGCTTTTTGCCTAATTGCGCAAGTATTAATAACAATCAGATCAGATAAATTTTTATCATAAACCTGTTTGCAATTAAGAGAAATCAAATAATTGGCAAGAGCGGCAGAATCCGCCTCATTTGCCTGACAACCATATGTTTTAATAAAAAATTTAATCATAAGTTAAATTACCCAAATGCATAAAAAGTTTGAAATGTTAAAATTACAGTATAAAACAACTAAAAATAGGCTCAACCGACTTTGCATAAATAGATAAAAAAGGTAAAATAATGCTTTATTAACAAGTATCAGAAAGGTTTTTATGGGAATTAAAGCTGGATTAGTAGGATTACCAAATGTTGGAAAATCAACTCTTTTTAACGCATTAACAAAATCTTGCATACCGGCAGAAAACTATCCATTTTGTACCGTTGATCCACACGTTGCAATCACTAATGTTCCAGATGAAAAGCTTGAAAAGTTAACCGCTATTTTTAATTCCGCAAAAACAATACCTACAACAGTTCAGTTTGTAGATATCGCTGGACTTGTTAAAGGCGCCGCTCAGGGTGAAGGATTAGGAAATCAATTTTTATCCAACATCATGGGAGTAGATTTAATTTTGCATATTTTGCGTTGCTTTGAAGATCCAAATATAACTCATGTTCACAACGAAATAAATCCAATCGATGATTTTGAAACAGTTATTTCTGAGTTAATGCTTAAAGATCTGGAATCAGTGGAGAAAAGAGAAGAAAAATTAAAAGCAACTTTAATAAAAGCAAAAAGCAAACAACTTTCAGCAAATGAAATAAAAACGCTTGAAAACGAACAAGAATTATTAAAACAGGCAAAAGTTTTTTTAAATAAAGGGAATTTTCAAGAATTACAAAAATTAATTAACGAAAAAAAAGAAGTTGGAATTGAAACTATTCCACTTTTATCAAGTAAAAACTTTTTAATTATCGCAAATTTATCCGAAGACGATTTCGCGGGTAAAAATTATACAGAAAACAAGTATTACAAAGATTTATTAAATAAATTTGGCCCTGAAAAGGTTATTCCGGTGTCTGCCAAAATCGAATTTGAACTTGCGCAACTTGATGATGAAGAAAAAGTTGAAATGCTTGAATCGTTAGATATTCAAGAAAGTGGTCTTGACAATATAATCAAAAAAGCATACAAAAGTTTAAACTTAATTACATTTTTTACTTGTGGACCAAAAGAATCTCATGCGTGGAGCATTAAAAAAGGAAAAACAATTCATCAAGCCTCTGGAGAAATTCACTCTGATATTCAACGCGGTTTTATTTGCGCAGAAGTTTATAATTACGATGATTTAATAAAATTTAAAACAGAACATGCTGTTAAAGAAGCTGGTAAATTAAAAATTGAAGGCAAAGATTATATCATGCAGGAAGGTGATATAATTCACGTTAGATTTAACATCTAAATTCCAATTCCCCTTTTTTTAATGCTTTTTTGCGACATAAAAAAACGTCGATTTTGTTCTATTCCTAATTTATAAATTAAATGATAAAAGAATTCACGATCGGCGTTTTTTACAACTGCTTGTGCATGCGATTCTGCTAAACAAACAGGATATCCATTCCCCTTTAAACTTTGATCCATTGCAACTTTGCAAATTAAATCTAATTTTTCTTGATCAAGCGCCACGTAAACCGGAACTTCAATTCGAACAATTTCAGCTCCAACATCTAAATAAAAAAAACATGGTTTTAATTGATCTGGATAATTTTGAACAATTTTTGAATTACTATAAAAAAGTGTCGTACGATAATATTTATTTTTTTTATCAAATGGAAAAAACATTCTGACAATTTTTGTATCAATTAGATTATCAACAACTTTGCATGGAAAATCTGTAAATTCTTTGTGACATTTAATGCAATCAACTAAATCAAAACGGCATAATCCAATTTTAATTAAATTTACAAGCTCTTTGCTTTTAGGAAAGCTTATAAAACTGGCAATTAAAATATTATTTTTATAAAATTGATTTAAATAATACAAATATCTATCTAAAAAATATTGCTTAACTTCCGGCAACTTGCCTTCCAAAGTCCAAAAAATTATTGTCCCATCCATCAGACAAACAAATCCATCATTTTTTAAATTGTATTCTTTTTTATAAAACGAAAACTTTTCAAATAATGTTTTAAATTCAAGTTCCTCTCGTATTAAATCAACAAGATCACGTGAAAAAGCAAACCGTTCATCCTTTAAATCATCCGGAAGAAAAAGTTTGGGTTCATTAAAAAATTTAGCCTCACTTTTTTGGCCATATTTTAAAAAGCAACCACCGCTATTTATTAAAAAACAGGATGCTCCAGAAAAATTGCGATCTGGATAAATTTGAGATCCATCAACAGCTAAAACTGAATAATTAGTTAAATCATTTTTGATTTGAAAGGTATCAGATAAATTACCCTGCCAACCGGGAAGCAAAAAAGAACTTTGTGCTGCCTCAACTTTTTGTAAAAAATATTGATCGTTACAAATTTGTTGCCATTTTTTTTGAGCAATATCAGACGATTGAAAAAAATCCGGAAAAATTTTCTCTGCTAAATATGTAATTTGTTTTGCTAATTTGGCTCTATCAAGCATAAAATTTTAAGAATTACTTAATTCTCAGAGATTTTAGCAAACTTCCATACAGCTGTTTTATCTTTAAGCTCTAACTTAGAATTTCCAATGTTATATATCTGAGCACCATTTACTTCACGATTTAAACTCATACATAAAATCAAATGTTCGCTTTTATCATCACTAGAAGATTTAATATTAATCACAACATCTGAACCACGACAAATTACACAATTATCAACCTCTTCACATGTGTAGCCAAATAAATTTAATTGATTAACAAATTTCACTTTATTATCATCGTTTAACCATAAAGTTATTTCTTCTATATCTTTAAACAATTTACTTTCATCGTATGGTACTGCATTACATTCTTTATTATAATATTTCCGAGTAATAATATCCTCTTTTTCTGGTTGATTCCTTCCTACTTTTTTTGGATAATCCTGATGATAAGTCATAACCCAAGAATCCAATTCTGGCATCATTGAAAAATCTTTAATTAAGAACAAATAATAGAACCAATTGATAAGATTATTATCAATATTTTTTTCAATAAGTCCTGAACGAATATTATTTGCTAAAAATTTTTGTTTGAAATTTTCAACCAACTCATTAAATTCTTTTGGGTTATCTATACTAAATGCAATAGCATTACTCCCACCACAATCAACAGTTAATAGATAATCCCGATCTTTATGATTAAAAAATTCAATATAAGTATTTTCTCCTGTCAAATAAAAACCAGTCCAAGTTGCGCCATCTCCAGCGCTATGAGTTTTTTCTTCACAATGACAAAATTCATTCTTTAAAAAATCTGATTTTTTAATTTCTTCGTAAGTTTTTTCATCAACAAAGGTATAAACATGACATAAAAATACATCTTTCACAGGTTCTCCTTGCACTGCAAAAAAATCACAACTAAAAATAATTAAACTGCTAAATAACAAATAGCTAAAATTTTTCATCAAACAAACATAAAGTAAAAATTAAAGAGATTATGCCAAAAATTGCTGTATTTGGAGTCCCTCTTTTTTACCCTGGTCTTATGAATGGGAGATTTGGAATGTGGCGTTTTTTTAACTAATTTTTTTGTTTGGGATTCTTTTTGTTCATAAAAAAGAAGATTTACATAAATATTTTTATTTTCCAAGTTGTTTACCAGGTTTAATATTTCTTGTTGTTCGATTGGCTTAATATCTGGTTTTAAATCATCACACTCATACCAAACATCTTGAATATTAACAAAAGAAACAGCATGTTTTTTCTCTTTGTAAGAAGCAACAATACCATTTAATTTATATTTTTTATTTAAAGTAATATTTTCCGTTTTTAAATAATTTTTAGGATCAAAATCATTTAAAGAGAAATAATTCTTCAAAAAATTTCCTGGCTCTATAACCAAATGATTAGGAAAATATGAAACCTCTTTATAAGTAAAACTAACGATAGAGATATCCTCATCATCTACATCCATATCTTCTTTATTCTTAATTGTTTCTTTAATATCATTAACACTTACAAACAAAATCGGTTGTTCTCGTCGAATCTTTTGATTTGTCTTAGAGTTTATAGAATAAAAACCAACAAAATATTTTTTTTTAAAATCAGAACATAATTTCACAGATTGCTTGTCACACATTTCCTCTAGAAAATCTTGATAAAAATCTTCAGCCGTTCCACCTTCAACACCATAACGGTTTTCTCCCATATAACTTTTACTCTGGTGCAGCTTGTTTTTAAAAACCTCTCTACTTTCATCAAAAAAGGCTTTTAATAAATTAAATAATACTTGATTATTTTTTATATCAATCTCATCAACCACTTGTTCATCCAGTTTTATATAAAAATCAATGTAATCTTTAATTGGAGAATCCCTAAAATCATTTTTATTTTCCAACAAAATATTATTCAGATCTTTATTTCGCAGCAAAATTTGCAACACTGAATTCATGTAACAACTTTGCGCACTTATGTTAGGCAAAATGATAAATCTAGGGATAGAAAAACAAGCAGGAAAAGATAAAAACAATAAACAAAACAATACCTTTTTTATAAACTTCATCTTATTTATTTTTCGTAATTTAAAATAAAATTAATCAATAATCTAACAGCCGCTCCGGCTGAACATTTACTATCAATATAATCAATTCCTGGAACTCCATCTGAGGTTCCCGCAATATCAAGATGAGCCCATTTTGATTTATCAACGAAATTGCTTAAAAACCATCCTGCGGTTACTGTTCCCGCTTTGTAATTTGGTTTTCCCGTATTTGCAATATCTGCAACATCTGATTCAATTGCAGGTTTAAAATCATCGTCAAATGGCAATGGCCAAACTCTATCTCCAGTCAACATTGCAGATTCAATAAGAGATTCTTCAAGTTCTTTATTTTTTGTCATCAAACCGGTAAAAAAATGTCCCAAAGCATAAACACATGCTGCGGTCAATGTTGCAACATCAATCATAACATCTGGATTATAATTCTTTTCCGCGTAACACAAAGCATCAGCTAAAATCAATCGCCCTTCTGCATCTGTATTTTGTATTTCCGCTGTTTTTCCATTCATGAAAGTAATAATATCATCCTGACGAGAAGATTTACCACTCGGCATGTTTTCAACTAAGGGAGTAACAGAAATTACATTTACGTTTGGTTTTATTTGAGCAATTGCTTTTATTACACCAAGAACTCCAGCAGCGCCTGACATGTCATATTTCATTCCCGTCATATTGGCGGGAGGTTTTAAACTCACTCCACCGGAATCAAAAGTTACACCCTTTCCAACCAAAGCAATTGTGCGAGCATCTTTTTTACCGCACCAATATTCAAGAACAACAAATTTACCTTCTTTGTCTGAACCTTCATCAACAGCTAAAAAACCGCCCATTCCAAGTTTTTCTGCTTCAGCTCTGCCAAAAATAGTACATTTAAGATTTAATTCCACAGCCATATTTTTTGCTTCTTGAGCCAAAACGGCGGGTGTTAAAATATTTGGCGGTAAATCGGCAAGTGAACGAGTAAAGTTTGTAGCCCGACCAATAATTATTCCTTCAATCAAGCTTTTTTCACAATCTTTTTTGTCCACATCATTAACTGAAAGAAGTAATTTTCCATGCCAATCTTTGATATCTTTTGCCGTTTTAAATTTTATAAATTCATAATCAGCCATAATTCCAGCAACAGTTATCTGTTTTACAACTTCATCAATATCAACTTCCAACTCTTTAAGATATGGCACATCCAAAACAGAACTTTCTATCTCTAATTTTTTAATCGATTTAACCGCTCTGCCAACAGCACGTCTTAAATTTTCAAGTTCCGTACTCCATAAACCATCAACTTTTCCAAGACCTACAAAAATTAATTGAATTAATTTTTCATTTTTTGTTGCGGTTAAAACGAAAGAATCTTTTTTGCCGCCTTTAAATTTATGCTTTTTAAGGATTTCTCTTAAGTTTGGATAATATTCAGATTCAATTTTTTCAATTTCAGAAGAATCTTCAATATTTTCTTGTAACAAGAAAATATAACCCTCCACGTCATTTTCCCAAAATCTTTTTGGCGCAATTTGAATATCAATCATATTTAATTCCTCTGATTCGTTTTTTAAATTATTTTCAACTAAAGTACAAAATACGTTATTAATAAAAGTAAAAATAAAAATAAACAAGATTTTTTTATTCATCCCACCTCCCTCAATAAAATTACTCCTTAAACTCAGACAATCCCTTTTTTAATACCTGCAAAGAAAGCAATGCGCATTTCAATCTGTTTGGTCCAAGTTCAATTCCCAGGAGTTCAATAATATCATCTTTATTTAAAGCTAAAACCTCATCAATTGTTTTGCCCAAAACTTTTTCAGTCAACATCGAAGCTGCAGCCTGACTTATAACACAACCACTTCCATCAAATCCAATTTCTGTTATTTTATTATTTTCAATTTTTCCTTCAATATGAATCTTATCCCCACATGTAATATTTCCATCATCCGCAAAAAAATCAGGATCTTTTATTTTTTGTCTGTTTCTTGGAAATTTATAATGATCCATCAACTCTTCCTGATAAATTTTATCACTCACTTTCATATTTCCTATTTTTTTAAAAAACTTATAACTGATTTTAATTCTTTTAAAAAAATATCAACCTCTTTTTCATTATTGTAAAAATAAAAGCTTACACGCAAAGAAGATTCAATTTTTAACTTTGCAGACAAAGGTTGCGCGCAATGATGACCTGCCCGGGTACAAATATTTTTATTTCCCAACATGCTGGCAACGTCGTGAACATGCATTCCATCAACAAAAAAACTTACAAGATGTCCCTGTTTTTTTAACTCCACAATATTTCCTACGATGTGGATACCTGGAATTTTTAATAATCCATCAATTAATTTTTCACAAAGCTTTGCTTCATATTTTTTTAATTCTTCAAAATTTATATTTTGAGTTAAATAATCAATTGCTGAGCCAAGCCCAACAGCTTGAGCAATTGGCGGCGTTCCTGCTTCAAATTTTTGCGGCGATTCATTCCAGATAGGACATTCTGATACAGCTGACCTTACCATCGAACCACCAACACGATATGGTTTAACTTTTTCATGTAAATCTTTTTTGATATATAATACCCCAATTCCGGTTGGTCCCAAGATTTTATGACCTGAAAAAACCAAAAAAGCTGGGTTTAGTTTTTGAATGTCGATTTTTTTATGCGCAACAGATTGAGCTGAATCTATTAAAACTTTTGCTCCGACAGCATTAGCTTTTTGAATCATTTCTTCAAGTTGACCTTCCGACCAAACATCCCCCAATACATTTGAAGAATGAATTACTGAAACAAGTTTTGTTTTTTCAGTTATAAGATTTGGATCAAATTCTAACTTAAAAGTTTGTGGATTTATCTTTATAAATTTTAATTTGAGTCCTTTTTTTTCTGCCAGTAAAACCCAAGGTAAAAAATTTGCATGGTGCTCAACCTCGGTTAAAACAATTTCGTCACCTTCTTTTAAACTATCGTGCGCCCAAGAATTGGCTATAAAATTTATACCTTCTGTAGTTCCACCTGTAAATATTATTTCACTTGAATCATATGCATTTACAAAAATAGAAACTTTTTGTCTTGCATCTTCATACATTTGGGTAGCCTGCTCAGCCAATGGATAAACTCCGCGCAAAACATTTGAATTGTATTTTCTATAAAAATCAGAAACAGCATCAATAATCATATTTGGCTTTTGACTCGTAGCAGCATTATCAAAATAAATTAAAGGATTCGAATCTATAATTCGCCCTAAAATAGGAAAATCTTGTCTTAATTTTTCAATATCCATCTTAAACCTCTTTTTATTAAATCATTTATTTTTTATATTTTAGAAGAATACATCAAATATGTCTAAAAGGATCAAAACAAGATAATTTTCATAAAAATAGCCCGAATAAATCCGGGCATTTAATTTTTATTAATTCTAAAAATAATTAACTTAAACGGATTCCAGGTTCAACTTCCCCAGAAAATGTAACAAATCTCATGTTGCCTTTTTCATCTTTTGCGACAAGCATCATTCCCTGTGATTCTTCCCCCATAATTTTTCTTGGCTTTAAATTAACAACAAACGTTCCAAGTTTTCCTATCAATTCTTCCGGCTTGAAAAACTGTGCTACACCAGCCAAGATTTGTCGTTTACCTAGGTTGCCAAGGTCTACCTGAAGTTTATAAAGTTTATCAGAATCTTTTAGTGATTCGCATTCCAAAATTTTTCCAACATGTAATTTAATTTTTGCAAAATCATCCATGTTTATAATTTCTTCTTTTTCTGTTTCCAATTCTTCTTTCTCAACAGGCTCAACATGTGTTTCAGGTTTTACAAACAAAGGTTCTCCAACTTCATTTAAAACAAAAACTTTATTCCATTCATTTTTTCGCAGTTCCTCTTCGTAATTTTCACTCAAATCAAAACTGTAACCCAAATGTTGTAGCAATTTTTCCATTTTTCTTGGCATAATTGGCCAAAGCATAATACCAATTGCATAAAGACTATGACATGTCGCGGAAATAACTTCCTTAAATAATTCGTTATTTTTCTTAGCCAAAACCCAGGGCTGCATATAGTGAAAATATCCATTAACTTCCGAGATAAAGTTTCCAAGATCAGCAAGCGCAATATGATAATTTTTATGATTCATATCATCCCAAAAACTTCTAAATGCTTCTTCACATTTTTCTTTTAAGGATGCTGAATCAGCTTCCCAGACATTAAAAGTTTCAACTGTTTCCAAACCGTTTTTTAACGCAAGACCTACTGTTCTATTTAAAAGATTACCCAAATTATTTGCCAAATCCCCAGAAATCCTATTTTCCAAATCTTTCAAATCAAATTTTCCATCCTGAGTTATTGGCATTTGTCTCATTAAATAATAACGAACAGGTTCGATTCCATACCAATCAGCCAAAACTTTAGGATCCATAACATTGCCTAATGATTTGGACATTTTGGACTCACCCATCAAAATAAAACCATGAACTAAAAGTTGTTTTGGCGGTTGTAGACCTGCAGCCATCAAGATCGCCGGCCAATAAACAGCATGAAATTTTAAAATATCTTTTCCCAAAACATGCAAATCTGCTGGCCACCAAAAATCAAACTCTTCTTGTTTCTTTTTATCATCAGAACCAAAACCAATAGCACTTATATAATTTGTCAGTGCATCACCCCAAACATAAACTGTGTGATCCGGATCTCCAGGAAAAGGGATGCCCCATTTAACAGATTTTCGTGAAATACATAAATCTTTCAAACCTTCCTTAACAAAAGAAATAACTTCGTTAAGCCGATTTTTAGGTACAATAAAATTTGGATTGTCTTTGAAAAATTTTAATAATTGATCTTCGTAAGCCGAAAGTCTGAAAAAATAACTTTCTTCAGAAACCTCATAAATTTCTCTTTTGCAAGACGGACAAATATATTTTCCAGCTTCATTTTTTTCAGCTTCAGACCCAACATTTACAAAAGTTTCACAATGAGTGCAATAATATCCAATGTATGGTGCTTTATAAACATCCCCTTTGTGTTGCAAAATTTTGATTAATTTTATAACCGCCTTTTCATGTTCCGGATCAGTAGTCCGAATGAATTTGTCATAATCAAGTTCATATTCATGCCAAACTTTCTTAAAAGGCTCAATCATTGAATCAACAAATTCTTTTGGATCTCTTCCCTCATCTTTTGCTTTATTTTCAATTTTTTGTCCGTGCTCATCAGTACCAGTTAAAAAAAATACTTTTTTACTTTTTAATTTATTCCAGCGAGCTGCCACATCGGCAATAAGAGTTGAATATAAAGTTCCCAAATGCGGTTTGGAATTAACATAATAAATAGGAGTTGTTACATAAAATTTATTTCTATTCATTCTTTAATCCTAAATTTAATCTATTTGCCAGTTTGAAGTACTTAAACTTTTCCCAGTTCTATTCCATCTTAAATATTTTGTCCAAAAATCAATTGGATGCTTTAATAATTCAAATAACCAAATTGGTTCTTCACTATCAAGTGAATAAATTATAAAACTTGCTCTTCCATGCACAAGAGACTTATCTAAAAATCCCCAAAATCTGCTATCCCTACTATTTTTTCTGCTATCCCCCATAACCCAATATTTACCTTCCGGAACTTTTATAGGACCAAAAAGATCCACGTTCTGACCAAATTCATTATAAGTTGGTGTGTAAGGTTTTCGAAAAACTGGTTCCCAGGTAGCCGGATTTCGATAAATTTCATTTTTTGTCATAAAATAAAAAGGTTGTTCACTTAATTCAATATCTGGAACATAAGTATAATCAACTATTTTTCTATTTAATCTCAAAAAATTAAGCAATCCTAAATTAAAATCAAAATCAAAAAATCCTGTAGTTTTTATTAAACGAATTAAAGGATAAGGATTCACATAAGATTCTTTTAATTTTTCGCCATTTCTATAAATAACCGTTTTTCCATCTTCAATTCTTCCTTCAATAGTATCTCCGGGAATAGCAACAACACGCTTAACCCAATTATCTGGTCCATTAGGCAACCCCAAAAAAGGAATCCCGAAACCAATATATTTTTGCCAAAAAAATTTAATTGGATTTGATTTATCATAAAAAAATTCCGGATTATCAAAAATAACACAATCTCCACGTTGAACATCATTAAAAAAATAAACAACCTTATTTCCCCAAAGACGATCTCCAACTAAAATATTATATTCAGCTGAACCTGTAGGAACATGATAAAGACCAAAAACAAAATTACGTAATACAAAAATTAATGGCAACACAACAATTAAAGCTTCAAACCACTGTCTCCAGGCAGGCTTGCGTATTTCATTAATTTCTTTATAAAACTCTTTAAATTTTTTAATTTTTTGCCTTAATTCTTTCATGGAAGCTTGTTTGGATTGAGAAAAAATTTCATTTATTTCTCTACCTAAATTTTCAAGAGAAATTAAAATATTTTTTGCATTTTCTTGCGTTTTTCCGGAAGTTTTTTGTATAAATTCTTCAAAAATTTTTCTTCGTTTTTGAAAATTTGAATAAAACCAGTCAAATTTTATTTTTAAATAATTCATATAAATCCTAATTAACTAACCCTAACCTTTAACCAAATATCATTAACACGTTCCAAAGATAACTCATTATTAACAAGATCTAACTTATCAAAAATATACGGAGGAGGAAACATACCGTTATTTTTCATGAATTTCATTTCAGGTAAATCATAAGCTTTTACGTTAACGGGATTATAGCCAAATTCATCAACATTCAATTTAGCAGCATCTTTAGAAATCATAAAACTTATAAATTTATATATTAAATCTAATTTTTTACTCTTGATAGGTACCGCAAAATTTTCAATAGAAATAAGACTTCCTCTCGATGGAATAACAAATTTAAATTTATTATTTTCTTTAAGTATTTTTTTTGCTATTAATCCAGGAATAAGTGCTAATTGCACAGTTCCGCTATTTAAAAAATACTCTGATCCTGAATATGTATAACATTCAATCCATTTTTTTTGTTCTATCAAGACATTTTCTATAGTTTTCAAATTAGATTCAGACAATTTTCTTGTTTTTTGAAATAATGCAATAGAAGTTAAAAAAACAGATTCCAAAGCATCATCCAGCATACAAATTTTATAATCTAATCCCTTTGGACGACGAAAAACATAGTCCCAATCTATTTTTTTGTGACCAAAATAATTTTTATTATAAATAATTCCATAAACAGACCATGCATAAGGAATAGAATACTTATTTCCAGGATCATAATAATTATTTAATAATCTTGAATCTATATTTTTAAATTCTTCAATTTTTGCAACATTAATTTGCTGAATCAAACTCTCCCTACGTAACAACTCAATCATATAATCTGTTACTGTTATTAAATCATAACCCTCACCTTTATTAATTCTAAATTTAGCCAAAAGATCTTCGTTATTATCAAAATATTTTACTCTAACCTTAATCCCATTTTGTTTTTCAAATTCTTTTATAGCGTCAAGTGGAATAATATCCATGAAAGCATAAATATTAATTGTATTATCCGATACCAAAGATAATTTAATAAAATTTAAAATTTTCGGAATAAATAAAAAAAACAAAACAATTAAGAAATAAAATAAAAATATAATAATTTTTCTACTTACACCTGCATAAAATCTATTCATATGAAATAACCTGATCTATAACCTTAAAGCCGGAAAGAAGCAAAACAAACAAACTACTTACAACTAATAAAATAGTTGAAATAGCATTAATAGATGGATCAACACCAGCTCTCACCATTGAAAAAATATAAACAGATAAAGTTTGCACACTCGGGCTGGAACAAAAAAAGGCAATTAAAAAATCATCCAGAGAAATGGTAAAAACTAATAATGAAGAAGCAATTAAAGACGGCATCAAAAGAGGAAGAATCACTTTCCTAAAGGTCTGCAAATAAGTTGCTCCTAAATCTAAAGACGCTTCAGTAAGCACAGGATCTAATTCTATAAATCTGGCCCTAACAATAGGAATCACAAAACCTAATCCAATTAATGTATGTCCTGCGATTAAACTACCATAACCCAAAGGGATATTTAAAAAGGCAAAAACACTTAAAATACAAATCGCAAGAACTATATCTGGTAAAATAAGATTTGAATAAAAGATCCCAAATAAAAAAAATGATTTCCACCAGCGACTCGCAAATACAAGAAATGTCCCTATAAAAATACTTAAAAGGGTAGAACACAGAGCAACTATTAAAGAAACATATAAAGAATTCAACATCTCAGGGGTATGCAAAAGTTTTACATACCATTTAAAAGAAAAGCCTGTCCAGCTTGCTCCTGAATGTGAGCTATTGAAAGAAAATAAAACCATTACAAGCATAGGAACATACAAAAAAAGATATCCTAAAAAAACAAATAACGGATTTAAAATTTTAAAAAAAATGCTTCTACTTTCTACCATTTAAACTTTGCCTTTTTAAAAAAATAGTTTTACCTAAAAAAATTCCAATTTTATAAAAATAAAAAATAGTAAAGATAATAAACAATGGTAGCATTACACCTGTAAAAGCAAATGCTGAACCCAACTTCCAATCTTTTAAAAATAAAAACTTTTCAACAATTATATTTCCCCAAAAAGCTATTTTTCCACCACCCAATAAAATTGGAATAGCAAACTCACCAAAAACAGGAATAAAAACTAAAGCTGAACCAGCAAGAATTCCTGGAACAGAAATAGGTAGCACCACACGCTTTAAAGTTTCAAATCTACTCGCTCCCAAGTCAGCTGATGCTTCCAGTAAATTTTTATCCATTCGATCCAAAACTGCGTAAATAGGTAAAATCATAAATGGTAACCAACAATAAACAGTGCCTATTAATATTGAAAAATAATTATTAATAAAACTTAAACCTTCAGGAATCAAGCCAATTTTTTTTAACCAAAAGACAAAGATATTGTTTTCTAACAAAAAAAACCAGGCATAAATCTGAACGATCAGGCTTGTCCAGGAAGGCAATATTAATGACACCAATAAAAATGTTTTATATTTCTTTTCAACTTTGATAACCAAAAAATATGCTATGGGATAAGCGATAAACAAACAAATAACAGATGTTAAAAAAGCCAATAAAAAAGAATTAAAAATAACCTGTAAATATGTTAATTCAAAAATTTTAGAATAATATTTAATAGTAAAATAAACAGCTTTTTTCGTTGGAGAAAAAAAGATAAAACTGTAAAAAAATAAAATAAATAATGGAATATATAAAAATAAAAACTGCCAAAGAATCGCCGGGCAAGCAAAAAGAAATGGCATTTCTTTTTTTAAAATATTCTTAAATATTTTCATCAATCTTCCAGTAACAGTACATTTTCTTTTTGAAAATAAAGATTAACTTTGTCATTATAATCTATTGTTTCTTGGGGAAAATGTTCTTCATTTTGTTCAAAAACTTTTAAAATTCTTCCCGTTCTAAGTTCAACATTATATTGAGTAGAAAGACCATGATAAATAATATCAATAACAACACCGGTTAAATGATTGGAAAAATTTAAAATTTTCTTTTTACTTATAAAAATTTTTTCAGGACGAATATTCATAAAAATATCGCCTCCATCAATCATCCAGTCTTTTCTCTTAGGAATATAAACTTCAAAATCTCCAAGACCCTCTACTGCTACAAAAGGCTTTTCATCCTTAGTTTTTAAAACCCCTTCCAAAATATTTGTTTTCCCTACAAAATTGGCCACGAATCGGGAGCTTGGAAATTCATAAATTTCTTTTGGCGTTCCAATTTGTTCAATTTCCCCATTAACATTCATAATTGCCATTTTGTCTGCAACTGTTAATGCTTCCATTTGATCATGAGTAACATAAACGAATGTGGTTTTTAACTTGTCATGCAAATCGATTAATTCAACAAGAAGTTGTTCTTTTAATTTTAAATCTAAAGCGGCCAACGGCTCATCCAGAAGCAAAACTTCCGGCTCATTAATAATTGCTCTTGCAATAGCAACCCTTTGCTGCTGTCCACCTGAAAGACTTCTTATTTTTTTATTTTCAAAACCCAATAATTGAACAGCTTTTAAAACATCGTACACACGATCTTTAATTCTGGCTTCATTTACTCCTTTAACACGAAGACCATAAGCAACGTTATCGTAAAGAGAAAGGTGAGGGAAAAGAGCATACTGCTGAAAAACGGTATTTATTTTACGTTTATAAATTGGAAGATTTGTTATATCGTCTTTTCCAATATAAATTTTTCCTGAATCAACAGACTCAAGACCGGCCAATAATCTAAGCAAAGTTGTTTTTCCACAACCACTTGGACCAAGAAGAGCAAAAAATTGACCTGATGGAATTGTAAGATTTAAATGATCAAGAATTAAATCACCATCATATGATTTGCAAACATCAACAAATCTTATTTGCCTCATTAAAACCCCCTATTTTCTCTTTTTGGCAAACCAAATAGGGATAACAATATCAGATAAAGAACAAGGCAACAAAACAACAAATAACAACAATAAAAAAGTTGTTCCCATGCTATTCATCCAATCATAAAACCCAAATCCTGCAAAATACAACAAGGATGCCATCGCACTAGCTGCTATATGCAAAAAATGAAACCCGGTTGAATAATTAATATGCTTATCACTTGGATAAGTACTTAACACCCAACCATTAACAATTCCTGCGATTAAAAAAGGTAAAACCATACTTAAATGATCAACAAAACACCAATGAAAGTGCATATCCAAACCTAAAAGATTACCGGCAAAATAAGGTAAAATTGCATCAGAAATAGTACAAAAAAAGGCTGGTATGAAAAGACCTGCAATAATGCTGCCTAAAATATTCTTAGAATAACGACGAAAACTTAAAACGGTCCCGGTTCCAGCAAATAATAAATGCACGTAATGAAAAATATGAAACAAACGGTGCTCACCATTTACAGCTTGTAAAAAAACATCTAATGAATAAAAAATGCCTAAAATTATCATGCTAAAAGCAACTGCTAAAACTGCATAAGGAAAATGGGCAACCAACTCATCTTTTAAAGATGTACCACAACAATGATCATGAGCATAAAGACACAAATGTTTATCGGTGCATTGATTGTTTGAATATGATTTGTTTGTCCCCTTAACTGTACCATCCATTTTCATACCTTTATATTTTATATATGGAAACAATTATTTGAAACCTGCTCTCCCCCTAAAAAAATAAGACTTGAGCGACAAATATTGAATATAAACAAATGTAATGGAAAGTAAAGAAAAATAAGACTTAAAACGCTTCTCCGATAGTTAAATACCAGGCATACGGGCAATCATGTTCAAAACGTTTTTTCCATTTCCAGCCAATATCAAAACGAATTGGTCCAATTGGAGTTTTGTATCTAAAACCAAATCCTGTTCCCGGGTACCAGGTTCCTTTAAAACCGCCAAATCCTGTTTGACTCAAAACACCAATATCCTGAAAAATAACTCCCTTGAAAGATTTATAAATAGGAAAACGAAGCTCCAAATTTGCATTAACCATGCAACTGCCCCCCTGAATTGTATATTCTTTTATAATTTTTCCATCTACAATATTTATTGATACTCCTAATGGTGGAATAGAATCTATCTCATAACCCCGAACGGAGTGTGGTCCACCCAAATAAAAACGCTCAATTGGCATAATATACTCAAAATCCTGTCTAAAAATATGTCCCCATCTCAACCTCAAACCGGCAACAACATCAGAAAAAATATTTTTTAAAAAAGATTGTTCTATCATAATTTTAAAAGTAGTTTGCGCATCTTTATATGGAACCATGGTTTTTAAAGATAAAAAAGTTAATGAACCATTTTTTGCGTTTAATCTGTCATCAATAGTATCTATCACCAAACTTGGTTCAACAAAAAAATATGGTACGGTCTTATCAATCAATTCCGGTGCAAAATCTAAATTCCCTCTAACTTTAGTTGTCTCCATCCATTCATTTCCAATATTGCATCCCCAAAAATAATTCTTTTTATATTCATTGCTTAAACCAACTAAAAAACCATTTTGTATCGCTTCATAAGCAGAACCACTTTTGCCAATTTCTACTGGCTGAACGTATTTATTTGCGTAAGCTTTAGTTTTTGCAATTATTGGTAAATCAAAAGGAGACGGAATCTGATAATCAATATTTAAATATCTTTCAAACCTTGTTAAATCAGCATTAAAAGATAATTTGTCCGCGCTATTTGTTGGATTTTTAAAAACAAAAGATGAACCAATTTTATATGTAGATTGACGTTTTAATAAAAAATTTTTACTGGTTAAAAAATAACCTAAACGTAAACGGACCTCATAAGGATCATCATCAACCAATGTTAATATAATCGGTTTTTCTTCACTTGCTTTAGACACTTTATATGGTTGAAGCTGAATTTTTTTAAAAAGATCTAATTTTCTAAACCTTGAAGTCGTTAAATCAAGTTTTGACTTATCCCAAATTTCTCCCTGTTTAAATCGCAACTCATCAAGAATTCTTTTAAATGGAAGCTTTGTATTTCCCTGCAACAATAATTTTCCAAATTTTACTTTTTTTCCTGAATTAACCCCCCATTTAACTAATACCAGAGATTTATTATTTCTTAAAACTGTTGATACAAATTCAGGCTGAACTTCCACATACCAATAACCTTGTTTTTGAAAATATTTTAACAAAAAAGTTCTTTGCTCAGATATCCAATCACTATTAAACGGAATTAAAGAATTCCTGGGTTCATTTTTTTGAAAAAATTTATCACCATTTAAATATTCAAAATTTTTAACAGAAACACCTCCGTAAAACCTTTGCTGCCCCTTATCTATAAAAATTAAAATTTTGTATCTATCATTAATTTTTACAAAACGTTTTTGCAAAATTTTAAAATCCCAAAAACCAATAGATAAATAAAAATTGGTCAAATTTTTCAAACAATCATTCAAAATTTCTTCATCATAATATTTATTGGCTAATAGCTCATTAAAATAAGAAGATCTTCCAATTAAAGAATCATTAACTGAACTTTTTAAAACAACTGAATCTACAATAAATCGTCCCCCCTCGTTGATAGTAAAAAAAATAGTGCCATCTTCCTGAATTTTATAATTAACAACTGTGGACCAAAAACCTTTTTTATAATATTCCTGCAATAACTGCTCTGCTATTATGGGAGGAGAAAAAAGCCACGAAGGCATATCGGAACTTAATAAATTTTGTCTGATATATTCTTTTGAATAAAATTTATTACCCAAAAATTTTATTTTAAATCTTTTTCCTAACTTAACTTCAAAAACAATGGCAACTTTAGATTTGTTTCTTTTTACTATTCGTTTAATTTTTATCTCACAATTTAAATAACCCTTTTTCCTTAAAAATTCACTTAACCTTTCACTTTCTTCTTTTATTAATTTTTTAAAATAATAAAAGCCAACGAAAGAGTTCTTAAATCTTTTATTTATTGAATCATAAACATCTTTTTTATCTTCTGAATCAAAATCAAAGCTAACTGACTCTATTTTAAAACATTTGCTTCTATCCACATTAAGTTTTACCGTTACTAATTTTTCAGCTGCTTCATAAACAAATTCATCTTCTACAACACTGTTAAAAAAACCTTTATCTTTAAGCATGTTTTTTATGTCATGAATAGATTCTTCATGTAAAGAAATATCAAAAATATCACCCGGTTGTTGGAGATATAAATCTTCATATTGATATTTATCAAACCATATACCTTTCAAAATCAAAGTTTTAAAAATCCAGTTAGCAGTTAACTTAAAACGCAAATCAAGATTTCCCGAATAAATATCAAAATCAATTTCCACATTCTTAAAGCGTTTAATCCTCATTAACTGTTTATAAGCTTTTTTGATATTTTTAAATGAAACCAATTCCCCAACTTTTAAATTAACCAGGTAAAGGAATTCATATTTATTAAAAGAAATATCTGAATCAAATGTTACTTTTTCTAGTTTTAAAGTTTTATAATTTTCAAATTCAGATTTAAGAATTGGCAAAGAATTATGTGAAAACAACAAAAATGGAAAAAGCAAGAAAAGAAAAATTGTATAAAAATTATTAAAATTCATTCTAAATAAGCAACTTTATTACCGGGAACAGCCTTTACTTCACGCATATAATAAGATATTATTGTTTCTTATCGTTTGATTAGCATACAACAGATTAAGTCAGATACAAAAAAAAGATCTTTTAACGAATTGGCCTCATCGTCTAACGGTTAGGACATTGCCCTCTCACGGCAGAAATAGGGGTTCGATTCCCCTTGAGGCTACCATCCTACGCTAAAGCTTCGGATGGCAGGCCAGTCTTCCTCCTCGCTGAAGCTTCGAAGGACAAGTCACCTGCGTGCCCGGCGTAATTTTAGTGAAGACGGGACGCGGCCATTTTTCGCCCCTCATACTGAGTGTAGCGCAAGCGAAATCGAAGGATAGATGGCAGGCCAGGTTACTAAATAAGCTTAATATTAAATTAATTTTGTAAAAAACAGCAAAGATTAGGCTACAAAGCCTTATGCGTAAAAAATTATTCTCGATTAATAAAACTAGAGATATTTTATCCGATAACCCTAAATACACCCCGAAAATTTTTATCCATATTCAAAGGAGTTACGGAAACATCCTCAACCAAAGATTTATTAGAACCTTGATAAAGAGCATCAATAAAATCATCCAAAATTTCTGCAAAACTACAAGCATAAATTATAACTGTTCCATCCTCCTGATTTTGAACACTTCCCTCTACCCCTAATTTTTCAGCATTTTTTCGAACAAAGTCTCGATAAAAAACTCCCTGAACTCTACCTGTAACTATAATTTTTATGCATCTCTTCATTAAATACTCTCCCTTTTAATTTTCTACAACGAGAGTAACGTTATCAAATTCAGATTCAATATGTCAAAAAAAATTTTTATATTTTTATAAATATTTTTACAAATTTTTATAAAATTCTAAATGTCGCTTAATCATAACGGAATTTTTAAACTCGTCTAAATTGTCTGGATGTAAACTCATACTTTTATGTAAAGGTTTATTCAAAAAAAGTTTTTTTATTTTTTCAGCTAAAATTTTATAGTCACCAGTTTTAACCAAAAATCCATTCTTCCCATTCTGCAAAATTTCATAAATTCCACCAACATCATAAGTTATAATTGGCAACTTACTCAACCTGGCTTCAACAACAGCGCAAGGTAATCCTTCCCATAAAGAACTCATAACAAATAAATCCCAGGTTTTCATCCATGATGCAACATCATTTTGCCAACCCAATAATTCGATTTTGCCAATTAATTGATTTTCCGATATCCATTTTTCAATTTCTATTCGCTGCTTCCCATCACCAATAATTTGTAATAAAATATTTTCTCTTGAATTCAAATCTAATGCTTCATATACATTTTTAAATGCGCTTAAAAGATCAAATAAATTTTTTTGTGGTTTAAAACAGGAAACGGCTCCTAAAATAAATTTTTCATCTGAATAATTCTTCATTTTTTTTGCTGGAATATGAAAATTATCCCAATCAACAGCAGCGCGAATAACAACACTTTTTTTACTAAATCCCGGAAAAATTTTTTTACCCAATTCCAAATCTTTTTTAGATACACAAATATATTTTGTGGTAATAAAACTGGTAATAAGCTCTAAAAAATAAATTATAAACCAGACAAGTTTAGGCTGAAATTCATGAAACCCAAAGCCATGTACAGTGTGAACTCTATTTTTAACGCAGGCAAAAAAAGCTGCCCATCTTCCAATTAACCCAGCCTTTGTACTATGAGTGTGAACAATTAAATTTGGATTATTTTTTTTTACTTTTTTTATAATTTTTAATACTTCAAAGAAATTCTTAATCTCTTTGAAAAAATTTTTAAAACCAAATTCTCTTTTAAAACTATCAAGTAAAAAAATTGATTCCTGAGCTTTGACCTGATCAATTAAAGAACCTTGGCTACCAGAAATAAGGCCTGCGTAATTATTAGAATCTTTAACCCCTTTTAATAAGGACAGGCAAACTTTTTGTGCCCCACCCAGTTCTAATTTGGTCAAAATATACAAAACCTGAATCTGTTTATTATTCACATTTCTCCATTAAAAAATTTTTTAGCGTATTAACAAAAACAAAGAAACTATTAATGCATAAATAACAGTTGATTCAATAAATGCCTGAGCCAACAAAGTTGAACGCAATAATGAAGCATAAATTTCTGAATTCAAAGCAACTTCCTGACATCCCTTAGCTGAAACTCTTCCTGAAGCAACAGCGCCAAAAGACCCCAAACCAATTGTAACGGCAGCAATAGAAAAACTAACAATCGATAAAAAATAATTTGAAGGATTTAAAGGAAAATAAAGAATTAATAACGATACTAATAAAGAAAAAATTAAAGGCGTTTCAATCGCCGCTTCACTCAAAAGCGAATAAGGCAATACTCTTTTATATGCATCCGAATTAAATCCAACAGCCAGACAAGCTTTATTTGCAAAAATAGCCTGCCCAAGTAATGGACCAATACAACCTATACCGATCGCAAGACCTGCGGATAACAATTTTAAACCACCATAAATATCAAGTTCAGGATTTATTCCATTTCTAATAAACAAGGCAACTATAAAAGAAAAAACTAACGCCGCTTCAATTAAAGATTGAATAAGCAACATTAAAGTTAAAACTTTTTGACTTGCAAATGGTTGTCTTGTTATCGAAATGCACGCGGATCTAACAGCATAACTTGAAGATAAACCTACGAATAAAGAAGAAAAACCAATTGCTATACTCATACCTAATTCCGCAAACGCGATTGGCCAGGTAATAACTGCTTGCGGACCAAACAAAGTTAAAATTGAAACAACTAAAGCAATTACAAGAGCGCTTTCAACCAAAGCAAGCCCAATAATCATCGCTCTGAAACTTTGTTCTCTTCCCAATTGTTGACGTACTAAAGATTCAATTGCTCCCAAAGCCGCAATTCCTTGTCCAACTCCTGTACCTAATCCGGCACAAACAACAGGAATTCCAACAGCAAAATAATGTAATAGTTCAGGCGTCAACATCTTGAGTTCCTTTTTGATTTACTACTTCATCTTCGTTATGAATACCAACAGCTAAATAAGTTATTGTCAGCATTGTTATGACAAAAGCCTGCACAACTCCTTCAAAAACCCCAAAAAACATTTGTAACCAGGCTAGAGAGAAAATTAATCCTAAAAAAGTATATAGGTGAATTTTTAAAATTCTATGCGCATTTAAATCTACAAATTTATTAATAATAAAATAAGAAGCTAAAACAACTAATGTAAAAATCATGAAAGGAATCTTATAAACTCTAATAACTTCAACAACAATAAAAAATATAATTCCACCACCCAAAATATTTCCGAAAAGACGAAATGACATTGAAATAACTTTTGCAATTTCCCCAATTACGTTTAATGGAAGTAAAACAAAAAAGGGTTCAATATATTCTTTTAAATAACCTTTCAACCCCTTATATTTTATTTTTTGATAATGAACATACAAAAAACTTATAATTGCCAAAGCCAAAGTTGTATTCAGATCTTTTGTAGATTCTTCCAGATATGGAAATAATCCAATTAAGCAACAAAAAAGCGTATAAAAAAACATGGTTGCAATAAATGCAAAATGTTTATAAGTAAAAGTTGAACCCATAGATTCTTTGGTAAGATTTATAAAAAAATCAACTCCTTGTTCTGTAAGCAGTGAAACAATATTAATTTTTCTTTTTATAAAATAAACACCAACTAAAGATACGCCAAACAAAAGCAACATCGCTGCCCATGTATAAATTAAGGTATCTAAATGAATATCCCAAAATTTACCGGTTAAACCAAATTTAGCTAATGGTCTTACTGCCCAATATTCAAAAATCGAGATATTCATATTTTTTTCCTAAGAGAAATAAAAATATACAACCAAAAAGAAATCAAAAAACCAAAAATAACTAAAAAAATATTAATGCTTAATATTAAAGAAAAAAAGATAAGAAATAAAAGAAAAATCAAAAATCTTGTAAACATGCTAAAAACAGAATTACGGATTATTGTCTTTTTTTGAACTGACAAATTAAAATTTTTCTTTTGCTGAAATAAAAACGCATGACTATAAAAAATGCCTAGCCCTAAACCTAATAAAAAAGAAATCATTTAAAAAATCCTTTATTTAAATCAAAAACAAACTTTAACAAATTATTGCATCAAAAAGAAATTATTTAATATTATAGTAAAGATGTTTCGGGAAGATAATTTTAATAAACAAAGGGAGAAAAATGAAAAAATATTTTTTACTGCTTTTTTTCTTAATTTTTACTATGAATTTGGGCGCTAAAACTCAAATCTGGTACCTCAACAGCAGGGGGGATAATTATTATCCTAAACAAAACGTTATGGAGGCAGCGCTTGTAAATATTCTTGGACAACAACAAGCGAATAATTTTTTGGCTGGAAACCCAATTTCATTAACTTCAGCGCAACGAAGCGCGCTGACCTTGCCAAGTCATGTAACAACAATTACTAATTATAACCCAAAAACATCTACGGGAGCTGCAACATCTCAAACAGGCGCAACTTCTGCAACAGACACAACCTCAACCAAGACAAAAGATTATACAACACAAAAAACTACGACTTCCACGGCTCCAAAAACTACAACGCAGACTTACACAGCGCCAAAAGCTACAACTCAAACTTATACCGCGCCAACAACTTACACAGCGCCAAAAGCTCCAACACCAACTTATACCACGCCAACAACAGCAACAACTCAATCAGATGGTAAAATTGCAGAATTAGAAAAGAAAATTACTGAATTAACAAAATTAGTTCAACAATTACAACAAAGAATTGGTGGATAAAAAAACAATAAAATAGCGCCTCAATTGAGGTGCTATTTTATTTTAATCAAAGTTCTTAACAAAGAATCCGGATTCAAAGAAATAGAATTAATTCCCTGTTTAATTAAAAATTCTGCAAGTTCAGGAAAATCTGATGGAGCCTGACCACAAATTCCAATTTTTTTATTATTTTTTCTTGCGCCCTTAATCGCCTGCATCATCATTAATTTTACAGCTTTATTTCTTTCATCAAAAAGATTTGAGACTAATTGCGAATCACGATCAACGGCAAGAATTGTTTGAGTTAAATCATTTGAACCAATAGAAAAACCATCAAAAATTTCACTGAAATCATCTATTAATAAAACATTACTTGGAATTTCACACATCATATAAATTTGCAAACCATCTTTTTTTTGCACGAGATCATATTTTGTCATTTCTTTAATAACATTCATTGCATCATCTATTGTTCTGACAAAAGGTATCATCAATTTAACATTAGTTAATCCCATTTCTTGTCTTATTTTTTTCATCGCTAAACATTCAAGTGCAAAAGCATGTTTAAATTGTTCGTTGTAATAACGGCAAGCTCCCCGAAAACCAAGCATAGGATTTTCTTCTTCAGGTTCAAAGTATTTACCACCAATTAACTCTCTATATTCATTACTTTTAAAATCTGACATACGAATTATTACAGGTTTAGGCCAAAAAGCAGCCGCTATTGTTCCTGCTTCCTGAGCCAATGTGTCTACATAAAATTGTTTTTTATCCTTATAACTAAAAGTCAGATTCTCTATTTCCTTTTTTATTTTTTTATCTTTAATCTTTTCTGGATAAATTAATGCATTTGGATGAATTTTAATTGAATTATTTATTATAAATTCTATTCTTGCCAACCCAACTCCATCCTGGGGCAGTAATGCAAAATTAAAAGCCTGATCAGGATCAGCAACATTTAACATTAATTCAACTGGAGGTTTTGGTAATTTTTTTAACTCAATTTTTTCAATTATAAAAGGAATTTTGCCAGAATAAATAACTCCTGTTTCTCCACTACTACAATCAATTGTGATTTGCTGGCCCGTTTTTATTTTTTTAGTCGCATCATGCGTTCCAACAATAGCAGGAATCCCTAATTCACGACTTACTATTGAGGCGTGACACGTTCTACCCCCTCTGTTTGTAACAATACCTGCTGCAATTTTCATTGCCGGTTCCCAATCCGGATCAGTCATATCTGTTATTAAAATTTCACCTTTTTTAATTTTTGATATTTCTTTAGCTGAATTAATTACTCTGGCGATACCTGAAACAATTTTTCTGCCAACACCTTTTCCTGTTACCAAAATTTTATTTTTTAAATCTTTGTCTTTTTTTAAAACATATTCCTGAATAAAGTTTTTATTTAAATCTAAAGAATGAACGGTTTCAGGACGAGCCTGCAAAATATAAATTTTTCCATCTTTACCATCTTTTGCCCATTCTATATCCATCGGCATCCAACGGTTTTTAATTTTTGAATAATGTTTTTCAATTAACAAAGCCTGCTCTGCCAACTTTAAAATTTCTTCATCTGTTAAAGAAAAAAGTTTTTGATCATTTTCAGATACAGCGACTGTTTTTATTTTTTCACCTGTTTTTGAATAAATTAATTTAGATTTTTTACTTCCCAGGCGTTTTTTCAAAACAGGTTTAAAATTTTTTTCCAAAGTTGGTTTATGGACATAAAATTCATCAGGATTAACAACACCTTTTACAACTGACTCCCCTAAGCCATAAGAAGAATTTATAAGAACAACATCCTTAAAACCTGATTCGGTATCAAGAGTAAAAATAACTCCAGCGCTTGCAAGATCAGATCTAACCATTTTTTGCACCCCAATTGAAAGTGCAACATCCATGTGATCAAAACCATGATCTTGTCTGTATGAAATTGCACGATCTGTAAAAAGCGATGCAAAAGATTTTTTACAGGCGTCCAATAAGTTTTTTTGCCCCTGAATATTTAAAAAGGTTTCTTGCTGCCCCGCGAAAGAAGCTTCTGGTAAATCTTCGGCTGTCGCGGAAGAGCGGACAGCCACATCACAATTTTTACCATACTTTTTCTCAAGTTCCTCGTAAGCATCCACAATTTGTTCTTCCAGATCTTTTGGCAACGTGGCTTTTTCAATTAAACTTCGAATCTGTTTTCCAACTTTTTCAAGCTGTTTTAGATTTTTATTTTTTTTGTCCAATTGATTCAACAGATTCTTAATTTTATCATCCAATTTATTTTGTTTTAAATAATGCCAATAAGCTTGAGAGGTAACAGCAAAGCCTAAAGGGACTAAAATTCCCTGAGGTGAAAGATTTTTTATCATTTCCCCCAACGACGCATTTTTTCCACCAACCAATGGAATATCTTTCAATCCAACTGCTTCAAAAGATTTTATAAACTTCATAAACAATCCGCCTTTTAATTTTAAAAAATTTCAAAACATCTATAATTTATGACAAAAATTAATTTTAATCTAAAAATCTTAAGGCATAAACAAATGTCTAAAAATTTAATCTTTATACTATATGACAGCATCTATAATTCTGTTTTTGAAAGTCAGGTTTTTCAACCATTAATCAAATTAATTAAAAATAATACATATCAACAAATAACAATTATATCTTTTGAAGATTTTCGTTTAAAAAATATTCAGTCTCCTTTTCACCCTAAAATAAATTTTATATTTGCAAAAAAACTCCCTTTTTTAGGTAAAACAACTCTTTTTTACCCTCAAAAACAATTAATTAAAATATTAGCCAAATTAGAATTTCAAAAAATTATTGCACGTGGGCCACTGGCCGGTTTTATAAGTTTAAAAGCTATACAAAAATTAAATTTAAAAAAAGATTTAATAATACAGGCGCGAGGCCTTTGCGCAGAAGAATTCAGATTTTCAATGAAATACCAAAATAAAAATTTATTTAAAAAGCTTTTGCAGAAATTTATTTACAAAAGTTTCAAAAAAGTAGAAAAACAAACTTATTCAAACAAATATGAAATTTTCAAAATTGAATCGGTCAGCGATGCTCTAAAAGAATATTTGGTTAAAAACTTTAATGCTAAAAGTGACAAAATTTATATTGCATCAAATGACATCCCTGAAAAAATTAATGACTCACAAATCCAAATTTGGAAAGAAGAAATAAGGAAACAATTAAAAATTCCATTTAATTATAAAGTTTATGTTTACAGCGGATCAATGCGACCATGGCAATGCGCTAAAGAAAGTATCGAATATTTTAAAAACATTCACGAAAAAAATCCAAATACCTTTTTATTAATCTTATCTAAAGATAAAAATGAATTTGAAAAAGAAACAGAAAAACAAAAAATACCAAAAAATAATTTTTGTGTTTTGAGCGTTAAACCTAATGAAGTTTATAAATATTTATCAGGCGCTGATTACGGATTATTGTTTCGGGATAAAGATATAATCAATTGGGTTTCCAGACCAACCAAAATGTTAGAATATCAAAGTATTAATTTAAAAATTATACATAATGATACAATTGAACAATTAATACAAGAATAATTTTTCAATATACTTATACACCTTTTTCCTATGATCAATCGCAACTATATAAACAATAATAACATTGTGCAAAGGTTCATAAACTATCCGATAATCGCCACATTTAATTCTATAAAGATTTTTACAAAGAAACAGCTTCTTTATGTTTAAATTATTCTGTTCGGCAATCAACTCTTCCAATTTGCTTAATATTTTATCCTGAATTTTTGCGCTTAAAGAACTAAGTTGCTTTTTGGCTTTCTTATCAAATTGAACTTTATAACCATATAAATTATTTTTTTCCATTTTTACGCTTATTCATTATCTCTTTTTTAATGTTCTCTAATGATTCGTAGCCTTCACTTTTCTCTTTAATATTATGAGCAATGATACCTAAGACTAAATCCTCAAACTTTTCCAATAACAATTTATAATCCTTCATTTCTATAAAAACACCTAACTCCTGGCCTTTTTTATTTGTTATAATTTGCGTATTAATTAGCGGAAACATATTTTGTCGAGTAGACATATTTAACTCCTAATAATTTTAAAGTTTTAATGCCCCTCACAGAACCGTACTTGAAGTTTTCCCTCATACGGCTCTTAAAAAGTGCATTCACTTACTTTGGCATAGAGTACAATATTTGGTGATAAATTCGTGGTTGCGGTAGAGGGTTCCACTGAAGATATTTCATAAATTGGTTCCAATCCATGCTTTTCTTCTGACTCCTTCTATTCAACCACTTGAAACAAAGCGATATAATTCGTCTAAAATATTGCTTTAGACATCGTATGTTTCCATTTATTCCAAAATAGTTGTAATGTCCAATTAGCTTGCTTTTTATTAATTTCCACAGATCCACCATGGGAACTCCATTGCGCATTTTCTTTAGCCATAAATTGTGTGCTTTGAGTTTTTCTCGCAATCGTTGCTTCGATGTTTTGTGTCCCATGATAACCAATCCGTTTCTACTTGCTCCGCAATAATGCGTAAATCCAAGGAAGTCGAAAGTTTCAATTTTCTCATTCCTCTTTTGTGCTTGTTGCCATACTCGTCTTCCAAATTTAAGTATTTTGGTTTTATCTTCCGATATTTCCAGTTTAAACATTGCAAGACGTTCTTCAAGGAGCTCTAGAAATAGATGTGCGTCATGTTTACTTTCACATACCATGACAAAGTCATCACAGTATCTTATAAGTTGAACATAACCTTTCGCTCGTTTACGGTATACCGCATCAAACCAAAGATCCAACGCATAGTGCAAATAAATGTTTGCAAGTATTGGACTTATTATTCCACCTTGCGGTGTTCCAATCTCATTCGTCTTTACTTGACCGCCTTCCATCACACCAGCCCTCAGCATTTTCCATATTAGACCCAGAAAAACTGGATCTGCTATTCGTTGTTTTAACATTTCGTAGAGCCATTTGTGATTTACTGTGTCGAAGAATTTCTTGATGTCTACCTCAACAATGCAGTTGATTGGCTTATACATGACAGCATTGTTGAGTTCTTTGATTGCCATATGACAGCCTTTTCCCGGTCTGAAACCATGTGAAAAATCTTTGAAGTCCTGTTCATAGATTGCTTCCAGTATTTCTTTCGCTACCATCTGAACAAGTTTATCTTCAGTTGCCGGTAACCCAAGAGGTCTTGTCGCTCCTTTCTTTCCAGGTTTTGGAATGTTGACACGTCTGACCGATTTAGGTTTGTATGTTTTCCTTCGTAGTCGAATGTTTAAATCTGAGATATTATCCGCTAGGTATGCTCCATATTCTCGTGTTGTTACTCTATCAGTGCCGCTAGCGCTCGCCTTGTTGAGCTTTTTGTAGCACTTCTCGAGACTGTCAGAATTCACCATGTGATACAAAGTTGTAAGTCGAATCTTTTTGTCTCTTTTAACCATTTCAGCTATCAGGTTGAGCTTATCTTCGTAAGTTCTTTTCATCGTCTCTGGTACCTCTTTTTTTTTTTTTTTTTTTGGTTGCTTCAACCTGTTTCACTTTCTCTGACCGCTTCCCCTTAGCTGTCAATCTGCAGCCATGTGCTTGGCTTTCCCAAACTCAGAGTACTATCAGTCAGTCCGACTTCCACTAAGTTATCCGCATTATTCGTCTTTGTTTGACTTGTTTCGGCGTACTTCAAAATTGAAGAACTTAGTGGATCTCCCAAGTTCACATGTTAACCATTTTGTATCATGCCACTGCCTCAGACCCCGGTAGAGCCGCTGTTTCCTTGCCAAATCGTTACAGCGGTATTGTCTTCCGTCACAATGAAAAGCGTCGACCTCTACGACAATGGATATTACGGGGCTCAATACATTCACTTTCGTTGCAGCCTGATACATCCATCCTCCGAGCTTCATCCAGTTCGTTACCTCTCTGAATGTCGAATTCTGTTCTTGACGGTTGGCTAGACCTTGTCAAGATCGGATTTGCACCGATTTATTAACATGCGCTTCGCTTGGCACACTCAT
>JBDRFY010000078.1:0-53782 GCA_043818275.1 bacterium | reverse complement strand
GATAAAATATTTCAGTAATCATAAAATTGCTCCTTTCCGGTTTCCTTTTTTGATATTGATTAAATAATTATTTAAGGTTAACGGATTGGAGCATTGTGTCTATAATGTCAAAGAAAATTAATTATCGAATTCGCGTTATTTTAATGCTTTTGTCCGGTGGATATCATGAGGATAGTTGGCAAATAATTTCAGAATCGATTATCAATTTATGGAATAAAGATTTAATTTATTAAATTGTGTCGAAATAGCGATCTCCAAAATCACCGAGTCCTGGAACAATAAATTTTTGTGCGTTTAATTCTTTGTCTGTTTCAACTGTTGTTAATCTAATTTTTGGGAATTTATTTTTTATATTGCTTATTCCTTCTTCTGAAGCGATCACTGAAACGAAAATTATTTTTTCTTCCTTTATTCCTTCTTCTTTCAAAATTTCTAACGCAGCTGAACCGCTGCCGCCTGTCGCAATCATAGGATCTAAAATAATTATGTCATCTGCGGGAAAGATTTTGGGTAAATTTTTATAATATAAATGTGGGATTGCGGTTTTTTCATCTCTTTTCATCCCAACAAATCCAACCTTTGCTGTTTCGTAATATTTTAAAAAGGGATTAAGAAGAACTAATCCAGAACGTAAAATCGGAATTAAAACAGTATTATTTTTCAATTCAATCCCAGTTGTTTGTGCCATCGGAGTTTCGACAACTTTTTCTTTTTTTTCTAAAAACTGTGATGTTTCTTGCGCCAGAATTAATCCTAATTTTTCTGATGTATTTCGATATTGAGCAATGTTGGTATTTTTATTTCGTAAAACTGACAGTAGAATATGTTTCATAACGACTCTCCATAAATTATAACCAGATTCTTTTTTTATTTATTTCTTCTTTGTTTCTCAAGGCGTTTTCCAAGTCTATGTTTAACTTGTTTGCAATCGTACAAAGGTAAATTAATATATCTGCCAATTCATTTTCAACAGAATTGATTTTTGAATTATTATCTGTTTTAATTTTTTCTAATTTACGAATCGCTTTAAAAAGTTCACCAATTTCTTCGCCAAGAAGTAAGCATTTTTGAATTATTGTTTCACTGGTAAAGCCACGTTCCTTTTCTAATTCAGAAACATATTTTTGAATGTCTTGTAAATTGGGAAATTTTTTTAGTGTTGGCATGGAAAATCCTTTATTGTGGCGGAGAGAGAGGGATTCGAACCCCCGATTCCGGTTTCCCGGAATAACCGCTTTCGAGGCGGCCGCCTTCAACCACTCAGCCATCTCTCCCGACTACGAACTATCGAAGTTTTAACGTTGGTATTACTTCGCCGGGCAAGCCCCTTTTTCAACTCTGTTCATCCTGAGCGAAGTCGAAGGGCGTAGGGCAAGCCCTGTTTTCAAAAGAGCGAAACTTAAGAATAACTTGTTTAAAAAGGATAATCTTATTTTTTTATTAACTATTTGATTTATTTTAATAATATAACATATTTTTAGTCTTGGAATTTAATTTTAGCTTGGTTTTGAAATATGTAAATTGACTTAATCAAATGATTAATTTACTTAAATAATTAATTATTCGGTTCGTTTAATGAAAAAGATGAATAAAAATTTAAATATACTAGGAGAAGAAAGCATGTATACAGATGTAAAATCAATAGTTCTTGCAGCGGGAAGATCTAAAAGATTTAAAACAAAGAAAAATAAATTATTACATACAATTTGTGGACAACCAATGGTTGTTTATCCTGCAAAAATTTTTGAATCTTTAAAAATTCCTATGATTTTTGTTTTAGGTAATCAGGCTGAAGAGGTTAAATCAGCTATTTTATCCAGTGAAATTAAAAATATTGATTTTGTTATACAAAAAGAACAGCTGGGAACTGGTAACGCTGTTGCTTGTACAAAAAATAAATGGGATTCTCAAAATATTATAATTCTTAATGGAGATTCTCCTCTTTTGACAACTGAGTTGGTAGAAAGCGTTCTTGAGAAGCATTTGAAAGCAAACGCTGATTTGACTTTTTTAACAACTTTCATGATTAATCCAAAGGGCTACGGCAGAGTTATTAAGAAAAATGGCAATGTCAGGGTTGTTGAGGAAAAAAATTGCACGGAAGAGGAAAGAGAAATAAATAAAGTTAATACCGGTATTTATATAGCATCAAGCGGTTTTTTAAAAGAAAATATAGATAAGTTACAACAAGATAGTTTAACCGGAGAAATTTATTTAACAGATTTAGTTGGTTTTGCCAGTGAACAGGGAAATATTTTATTGGATATTCCGGTTCCTTATGATTTGGTCCGGGGCGTTAATACTTTAGAAGAATTATGGGCGGCAGAACAAATTAAAAGATCAGAGTTAATTAAAAAATTTATGCAAAATGGTGTCCGTTTTGAATTGGCGCAAAGTATTCATCTCGATATTGATGTAGAAATTGGATCAGGTTCTTTTATTGCGACAGGAACTCATTTACTGAAAGGAACAAAGATAGGGGAAAACTGTTTTATTGGCGCCTTTTCAATAATTGAAAATTCACAACTTGGAGATGATTCAAAAGTAAATTCTCATACTGTGATTAAGGATAGTATTATTGGTAAAAATGCTGATATTGGTCCTTTTGCAAGATTAAGAGATAATGTAATTTTGCAGGATAATGTAATTATTGGAAATTTTGTGGAACTTAAAAATACAAAAATTGGAAAAAATTCCAAAGCCAAGCATTTGGCTTATTTGGGTGACAGCACCATTGGAAATAATGTTAATATTGGAGCAGGAACAATTACCTGCAATCATGATGGTATAAGTAAAAACCCAACAATAATAGAAGATGATGTTTATGTTGGCAGTAATAACACAATTGTTGCGCCATTAAAAATAGAAAAGGGGGCTTACACTGCGGCAGGATCAACTTTGACTCAGGATGTTCCAAAAGATTCTTTAGCTATTGGTCGCAGCAGACAAGTAAATAAAGAAGGTTATGCTAAAAGATTAAGGGGCATAAAAAAAAAAGAGACTGAGGTTGATGATATAAAAACAGAAATAAAAAAAGAATCTTTTAATTTTGTTGGTGCGATTAAAACTAAAAACGAACGGGAATCCTCTTTATAATGATATCATTTGTTCATACAGCAGATACGCATTTTGGTGTTGAAAATTACGGAAAAGTTGATAGTAAAACAGGGTTACACTCTCGTTTAACCGATTTTAAAAATAGTTTTGATTTGATTATTGATTTTGCAATTGATAAAAAAGTTGATTTTTTCCTTTTTTGTGGTGACGCGTATAAAACTGCTTACCCAACTCCTACGCAACAAAAATTATTTTTGCAATGTCTGATGCGTTTATATAACGCAAAAATTCCGGTTGTTATAATTGTTGGTAATCATGATAATCCATTAAGTTTTGGTAAAGCTAATTCTTTGGATGTTTTTAATTCGTTGCCGCTAAATGGTTTTCATGTTTTTTCTAAACCGGATATTTTGGAATTAGATACAAAAAACGGGAGTGTTCAAATTGTTGGCATTCCATGGCCAACCAGAAACAATTTAATTACATCAGAAGAACACAAATTAAAAAATGCAAAAGAAATTACAGATTATTTATCAAATTCTGTTGGAAGTATTATTCAAAATTTTGCGCAAAAATTAAATCCAGAAATCCCTGCTATTTTGGCTGGTCACCTGACTGTTAGCACAGGAGTTTTTTCAGGATCAGAAAAATGCGCTATTTTTGGAAATGATCCACTTTTTTTACCTTCGCAATTAGCTGTTGAGCCTTTTGATTATGTTGCCCTCGGTCATTTACATAGACATCAAAATTTAAATCCAAGCGGACAAATTCCTGTTGTTTATTCTGGTTCACCAGAACGAATTGATTTTGGTGAGAGAAAAGAAGAAAAAGGTTTTTGTTTTGTAAAAATTAACCCTTCGAAAAAATATCAGGTTGTTTATGAGTTTATTAAATTAAAAACTCGTCCAATGATTCAGATTGAAGTTGAATTAGAAAAAGTAGGAGATCAGACAGAGCAAATATTGGAAAAAATAAAAGAAACTGATTTAACTGATGCGATTGTAAAAATTGTTTATCATTTACTTCAGGATAAATCTGATAAGATTGATCTTTATGAAATTCATAGAGCTTGTTCAAAATCATTGCTGGTTGTCTCGATCACTCCTGTCAGAAAAATGGAAACGAGAGAAAAAAGAGTAGAATTAAAAGTTGATATGAATTTAAAAACTATGCTTGAAAAATACCTGAATGAGAAAAAAGATTTAAAATTAAATAAAGATGAAATGATCAAACGGGCTTTAGAGCTTCATGACGAATTAAATGGTATTGAGACAATTTAAAATTCAAAACGGGATATAAAAATGAAATTAAAATTAACAAATACTTTGAGTCGTGAACAGGAAATTTTCAAACCAATTTCAAATGATAAGGTTTTAATGTATGTCTGCGGAATTACTCCTTATGATTTTTCACATATTGGTCATGGTCGGTGTTATGTAAGTTTTGATGTTTTATTTAGATTGCTTAAATTCTTAGGCTACAAAGTTAATTATGTTCGAAATTTTACAGATATTGATGATAAAATTTTAGCGAAAGCGGATAGAGAAGGAAAAGATTATAAGCAAATATCAGAAGAGTTTATTAAACAGTTTCATGAAGATATGTTTGCCTTAAATTGTTTGCATCCAACAAAAGAACCCAAAGTTACAGAAAATATTGGTTCAATTATTAAATTTGTAAAAGAACTAATTGATAAAGGTTTTGCTTATATTGCAAATGGAGATATTTATTTTGATGTTAAAAAATTTAAGGATTATGGAAAACTGTCAGGGAGAAATTTAGATGAGCTTCAGGCTGGAGCAAGGGTTGATGTAAACGAAATAAAACAAAATCCGGCAGATTTTGCTTTATGGAAGGGAAATGACCAGGAATTATTTTGGCGTTCACCATGGGGGTATGGCAGGCCGGGATGGCACATTGAATGTTCTGTGATGGCAAAAGATTTTTTGGGAGAAAATATTGATATACATGGTGGTGGACAGGATTTAATTTTTCCTCATCATGAAAATGAAATTGCTCAATCCGAAAGTATTTATTCCAAACCGTTTGCAAAATATTGGGTTCACAATGCTTTTGTAAATATCGATAAAGAAAAAATGTCGAAATCTTTGGGTAATATTTTGTCATTACAGGAAATTTTTAAAAAATTTGATCCGATGGTCCTTCGTTTTTATTTTTTACAACATCAATACACAACACCGTTAGAATTTAGTTTTGAAAATTTAAAGGCTGCTCAGACTGCGTATAAAAAATTGGTAAACGCATTTAAAGATGTTGATGATATTTCGGTTAATGTTGAAAAAATTGAATTAAGAAATGATTTTACAACGCAAGTTTTGCAGGCTTTGTGTGATGATTTAAATACGCCAAAAGCTTTGGGATTTGTTTTTGAAAATTTAGATTCAATAAAAAAAGATGAGCAATCCGGGCAGGTCATCAAATATTTATTAACTAATATTTTTGGCTTAACCTTAAAATCTTTAAAAGAAAAAGAAATAAAGATTACACCAGAGATAGAAGAATTAATAAAACAACGGGAAGAAGCAAGAATTAACAAAGATTTTGAACTTGCGGATCAGATTCGGGATAAATTAAAATTGTTGGGCTTTGAGGTTAAAGATAAAAAAATAGATTAAAAAATCCCCCGATTTTTCGTCGGGGGTTTTTAATTATCCAAGTAAACTTTCTACTTTTGATTGCAAAATATCTTTGCTCATGTAACCAACCTCTTTACCGACAATTTTCGCATTTTTAAAGAAAAGAAATGTTGGGATTGAAGATACTCCAAATTTTATTGCCAAGTCTCTTTCTTCATCGATATTAAATTTTGCGAATTTATATTTTTCAATTAATTCTTTTTCAACTTCTTCAAAAATTGGGCCCATCATCTGGCATGGACCGCACCATTCAGCAAAAACATCAATTACAACCGGCTTAGCTGATTTTTCAACTTCGGCTTCGAAGTTTGATGAATTTAATTTAACAGCCATTTTATTACTCCTGGTTTATTTAAGTTGGTTGTTGGATTTTTTGACAAGCCCCAAATCTAACAGGGTCAAATAAAAAAATCAATAATTGTTATAATGAAAAAATAATTTTTTTGGCGTTTATAAATTAAAATTGTTGCGATAAAATTCCAGGCGTTTAAATTGTTTTTTATTTATAATTAACCGAAAGGAGATTTGTGGGTTTAGTAGTTTTTCAGGGTATTTTTTATTGAAAGGAGATTTGCATGAATAAAAAAATTTTTCTATTGTTTGCACTTTTATTTGTAAGTAAAAACAGTTTTACTCTTTTGGGTATAAATAATCACTACAATCAATTTATGGAATGGTGGCAAGGGGACCAGATTTCCATAGAATCTAATCATTCCAAAATATTTAAAAAACATATAAAAGTAAGAGGTTGGGATAACGCTGAAAAAAAATCAGAAAAAGAAAATTTTATTGTGGCTATAAAAGATGAAAAATTTGTAGGTTTTGTGGATGGAACAATAGAAAAGCTTAAACAATATGACAATACAATAAAAAAAATGGCTAGAGATAAAGATTTTTCATTATATGATTTTGAAGATGGCCTTGTTGAAGAAATTAAAAATAATTTAGATAAAATAGTTAAAATATTATCTAATTATAAGAAAAATTTTAAAAATAAAGATGGTAGTATTATCGATGTAAAAGATAAAAATTTTGTCAGATTAATAAAATTTTTACCAATTGTAGAAAATTTATATCAAATTTTTTCTTTAATTTTAGCTTGTAAAGATACACAGCTTTCATTAATAAATGTTTATAACTTATTTGAAGAAAATATTCCTGCAAACCGGGCAAGATTTTATATTAAATTAGTAGATGATTTTGATGAGCTTGTTGAGTATGCCAGATCTTCGGTTAGCATTACAAAAATAAATCAATATCAAATAAATAAAGAAAATCTAAATCAAGTTTATAATACTGTTTTAAATAATATTGTTTCATCTCATCTTGACAGTTTAAGGCAATATGATTTTGAAGAATCTGGAATTATTGAATTAATAAAACAAGGAGCACATCCGGAACAATTAAAACAATTCCTGAAATTAAACCTTAAACGAGAACAGGCAATAAATTTTGCAAAAAAATATAATATGACTCCGGAAACTATTTCACTATTATCAAGAAAAGAAAAATCATAATTTAAAAAAAATTAATTTTAGCCCCCGAATTTATTGGGGGCTATTATTATCTGCTTTTTAAATAATTAAAAAACTTTTCTTTATTTGCTTCATTCATTGGGGTTTGTTCAATTGAATACCAGGCGTTTTTGTCAAACGTTTGTGGAAATCTGGAAAAACGGTTTAACCACAAGCCAGTATTATGTTTTAAAATATGATTAACCCATCTAAAACTTTGTGGGCCATGTAATTTTGAAAGCATGAGAACGGATGAATGCGTAGCATTTATTCCATTTTGTTCTAGCCATTTTTGATGAGATCCATAATCAACATTAAAAGTCATTAGTTGAATATTTTTATTTTTGTTACAAAGTCCTTTATAAAAATTTCGGTAAAACCAGTCAACAGAAATATTTGGCGCGTAGCAGGCAATAAAACAATCAGGAATATTTTTTTCAAGTGAGGCTCTTAAGTCAGCCCCTATTTTTTCAGCTTCTTTTTGTAAAAATTGAAAATACGATGTGAATTTTTTGTTGTTTAACAAATAATTTGCATCATCCTGATTATCAGAATTTTGTTTTGATTCTTGTTTGAATTTGGAAAGTAAACTTTGTTCAAAACCCATTGTATTTAAAAAAGCTCCCGATTGTTTTCGCATGTACATTTCCAAATCCAAAACAACGCCTGATATTTTTAAACCATTTCCAATTTCTTCTTTTTGCCAAATATTTAAAAAAGTTGTAAGTGGATTTTTGATTTCGTTGGACCAAAAATTTTCATCAAGACTGCCTGGAAGGTCTGGATATTCGTTTCCGTATAAATCAACAGAATAATTTTTAGGCAAATTTGGTGCGTAAATATTATTTGCTATTTCATAACCGACCAGAATTTTAGGAGCTGAAACCTTTAATTCTTCCGCTTTTTCTTTTATTGATTTTGTAAAAAGCCCAACCGAATTTAAAAACATATCTTCTTCATGTTTTCTTATTGCTATTGGACTGTAATACATTTGTGGATTAAAAGTTAACCAGAGAGCATCAAGACCGGATTTAAAAATACTGTCAATTAATTCTGGTTGTTGTTTTTTTCGGATCTCAAGTTCTGTTTTATATTTTTGTTCACTTTCATTCTCTTTCTTTTTTGGTATTTCAAATATATTGAGTTCCATCCAACCTACTTTTTTTAGGCTTTGTTTATTTGTATCCCAATTTGTAAAGCCAAGCGTTGAAACAGAATCGGATAGTTTTGGAGAATTCGTATTTTTTATTTTTTCAGCTAATTCAGCGTTTTTTTCTTTCTCTTGGAGTATGCTTTTAAATTCGAGCAATGTTTGTTGCAATGCTTTGTGTATTTGAGATCGCAGTTGAAAGTTTTCAGGGCAAACTTGAAAGTTTTCAGAGATTCCTGAAAAGGAAGTCAGTGTTGTTGAAGTTACAAAAACATTATTTTTTCTTTCCTGATCAAACCAATAAATACCATAAGGCCATGTTGTTTTAATCGCTTCAGAAAAATTTTTGTTTTGAGGAAGCACTAAAACTGGAAATTTAAAGGCAGAAAATGCAGGTTCAACATTAAATGTAAAATTTGCGGGTGGTTTTAATGCTGTATCATATGGAAGTGGTCTTGCTTCCAGTGGTACGTTCAAAAAACTGTTTATTGCGTTTAAAAACAGATTGGTATTTGGATCTAATTGTAATTTTACACTGAATATATTGTTTTGATTTGTTGGGCCATTAAAAACTTTAACCGGCTGAATTAGATTCATTTGCGCGAATAATGGAAATAAAACAGGAACTTTATTATTATTTTGCCCCCCAATAGTAGGTAAAATTAGTCCAATTGTTGATTCTGGAGTGCTGTAAAATTTATTAACAAGATTTAAAATTTTGTTTGAAATTAAATTTTTACCCAAATTTTTTAATAAGCTAATGCCGATAATAAAAAATGCCCCGTTATAATTTTTAGGATCAAAATTATCAGCGTTATCCAGAACTGATTCAATTGGCTGGTATTCAAAATTTATTCCTATTGATTTGGCGATTTCCAAAAACGGGTTGTATTTATATTTTTCTGATCCAGAGCAGTCGAATAAAAGCATTTTTAATTGTTGAATTTCATTATTTTCTGCATTTAATAAATTTGTATTAAAAAAAATTGGCATAAAAATAGTAAATAACAGAATTTTGAATTTCTTCATCACTGTCCCCCCGAAAAACCGCCTTTAGCTTTAATTGCTAAAGACGAATATTAAATTTGTCCCTAATTTAAAATACTAAATTAAACCTTTATTTATCAACAAAAGCTTAAATTGGTTCTTTAGGCCAGCATTACCTTGCAAATTTTTAGTTCTGATGCCACATTGTTTGAAGTGTTTTTTAAATAATCCAAAGGAGAGAAATGATGAAAACCTTACAGAAATTACTGATTTTAATATTTATTTTATTTCCTGGTTGCATTCAGCCAGAAGAAGAGAAAATTTCAAAAATACACAAAGCGCATCTTACTCAAGGGTGGTATCCAAATGACAAATCTGTTTTAATTCAAAATCTTTCTTCATATTTAAACATTGCCAAACAAAATTTTCCTGTTTCTTGTGATTCAAAAAGTGTTAAGGCTTTAATTGTTCCACACGCAGGACATTATTTTTCTGGTCTTTGCGCTGCCTGTGGATATCAAAGTTTGATAAATGAACACAACCAAAAAAACGGAAATATAAAAAAAGTAATTATTCTTTGCCCTTCACATGTTAGTTATTTACGTGGCATTGCTTTGCCGGATTATACAACTTATCAAACAGTGATGGGTGATATTCGAGTTGATCAGGAATCAATTAAAAAACTTAAAAATGATATTTTTAAAATTGATGAACAGGCGCATGGGCAAGAACATGCAATAGAAATCCAGCTTCCTTTTTTACAACAAGTAATTCAAAAATTTAAAATGATTCCTTTAATTGTTGGCCAACTTGCAACTAATGAATATGAAATTATAGCGAAACAATTAAAAGAAATAGTCACAAAGGATACTTTGGTGGTTGTAAGTTCAGATTTTATTCATTATGGAAAAAGTTTTGATTACGCACCATTTGAAAAAAATATTTTTTATAACATAAGAAATATTGATTCTGATGCTATTGAGGCTATAAGTAATTTGTCCTTGAATGATTTTAGTAAAGTGGTGGAGGAACAGAAACCAACGATTTGCGGTCAGGCTTCTATTAAAATTTTACTTAAATTAATTGAATTAAATTCTTTTGAAAATATTAATGAGGCCCAACTTAGCTGCTATTACACATCCCCCCAACTTGAAGAGGCTACAAAAAATAACCGGACGATGATTGACGTGGAAAAATTATTACAAAATATTTCTGATTCTGAAATGCAGCATAGCGTAAGTTACGCAAGCCTAATTTTTAATAATCAGGATTTAACTAAACTGGAAAGAGAAAATCTTTTAACAGGGTTTGAAAAAGAAAGTTTGCTTACGGAGTCCCGTGATGTTTTAAAAAATTCTTTTGAAATAAACAAAGTAGGTCAAAAATTGCTTTACCCAATTAAAAGTTTTGCGGTTAGTCAGGAATCCGGCGCGTTTGTAACTTTAAATACAAAATCGGGTGACTTAAGGGGATGTATTGGAAGAATAACAACCCCTGAACCTTTATATAAAACTGTTGCCGATATGACGTTGGCCGCTGCTTTTGAAGACTCACGTTTTAAACCGTTAAAAAAGGATGAATTAAAAAATATTGTTATCGATATAACAGTTTTAACGCAACCAGAAAAAGTAGGAAGTTACAAAGAAATTATTCTTGGCAAGCATGGAATAATTTTGAAAAAAGATTGGGCTTCTGCCGTATTTTTACCTCAGGTTCAAGCTTCTTTTGGTTGGGATTTGCCAACAACCCTTGAACATTTAAGTCAAAAAGCTGGATTATCCAAAGATGGGTGGAAACAGAATTGTGATTTTGCAGTTTTTGAAGGATTTGAGATAAAAGAAAAATAATTTTTTCTGGTTGAAAAAGGCTTTGAGCTTTTGCTTTAAGCGATTTAATCTATATAATTTTATTTATTATTGCTTTTGGGGATAGTTACTTATCTAAAAATCAAAATTTTTAAGGAGCTTTTGTGAAAAAATTGGGATTTTCTTTTATTGTTGTTTTTTCTTTATTAGTTTTTTTTAATGGATTAGCAAAATCAGATGATTTATCAGATGAATTTGAACAAAAATTGCAAATCGAACAAGGTTCTTCACTTGAAAAGAATAAAAATGCTGTGGTCAAAATCTATAGCAACATAAATATTCACAATTGGATTGAGCCTTATAAAATGCCTGAAAATGCAAAAATTGCTGGTTCTGGTTTTTTTATAAGTGGTGATGGATATATATTGACAAATCATCATGTTATCGAAGGGGCAACAAAGGTTTATATAAATATTCCATCTCAGGGCAAAAAGCAATTTAATTGTGAAGTCGTTGGTGCTTATCCTGAAAGAGATGTTGCGTTGCTAAAATTAAAAGAAAAATCCCTGAATGAACTTAAGGAAAAAATGGTTAACATACCATTTTTGAATTTGGGTGATTCTGAAAAATTGAAAGATTCTGAAGATTTAATGGTTTTAGGTTATCCTTTGGCTTCAGATTCAATTCAATTATCAGAAGGTATTTTTTCAGGAAAAGAAAAAGATTTATTTGGATTTGAAACATTACACACAACAGCTCCAATTAATCATGGAAATTCTGGTGGACCGACAATAAATTCAAAAGGGGAAGTTATTGGAATTTGTGTTTCAAAAATTGAATTTGCTGAAGGGATGGGATACTTAATTCCGATAAATGAGGTTAAGAACGTTTTGGAGCATTTATTTGAAGGACAAATCATTAGATACCCATTTTGGGGCATTGTTTATCCAGAGAAAATGAATGAAGCAACAATAAAATATTTATCAAACGGTAAACTTGATCATGGAGTTTATCTTCAAAGTATTATTAAAAATTCGTTAGCTGAAAAGTATGGATTGAAAAATGGAGATATTTTATTTGAATTAGATAACTTAGAAGTTGATATACACGGAGAGATTTTAGTTAATGGAGAAAAAACTTCTATCCTTACTTACGTGAACAAGAAAAAATTTGGGGATTCAATTACGTTTACAGTCTTGAGAAATGATCAGGAATTAACTTTAAACTGTGTTAAAGAATCTGGAAATGAATATAATAATTTAAAAAAGATTCTTCCTTCTTTAGACGAAAAAATTGATTATGAAATTATTGATGGAATAGTTATTATTCCTTTAAGTGGAAATCACATAGAAGTAGCTGGTGATATTTTTTATTTAGTTGGCACTTCTTTTACAGAATTCATTTGGAAAGATTACAGACCTTTTTTAATAATGACTCATGCTTTGCCTGATTCAGAAGCAACCGAATCGTCATTTTTAGAGCAAAGTAGAATATTGAGCAAAGTAAATGGACAAAGGGTTGATAATCTTGAAGATTTAAGGACAGTTGTAAAAAAGAGTATCGAAGATAATGATGAATATTTAATTTTGGAAAATCATGTTGGTGGAATTATTGCCATTCCCGTAGAAAAAGTTGTTGAAAGTTATAATGATTTATCAAATTTAGGTGTTAATTTTTCATCACCAATTTTTGAGTAAATTAGTTTTTCTCTAATTTGAAAAGCCCAGTTTTAACTGGGCTTTTTTTATTTATACGTTTTGATATATTGACTTTTTGTGAGGGGTAATTTTAAATAATGCTTTTTATGATCATATTGTTTGATTGCAATTTCTTTTACGAAAGATTTTTTTATGAAAAAACTATTTTTTCTTATGTTGTTATTAATTTTGAATATGAACGCATATTCCTTAAATCATTTATCTTATGATACAAATACATGTTTCCAAAATAATGAAAATGAATTTCCATTACATGAAGCTGTTAAAAAAGGAGATAAGGTAGCCGTCATAGATTTGCTGAAATCTGGTTATGATGTTAATGAAAAAAATTTAAATGGTGATACTGTTTTACATTTGGCTATTAAAAAATCAAAAGATGATCTTATTTCTTTGCTTGTTGAATATGGAGCTGATTCTAAATTACAAAATGATATTTATGTAAGTTCAATTCTTTTGGCTGCTGCATATAGAAAGAAGGATATTTTAAAAAAAATATTACAAAACAATGATCCATCGAATTATGATTTAAAGGAGGCGTTGTATTGTAATGACATCAATGCTTTTGAAATTCTTTTGGATTGTTGTAAAAAAGATCCCTTTTTAGATAGAGCAGCAACTAGAGGTATTCTTTACGCCGCTCTTAAAATGGAAAATAAAAAAATTATTGATTTGTGTATTAAGAAAAATCCAGATTGTATTAATTGGTATATAAATGGTCATTTGCCTTTGCATTATGCAGCTATTTATAGTCATAATGAATTATTTAGATATTTTGTTGAAAATTGTAAATTTGATATAAATGCAAATGATTGTTTTGATTTAACTCCATTACATTATGCCGTTCTTTATGGAAATTATGATTTAGTAAATTATTTAATCCAAAAAAAATGTTTGATTAATCCAGAAAGTTCAAAAAAACTTGATTTTTGTAAGAGTTGTTCAACTCCGTTGGATTTGGCTATCCAATTTGGACACAAAAATATTATGAATTTACTTTTGAAAAATGCAGGTAAAAATAATGTTAATTTCGTCAAAAATATTAAAACGAACTCCTTAAATAATATTGTTTTATTTGTTGATTGGAGTGTGGAAAAAATTAAAAATGATAAACATCCACTTGAATCTGTTAATACAGTATTCTCAAGTGATTTATATAATTTGATTAAGCAAAAAACGTGTCCAATAATTATTTTTGGAAAACATTTATTAAAAAATGCATTAAGATTATCTTGCTCATTAAATGATTGGCATATTATAGAGTTTTCAAGAGATGGTGTAGATGGCTATATTATTGTTCCTAAACATATAGTTGCTGAAAACTTTAATTCGAATGATTCAATAGAGACAATTTTTACGGCTTTAAATTTTTCAGTTTCAAAAATTATGTGCAATTACGTCGATGAAACATATGTTTTAAATAAAAAAGATAAAGATAAAGAGCTACGGAGAGAAGATTTTAGCTTTTTTATTCCTGGAATAATCGAGTCTTTATTTTTACCCGCAAAAAGATTTGTATATTGGGGTGGGCATGGTTGGGTTAAAAATAATCCTTCAGTCGGTGATTTATTTAATCAGGATGCTAACAATCTTTTAACAATTTTTGAAAATAAAGATACACGGCTTGTTTATATAAGTTCGTGTTATTTTGGTGGGAGAAATTTTGAGATAACCGAAGATATATCTGATATGATAATTGTTTCATCTGCAACAACAGAAATTTCTACATCTAGTCGGAGTGGTGTAAGAATTAATAATTGGAATGCATTTTTTAATATGTTATCTGAAGCAGATTCTCGTTTTTCCCAAAACAGTGATTACTATAAATATTTGGCAAATAAAGTGTATCCGTTTATTGTTACTTTTAATCCAAATATCTCAAATTTTCCACACATTAAATTGCCTGGTTATTCATCATTTAAACTTCTTCCAATTAATAATGAAGCAATGCTTATTGATGATGATATGATTTTAAGATCTCCAAATAATAAAGAATTTATTGATGTAAGGGATAAGCGATTGCTGGAAGTTGATTCTTCTTCGATAGATAAGGCGATTAGAATTAGAAATAAAATACCATTAATTATTTCAAACAAGCTGGAAAATATTTTTGAGCAAATTTATGTGGAGTCTTTTAAAAAAAACAAGGAAAACGATTTTACTTTAATAATAAAAAAACTTACGAGGTCAGATCTTTTTTGTGATAGTACATTGGAAAATACTTTTTTAATTAAAGAGTTTAAAACCAAGGGTAATTTTTTTATTCAGGTTAAAGAAAATGATACTGATAAAAAAATAGAGCTACCAACGGTTTTATATAATGTTGTGATTAATCGCGGTCCAGATAATAAATGTGAGGGTTTTTTTAGTACAGATAAAGATGTAGATTATAAAAATAGTTTTTATATATCATATGAAAAAAAATCAGATAAATGGATAGCATATAACGAATTAAATGATGATGAATTGATGTTATATAAATGTTTTATAAATAAATGATTATTATTTCTATCTAATTTTTAATGTCAAAAGAGTAATTAAAGCTAAAACAATAGATATGATCCAAAATCTCACAGTAATTTTGACTTCATTCCATCCTAAAAGTTCAAAATGATGGTGAATCGGGGCCATTTTAAATACCCGTTTGCCGAACATTTTAAATGAAAAAACCTGAACAATTACTGATAAAGTTTCAATAACAAAAATTCCACCGGCAATAATTAAAAGTAATTCCTGACGTACCATTAAAGACATTAAAGCAAGTCCTGCGCCAAGAGCAAGAGCTCCAACGTCGCCCATAAAAATTTGGGCTGGATAGGCGTTATACCATAAAAAACCAAGTAAAGAACCGACCAATGTTGCGCCTAAAATTGTTAATTCTGCTGTGTTTGTAAATGGTATAAATAAATATCCTGCAAAATATTTATGCCCGGCAAGATATGCGATTACAGAAAATGTTGAGTAATTAAAAATTAAAGGTCCTGTTGCAAGGCCATCAAGTCCATCAGTTAAATTTACAGCGTTACTTGTCGCAATTATCACAAATGCGCCCCATGGAATTAAGAGCCAGCCTAAATGTGGGCTGAAATTTTTTAAAAAAGGTATACATAAATTTGTTGGAGGGTTGGATAAAAAATACCATAGACTTACAATTATTAAGGAAGAAAAAATTTGTAAATTGAATTTTAGTCTGGCACTAATACCTTTATGAAATTTAATTTTTTTGTAGTCATCCAAAAATCCGATTAAACCAAAACTTATCAGGCATAAAGCAAAAATCCAGACATTTGCCTTTTTTAAATTACACCATAAAAGCATATTTATTAAAAAAATCATTATGATTAAAAGCCCGCCCATGGTTGGGGTGTTATTTTTTTTAAGGTGTGTTCCCGGGACAAATTCTCTGATTTTGGATCTGAAATTTTTTCTTGATGTTTTAATAAACCAGTCACCAAATAAAAATGAAAGAAAAAGGGAGGAGAGCAATGCTGCTATAACTCTGACGCTAACATATTTAAAAAGATTAAAAATGGATAAGTAGTCTTGTAAAAATTGTGTTAAATGAAAAATCATTCAAAAACTCCTGCAAAAAATTTACTTCTTGAAAAAATACTTGAAAAAGCGTTTGTATAAACAAGTAAGATATATTAATATTATTCTTTTGCGAATAACTCAGGTTTTAATTTAAATATAGATTAATAAATGAACAAACAATTCGATGTGATTGTTGTTGGTGGGGGGCATGCCGGGATTGAGGCAGCGCATATTGCTGCAAAAATGGGTTCCAAGGTTCTTCTTCTGACAACAGACGAAAATAAAATTGCTGTTATGCCATGTAATCCGTCAATTGGCGGATTGGGAAAAGGGCATCTGGTTTTTGAAGTAAGTGCCTTGGGTGGTCTTATGCCCAAATTAGTAACAAAAACTTATCTTCAGGCCCGAATGTTAAACACGAGTAAAGGTCCTGCAGTTCAAGGATTAAGAGTTCAAATCGATAAGTTTGCGTACAGTAAATTAGCCAGAAAAATGATTCTGGAAACAAAAAATTTAACATTAAAACAAGATTGCGTTGTTGAAGTTTTATCTGATCAACAAAATGGCAAAAAATTTGTAACTGGAGTTAAAACGCAAAATGGAGAAATCTTTTTATCTGAAGCTGTAATTATAACTTCCGGAACTTTTTTAAACGGTGTAATTCATATCGGAGATAAAAATTTTAAAGCAGGAAGGGCTGGAGAGCAAGCTGTTGAGGGTTTGACTCAAAGTCTCGAAAATTTGCTTGAAGTTAAAATGCAGCGGTTAAAGACTGGAACTCCTCCACGGTTGTTAAAAAGCAGTGTTGATTATTCAAAATTTGAAAAACAGGAAGCGACACAGCTTGATTTTTTATATGAATTTGAACCAGTAAAAACAAAAGAAACTGTTCCATGTTTTGTAACTCAGACCAATGATCAGACATGTCAGATCATTTCAGATAATTTAAAAAAGTCTGCTCTTTACGGTGGAATGATTAGCGGAATTGGCCCCCGTTATTGCCCTTCAATAGAAGATAAAATCAAAAAATTTCCGGACAGAAAAGCGCATCATGTTTTTATTGAACCTGAGGGTTTGGATAGTGATGAAATTTATCCTGCAGGAATTTCTACTTCATTACCATTAGATATTCAGGAAAAATATGTTCATACAATTCCGGGCCTTGAAAATGCAAAAATTGTAAAACCGGGTTATGCGATCGAATACGATTTTATTCAACCAAAACATTTAAAACACAATTTAGAAACAAAAAATGTAGACGGGTTATTTTTTGCGGGACAAATTCATGGAACAACCGGTTATGAAGAAGCTGCGGCTTTAGGTTTGATGGCTGGAATTAACGCGCACTTAAAAATTAATAAAAAAGATCCATTTATTTTGCAACGTAGCGAAGCATACATTGGGGTTATGATTGACGATTTAATTACTTTGGGTGTTGACGAACCTTATCGCATGTTTACTTCCCGGGCAGAACGCAGATTGCTGTTGCGTCAGGATAATGCTTTTTTACGCTTAATGTTTTATGGAAAAAAATTTGGGACAATTTCGGATGAAATTTATGAGAAATTTTTAGCTGAAAAAAAAATAATTGAAAAAAGCGTTGATTTTGTAAAAAAACAGGAAACATCAGATAAAATTTATAAATTATTTAATGCTGTTGAATTTACAGAAGAAGTAAAAAAAGAAGCACAGGAAGTTTTATTTGAAGAATTAAAAGGCCAAAATTTGGATTTAAATATTTTTTCAGGTAGAACGTTGCTTTCAATTCACGCGCAAATTCGGTATGCCGGATATTTGCAAAAAGAAGAACGGGAAGCAGAAAAATTGCTTAGGTACAAGGATTTAAAAATATCATCTGAAATTAAATTTGATAAAATGCCAGGGCTTACACGTGAGATGCAGGAAAAATTGAAATTTTACAAACCGGAAAATATTGCGCAGGCCCAGTTAATTCCCGGAATTACGCCCGCCGCTATTTCTATTTTAATTTTTCAGTCAAAATCTGTGGAAAAAATAACTTAAAAATTTTTATTTAAATTTTTTGGCAAATTTTGCAAATTCTTTGGGGGTTAAACCCCTAGATTTTTTCAGGCCAAGAAGTCCTTTTACAGATTTCTCCCTCTCCTCTTCATCTACATAATCTTTTTCTTCTTCGCTTTCCTCACTATCACTTAAATCAGAAATACAAATAGATTCGTCAGAAGAGCTTTCTGATTTTGAATCACTAATATTAAAAAAATCAATCTCATCGGAATCTTTTTTATCCGATAAAAATTTAATCATATCTGTTTGTTTGCATTGCGTTGCTTTATCTAGCGCGGTTTCATCTTGCAGATTTTGTATTTCAACCTTTGCGCCATTTCTGATTAAAAGTTTGGCAATTTCTATATTTCCGCGCATTGCGGCAAAATGAAGTGCTGTGTTATTGTTGCTATCCCGAACGTTAAGATCTAAATTAAAAAATTTCATTTTTTGAATGATAAATTTAGCCAAGGAAGTTAAATTGTGAATAATTGTATAGTGTAGGCAGGTCCATTGAGCTTCTTGGACAAAAGATAATTTGTGTTGTAAAAGATCTTTAATATGTTTTTTATTTAAAAGATCAAACAAAATCGCTAGGTTATCTAAACTATCGTTTTTAAGTGTTATTTCAAATACTTCGATTGTTTTTTCAGGATCAGACTCTTCTTCAATTTTAAAACAATTAATATTTATTATTGTAAGAAAAATCAGTAAAAAGCAGATAAAAATCTTTTTATTCATAATTAAAACCGTTTATTTTTGAGAAAAATAAAATTACCGTTAAACTTGAAAATTACGGGTATTATACAAAAAGGTTTTAAAAATGAAAAATAAGATTACTTTATTTGCGGCAATTTTAATAAATTTAAATACAATTTTAGGCGCTGGAATCTTTATTAATCCAGGACCGCTCACAAATATCGCGCAATCATTCGGTTTTTTAAGTTATTTTTTTTCAATGTTAATTCTTATGCCAATAGTATTGAGTGTTGCGGAACTCGCACAACTTTATCCAACTTCAGGAGGGCTTTATGTTTATTCGAGAAAATATATAAGTCCTATGACTGGTTTTATAAGTGGATGGGGATATTTCGTAGGAAAAGCGACCGCTGCCGCATTGCTTTGCAATGTTGTTGTGATGTTTTTACAAAGAAGAATTTTATTTTTACAAAATTTTTCATTACTCTTTTTAGATTTTTTAATGATATTTTCATTGATCGGGCTTAATATTTTGGGCGCAAAAATTGGCGGCAGAATTCAATATCTGTTTGCGGCATCAAAATTTATTCCAATTTTAGTTGTTATTTTTTCAGGAATTTTTTTTGTGGCATTACCAGAAACGCCAACTGAAAATATATTTACATTAATTTCTTCTTCTATTCCTATCGCAATATTTGCATTAACCAGTTTTGAGGTTATTTGTTCAATTGGACACATGATTGAAAATCCGCAAAAAAATATAAAAAAAGCGATATTGATTTCTTTTGGTTTAGCCGTTTTGTTTGCTATTTCATTTCAATTAATAATGTATTCAGTTGTTGGGCCAAGTCTGGCATATTCAGTTGAGCCGCTAAAAGATTTTGGATTAAAAATTTTTTCTGATTATCCTTTGGTTGCAAGAATAATTAGCGCTTTGGTTATGGGATCAATTTTAGGAGGCGCTTTTAGTTCTTTGACCACAAATAGCTGGAATGTTTATAAATTTGCAGAAGATAATTTTATTCCTTTTAAAAACTTTTTTATAAAGGTTAATGATAACGGTTCAGCATGGGCAGGGTTACTTTTTGAAGGTTTAATAGCGATTATTCTTTTAATTATCACCAAACAACAAATACCTTTGCAAAGCATGGCTGTTTTTGGAGTTGTCAGCTGTTATTTATTTAGTTCTACCGCCGCTTTATTTGCTTATTCAAAAAAGAAAGCTGTTTTTAGAATTATTCCAATTTTGGCAATTTTGAGTAGTAGTTATGTTTTGTGGCTTTGTCTCAAAAAACTTTATCTTTTTGGAATTTCATTTTCTTATTTATCTATTTTTTTGGGCGGAATTTTAATTGCTCTTTTTAGATACAAGAAAAATTAGGAACCTTTAAAGTCTTTACTTTTTATTCATAATTTTCTTAGCCTAATTTAAATTCATCGTGCTAAGGCATATGGGTTTGTGTATTTTTTCCTTCTAAAAGGGGGAGGGGATTATGAAAAGTTTAGCCTTAATTTTATTTCTTATTGTTTTAAATTCTTACTTGTTTGGTAATTTTTTAAAAAAAGAAAGTCACCTTGTTTTTAATGGATGGAATGTTCAAAGACTACAAATTAATACTCAAATTTTTAATGATTTGAAAAATGCTATAAATAACCAAGATATTTCTCTTGTGGGAGAATTACTTTCTTTAATTCAAAACGAATTTAAGATTGTTTATTACATTGAAGATTATGAACCAGGTTTACCTTTGATCCACAAAGTTATAAATACAGGAAATTATTATTTTATTTCCTTTTTTTTAAATCAGTTAAATTCTGTTGAGGAAATAAAATTTGTTTTAATTTGCAATGCAGGAAATGGACAGACCGCATTAAAAGCTATTTTTAAAAAAGGTTGGGAATTTCGTATTCATTTACTGGCAGAATCGATTCAGAAAAAATTTTTAAAAGTTGCGAAAGTATTAGAAGAAATAATATTAGAAGAAAAAATTCGACCCGAAATTCTTTCAAATTAAGGAGTTACCTGTAACTGAATTCGCAAAGGTTTATTCATATCAACAATTGAACCGGCCATTGGTTTTTGATCAATAATGATGCAATTTTTGTCATCAAATTTATCACCATTTTGTTTAATGTGAGAAATTTCCAGTGAAATATTTTCATTATTTAAATTTTCTTTTACGTCATTTAATGTTGCGTCTTTTAAATTTGGAACAATGAATAAATTATTGCTTCCGGCAGAAAAATAAGTAATTAATTTTTGATTTTTTAATGGTTGTCCTTCTTCTGGGTATTGACTGATGCATGTGTTAACCGGATAAATTGATTTAAACCAGAAAGATTTATTTAAAATGGCAGCTTTTTTTGAATTTTTGATTATTTCTTTTTGATTCAGCCCAATAAAATTTGGTGCGATTGCAGGTTTCGGTTTTTTAGATATTGTTATGAAAACATTTTGATTTGGTCTTATTTTTTGATTAGCTCCAGGAATTTGTTGTAAAACTATTCCTTCAGGAAGGTCATTGTCTTGTTGTGTGCGCAATAATTTTAAACTTAAACTTTTATCTGAAATTATTTTAATACATTCCTGCAAATCTTTTCCAATAACATTTGGGACCATTATTTCTTGCTTTTGAAAAAATAGGTGCAATGCCAGATAGCCGAGGATGAAACTAAAAAATGGTAATATGATTAAAATAATGCCAGATTTATTTGAAAACATTTTAATATAATCCATGTTTTAGGAAAATTGAAAAGCGCTTACCAAAAGTAAGCGCTTTTTATTTTATAAAAAAATTAGAATTTTAAATAGTAATAAATTTAAAAGGGCATACTTGTAAGCCGGATTCTGTACTCAAAATAAATTTGAGTGGCAATCATCTATCTTTGCGACATACCCGCAGATATAAAAAGAACAGGCAACTAAAATCTGCTTATTTTGTCTTGCTCCAAATGGGGTTTGCCTACAAATATATTACTATATTTGCCCGTGTGCTCTTACCACACGTTTTCACCCTTACCTAAATTAATAAAAACTTAGGCGGTATATTTTCTGTGGCACTTTCCGTGGATTTTCATCCCCCTTACTTGAATAAATTATTCTTGTAAGGCATCTGACCTGCTATGAGTCCGGACTTTCCTCCCTATTCTACTTCGTACCGCTATTTGCGGTACTTCGAAGAATTCCGCGCAATACAACAGCTTTAAGCCGTTGAGCGCTTCATTTTTTTAAAATAGAGCGATTGCCCCATATGCCTAAAATTGTCAAATAAAGTAATAATAAATTAATTGAAAATATCTTAATTGTCGAATGCATCGATATATTTTGCATTAAAATAAATTTTTTCAATAAAAAATTGGCAAAAAAGGCAGAAAACAAAAAAAATGATTTCAAAATTATAGGAAAATTCATGATTTTGCGCAAAAAATTAAAAATCAAAATTAAGGGAATCAGGTAAATTAGATTTAGCCCAAAGCGTCCATTTATCATCTCATCCTGTAAAATTAACAAAAAAATTGGCAAAATTAGGCTTTTTACATTTAATTTTTGCTGATCAAAAATCATAAAAATTAGATAAATTATTAGGGTATTTATTATGAATTTGTTAAAAAAAGCAAAAAAAATGAAATCGATTAAAAAAAATAAAAAGGCTAAAAACATAGGTCAAATTTAAAAAGGCTAGAATTTAAAACAGTTTTTTCTTTAAACTACAAAGGTAGTTTATTCTACTTCGCCAAAATTACCAAGTATTTTAGCTTAGGGATGAATGGCGGAGTAGAACACTTCGAAGTGCCGCCGGATGGCGGTACGAAGTAGGGTTGGCTTCCCCTTCTTCGTGTAAAACTTCGCAGGGTGCTCCGAAGCTTTATGCGAAGGATGCAGAAGAATTTCGCGCAATTCATCGACTTAAAAGTCGATGAGCGCTTCATTATTTTAAAACCTTTGGGGGAAGGAGATGGTCAAAAAATATATTTTTCTATTTTATTTGTGTTCAATTTTTTTAACCGGTTTTTCTGTAAATGCGATGAAGCTTTTTGTAACAAAAAAACGGATGCGTGATTTAAGTGAGTATCATTTACCAAATGAGAAAACTTTAAAGCATCTTGGAGTTGAGCAATGTTGGGAAATTGCTGCAGGTAATCAAGTTCTACTTGACCTATATGATTATGATCAGGATGCTTTGGATGCATTCAATTCTTTGTTTGAACTTAAAAGATCTGAAAATTCTTTAGATTCTGGAAATGGCGCCAGGTTAAGTTTTATATTTGAAAGTGAAAGTGCTTTAAGGCAATTTATTTCTAAAATTCATGAAATAGCAAAAGGCTTGCGGACAACAATTTTGCATATTTTGGTTGAATTAAAATGTGTAAATAATTTAGAACCAAGCGTTAAATTTTTGGAAAAAAATAAAGGAGAATTTGACTTTAATAACATTGATGCATGCCCTCAGCAAAATTTAACGTATCCTGCGCATAAAAATTTAACTCCGTTATTTTATGCTGTTCTTTTAAATGATTTTGGAAAAACAAAAACTTTAATTGAGCAAGGTGCAAGCATTTATGTTCGAAATAAATTTGGTTATTCTCTTTTGCATATGGCAATTTTTCATAAAAATCCAAAAATAGTTAAATTAATTTTGGATAAATTTAAAAAAGATAAAGAAGAAGGCGAGGAGATTTTCTTTGATATTTTAAATGATAAAAGAAATGTAACATGGCATTCGCCGTTACATTTTGCTGTGTGGAGAGGAGATATTTCTGTAATAGCAATTCTTTTAGATGAAAAAAATTTGCAAATTAATGCGCAGGATAAAGGAAATCAAACACCATTTCATATTTTGGCACACAATTATTTAAAATTTCCTGAATACAGAACGAATGCAGAGGCTATTGCAAAAATGTTAATTGCAAAAAAGGGTAATCCTCGAATAACGGACAAGAACGGTTGCAAACCTATATATTATTTAGATCGAAAAGAAATGGATGTGCAGTTAAGAACAACCTTGTTTGATGGGGAACGAAAATTTATAAGTTTTTGGTTTGGATGATTAAAAAATTGTTTTTTGTTCCATTTGTTTTGGTATTTTCAAATTTAAAAATTTAAGAATTGTAGGTGCAACATTTGCAAGGCCGAGATTGTTATTCATTTTTAATTTTTTGTTTTTCCATTTTTTGTTAACAAAAACAAAAGGAACCGGATTTTTTGTGTGAGACGTTTTTGGTTTATTTGTTTTTGTCAGCATCTCTTCAGCGTTTCCGTGATCAGAAAGAATAAATATTGTCCCGTTCATTTTTTCAACTGCAAGTTCATAAAGTTTTTTAATTTGTTTGTCCACGAATTCGCAAGCTTTAACCGTTGAATCAAAATTTCCAGAATGTCCTACCATATCCGGATTGGCGTAATTAATTAAATAAAAAAAAGCCGGGTTTGTTTTTAACGATTTGATGATGTGTTCTGTAATTTTTTCAGCCGACATTTCCGGATGCTGAATATAGTTTTTTGTTTTTATTGAGGGAACTAAGATCCTGGTTTCATTGCTGTATTCTTCTTCCTTGCGTCCTTTAAAAAAATATGTGACATGCGCGTATTTTTCGGTTTCAGCGATTATAAAAACAGAATTATTATTTTTATTTTTTTCTATTTCATCAAGAAGGGTGTTATTAATTATCTCTTTTTCAAATAAAATCAGATTTTTGAAATCTTTTTTGTATTGGGTTGTTGATACGAAAAATTTTAATGTTCCATCTGCTGGATTTAAATCCTGGATTTTGAAATGATTAAATTTTGGATCTAAAAAACATTCTGTTAGTTGTCTTGCTCTGTCCGGTCTGAAATTAAAAAAAATTATGCCATCGTCCTTTTTAATTATTCCATCTTCAAGTAATCTTGTTGGATAGAAAAATTCATCTGTAATGTTATGAACATACGACCATTTTAATACCTCTTGCCATGAATGAAATTCTGGAATTTTAGAGATACCGTTCGCCCTGAGATCGTTGAAGGGTTTTATCGAATGGTTTAATTTAGGATCACATAAAACATCATAACTGATTTTTGTTCTATCCCAATTATTATCTCTGTCCATTGCGTAAAATCGTCCATGAAGCGTTGCAATTTTTCCACATTTTTCAATGTTGCAAATTTTGTCCAATTTTTTTAAAAACGTGGAAGCCGATTTTTCTGCAACATCGCGCCCATCTAAAAATGGATGAATATAAACGTTTTTAATTTTTAGTTTTGCCGCAAGATGAATTAATGCATTAAGATGTTTTTCATGACTATGAACTCCACCATTTGATAAAAGTCCCATTAAATGTAATGCGTTTTGTTTTTTTATTTTTTTTAAATTTTGCAGTAATGTTTCGTTTTTAAAAAATGATTTATCATCAATCGATTCGTGAAATTTTTTTAACACTGTTTTTACAATTTTTCCTGCGCCCAAAGTTGTGTGTCCAACCTCAGAATTTCCAATATACCCTGAAAGCAGACCAACAGCATTTCCCGAAGCTTTTAATTGTGTGTGGGGATATTCATTTAATATTTTTTGCCAGGTTGGCATTTTTGCCGCATAAACAGCATTGCCTTTTTTTTGTTTGGATATTCCAAATCCATCCAAAATTACAAGCATTGTTGGATTTACTTTTTCTTTTTTTAACTGCACTTTTTTCCTTTTTTATTTTTTTAATTTATAAATCAATATTTTTTGCTAGTATAACCAATTAGTTGTCTGGTTTGTTTAAAATAATTCAAGGAGATAGAAATGTTAAAGAAATTTATAGTTTTGGTCTTTTGTTGTTCTTTTTTTCTGGCTTTAAATTGTGCTGTTGAAAGAAATATCGCAAAAAATATGGATCCTGCCGAATCAGCGGTGGAGATGGCTTTGAAGAATTTGGAATTTAAGACAGATGTAGAAATTTTGGATGAAGATATAGATATTTTGATTGACGAAAAGGCTTCTTGGCAAGATAGATTGAATATTTTTTATAAGTACATAAAAGTTAGATCTTTGGAACACTGGGAAAAACATCAGGATAAATATATTTATAGTGGTGTTACAGCTGGAGTTTTAGTTTCTGTTGTTGCTATTGTTTTGCTTTGTAAAAAATGTTTAAGCTAAAATTTTTATAATTAAAAACAGGTTCTGATTTTCAAGTCTGACGAGAAGTTTCAGGATCTGTTTTTTTATTAGAAACCACAAAAAATGTCACATATATTCTCAATTTATTTTGCTGATCTATCCAAAAAAATCTCAGGTAAAAAACAAGGCGTTGAAATAGAAATAATAGATCGGGAATTAATAAAACGATTAGCAGATGTTTTGAGATTGCATACAGAAGAAACATTTTTATTATTTGATGAAAAACAAAATATAGAATTTATTGTTTTAAAAAAAGAAAAAAAGAAACTTCATTTAAAAATTATTTCAATTTCTGAAAATAAAAAGATAAAACCTGAAATAATTCTTTGTTGTGGATTGTTAAAGAAAAAACATTTTGAAGATGTCTTGTATTTAGCTTCAGTTATGGCAGTGGGCAAAATTTGTCCACTGCTTACGTCACAGGTTCATAAAAACTGGTTTGAGGAAAAAACAATTGAACGTTTGCAAAAAATTTTAATATCAGCTTGTGAGCAATCTAAAAATTTTATTTTACCTGAACTGCAAAATCCGGTTGAACTAAAAACATTTATCGAAAAAGAGCCGTTCGGAATTTCTAAAAAAGTTTGTTTTCATATTGATGGAGAAAGTCTGTTTGAATTACTTTCAGATTTAAATCAAAAAAAACATGAAAAAATTTATCTGTTTTTTGGCCCTGAAGGTGATTTTACTTCTTATGAATTAAATTTATTCAAACAAGCCGAAATAGAATTTTATAAATTGACTCAAACTATTTTGCGTTCTGTAGAGGCTGTTGCTGTTGGATTAGGTTCTGTTCGAAGTATATGATTTATTTTTTAACAGCAAATGTTTGTGTTTTTAGATAAAGAGGTTTGAGTTTATAAACAGGGTCATTTTTTTGGTTCCATTTTTGCAAGGCCATTTTTGCAATTTGATCTACATCTGTGGTTTGTAAAATATTTTCTGAAAAAATTGCGTTTGAGCCTAATTTTTTTTGAATAAGGTTTTTATGTAAAGTTGTTCCATTGCCGGTGAACAATATTTTTTTATTAACTTCCCGTTCGCCCTGAGCTTGTCGAAGGGTTGCAATTTCATCTAAAAAATATTCAATTTTTTCGTAGCCGTTTGGTTTTATTTTTTCTAATTTATTTTCGTTTATTTTATTTACAGAAAAATAAACTTCGTTGCTGTACGCATTTAATAAACTTATTAATTTTGTTGGATTTTCTTTTTCGGAAAATAAATTTAATGTTTGTTCGCTTAGCGCATCAAGACCGTCAATGCCTATCAATGGAATTTTTGTCGCAAAAGATATTCCATTTACTGTTGCGATTATAACCCGAAGGGAAGTAAATGCCCCCGGACCTTGGTTGACGGAGATAAAATCAAGATCAGAAAGTTTGATTTTATTTTGTTTAAGAATTTCATCGATTTTTAAAATTAGAGTTGAACTGGCTTTTAAATTATCGCCACTAATTTTTTGTATACATGTTTTATCTTTGAAAAGAGCTATTTGTAAATTTGTGTAGCTACCTTCAATTGCAAGAAATGTTGTACTCATAAATTGTTTTTTTACTCGTTATGTTTTTTTATTTTTTGCCGTTGATAAAAAATACTGAAAGCATCATCTTTTATTGTGCTTTCTCTTTTTTCAATAATTTTTCCGCAATTTAGGCACTTCCAGCCTTCAAAATTTATGAAGTGGTCAAAGAAGGATTGGATTATCATCAAGCCACCGCATTTTGGGCACTTCATGCGTTCCTTTCTTGGACCTGATTGCTCCTTATAATTAAGCAAGCAATTTAATTATTATTCTGACCCCTTAACTCCTTTTGATTTTCGGGATGTTCAATAATAAGTGTAAACTGTTTTGAAAAGTTGTAAAAAAAATTTTATTAGGCCTGATTTTAAAGGCTTTTTGAAAAGGCAAGATAGTCAATATAGCTTTGCAGAATGAATGCCGCGGCAATGGAATGGCTTTTTTTCTTATCCTCGGACGTTTTTATTTTTTTTGTATTAATATTTTCAGCGCGTTTACTGCTTAATCGTTCGTCCCACAAGATCCATTCCAAGTTGTCAAATTCCATTTTTTTAAATTTTTCTTCGAGTTCGTTTTTTTGTTTTTCTATTTTTAGGGTTTGTTCACTTTTTGTTCCCTTACTGGTTTTTGGATAACCAATAATTATTTTTTGAATGTTTTGTTCCTGAATTGTTTTTTTTAAGAAATCGGCAGTATTTTTTAATTCAACGGTTTGAAACGGTCTGCAGGTAAGGCAAAGTTCGTCTGAAATTGCTGAGCCCACCCATTTGTCTCCAAGGTCAAGCGATAAGATTTTCATAATTATTTGTTTTCTTTTTTAATTAAATTTTATTATTATCTGATTTCATTCTATAAAATATTAAGTTGATTACAAATTTTATCTTTTAAGAAGGGATAAATATGAAAAAATTATTGCTGGTGTTATTAATTTTTGTTTTTTTTGATTCAGATGCAGTTGTGACCCGAGGAGGTTCTAGTACTAATTCCAGTGATTCAAGGTATTTATCTTTGCATACGTATTTAAAGCTTCTTAAGAAAAAAGGTAGAAATTTTTCTCCTAAAACTGACAGAGAATTAACTGAATTATTAAATTCTTTTTCTCCTTGTGATAAGGCTGTTTTGGCTGCAGTTATGCTCCATAAACATTCTCAATCTAATGTTTTGCATACATGTTGGAGGTGTAAATTTTTAGAAAAATTTTTAGAAGAAACAAGCAAAAAAGTAAAAGATGAAGTTTTGCTTTTTGTGGTTAAAAAAACAGTTAAAACAAAATGGGCTAAAGTGTGTGAAATTTTGATTGAATTTGACGCTGATCCAAATCGGAAAGATGTAGATGGTTGTCCATTGTTATATTTGGCGATTAAAAAAAATCGTCCAGAAGTTGTAGGTATGTTAATTGAATGTGGAGGAGTGTTGAATATTTATGATGAATTTTACGGTACTCCATTGACTTATGCATTGTGCAAACTTTGTGATAATGACGATTATCTTGCTGTTGTAAATGTTGTTTTGAATCATATTAATCATCTTCCTTCGGACGAAAAAAATAAACTTGTAAATGAAAAAACAGATGCTCTTTATTCTCCAATTTTTTATGCCATTAAATCCCAGGAGCCTTATTTAGTTCAAAGACTTATCGATTATGGCGCGAAAGTATCTATTTCTTGTTTAGGTAAATCTCCATATGATTATGCTTGTAAATTTGATAATGATGAAATTAAAAAAATTATTTGGCAAGCGCTTCATGATGAGAATTATTGTATTTAAATAAACTGTAAATTATTTGAAAATATCTTTGTATTTTGTCTTTTTAAATAAATATTGTATTGTTTAAAAATTAGTTAGGGTTTTTCTATATTTTTAAATAATTGAAAGGGCTTACAAATGCATCGTATTAAAGAAAATGCCCTTTTTTTAATTGACGGTTCTTATATTTTATATCGTTCTTATTATGGGTTGCGGCCTTTGTATACTTCAAGCGGTATTCCAACTCAGGCAACGTATGGTTTTTGCAGAACAATTAAAAGAATAATCGATATATTTGATCCAACAAAAATGGCGCTTGTTTGGGATAGTAAAGGCAAAACTTTTCGAAGTGAAATGTATGAAGAGTACAAAGCAACAAGGCAAGCTCCACCAAGTGATTTATTTATCCAAAAAGAACAAATTCAGGAATTTGCAAATTCAATTGGTCTTTATCAGATTGCAAAAACAGGTTATGAAGCAGATGATCTGATTGCTACGTTGGCTGAAAAAAATAAAAAAGGTCAGACCATTATTGTTGGACCGGATAAAGATCTGTTTCAGCTGATTAAAGATAAAGATGTTATGATTTATGATTCGTTTAAAGAAAAATTAATTGATGAAACAGATTTTAGAAAAGAAAAAGGTTTTGGTCCCGAAAAATTAAGATTTTATCATTCTCTTTTGGGAGATGCATCAGATAATATTCCAGGGGTAAAGGGTATTGGAAAAAAAACTGCTCTGGAACTTGTACAAAAATTTGATTCTCTTGAAGAGCTTTATCAAAATATGGAAAAGATAAAAAAAGAAGGCGTTCAAAAAGCCTTAATTGAAAATAAGAAGAATGCCTTTTTAAGTTATGAACTTTTTGGGTTAAAACTTTATAAATTATCTGTCGGAAAAAAAGATTTGGATTTCAATGAAAGTCATTGGGTTAACGCGGCGCCTATTTTTCAGAAGCTGGAATTTAAAAGTATGCTTGCAGACTTGAGAAAGGTTTACTCAACGGATGTTCAAAAAATTTTATCTGAAGGTAAAGATTTAATTTCCAGAAAAAGTGAGCATGAGATTGAGATAACAGAAAAAAAAGCAAAAGAAGTTCAGGCGACGATAGCGTTTGATAATGAAACAAAAAACAAGAAAGATGACTGGACTTGCAGAGTCGTATCAAAGAATGAAGACCTGGAAAAATTAATCGACAAAATAAAAGAAAAAAAGATTTTTGCTTTTGATACAGAAACCACAGGATTAAGAGCTATGCAAGATGAACTGGTAGCCCTTTCCATTGCATTTGAAAAAAAAAAGAAGCTTATTACATTCCTTTTACTTATACGAATGGCGCAAAAGAAAAAAATGCTGAAATTTTTGAAGTTAAAGAAGAGGTTGTAATTCTTGATAAAGAAAAAACGCTGGAAAAATTAAAATCAATTTTTAAAAATTCAAATATCAAAAAAATTTTACATCATGCCAAATTTGATCTTCTTGCTTTATCAACTGAAAGTATTGAAGTTGATGGGGTTGTTTTTGATACGTTGTTGGCTGCGAATTTATTAAGGTGGGAAGAAGAATGGCAAAAAATAAGTCTGAAAAGTTTGTCTGTCCGATATTTAAACGAAAGAATGACTACATACAAAGAGTTGTTGGGTAAAAAATATAAAACATTTGACGCTGTTCCATTAAAAGAGGCTGCTGAATACGCAGCGCATGATGCTTTGCAAACTTTTAAATTAGAATCTATTTTGTCTAAAGATTTGGATAAAGACAAAAAGCTAAAAGATATTTTTGAAAAAATTGAACTACCTTTAATGTTTGTTTTGTTTGATATGGAAAAAACAGGTATTAAAGTTGACGTGGAAGTTTTAAAAGAATTATCCAAAAAAGTTGAACGAAAATTAAAAACAATTCATGAAAAAATTACTGAAGCAATAAAGTATGGTTCAAAAGATTATAAAGAAGATTTTAATGTTAATTCACCTCAACAGGTTGAAAAGCTTTTATTTGATGATTTAAAGCTTCCAGTTATTAAGAAAAGCAGTAAAGGGCATAGGTCAACTGATCAGGAAGTTTTGGAAAAATTAAGTGAACATCATCCTATTCCAGTGTTGATTTTGCATTATCGGGAATTGTTTAAATTATTAAATACATACATTGATCCATTACAAAAAATGATAAATCCAAAAACCGGTAGGGTTCATACATCATTTAGCCAAACAATGGTTGCAACCGGGCGGCTTTCAAGTTCAGAGCCAAATTTGCAAAATATTCCTGCAACAAAAGGTTATGGCATGCAAATACGATCAGCTTTTGTAGCCCCCCGTGGGCGTGAATTTTTGTCTGCTGATTATTCTCAAATGGAACTTAGAGTTTTAGCTCATATAACAAAAGACAAAAATTTAAAAAAAGCATTTATTGATGATATTGATATTCATGCCCAAACCGCAGCACAATTATTTAATGTTGCATTGGAAAATGTTACAAATGAGCAACGCCAGATTGGAAAAAGAATTAATTTTAGCATAATTTATGGTTTAACTCCTTTTGGTTTAGCTAAAGATTTGAATATAAAGCCGGGAGAAGCAAAGGAATATATTGAAAAATATTTTGAACAGTATCCAGGTGTCTTGAAATGGATAGAAAAAACGGAAAAAGAAGCGCAAAAAAATGGTTATGTTGAAACTTTAATGGGCAGAAGGCGTTATATACCAGAATTAAAAGAAAAAAACAGGCTTTTATATGAGGCTGGAAAAAGAATGGCAATTAATAGTCCAATTCAGGGAACTTCAGCTGAAATTATCAAAATAGCGATGATAGATCTTTATAGGGCATTTGAAACAAAAAAAATAGATGCTAAGATATTATTACAGATTCACGATGAATTACTCATAGAATACGATTCCAAAAAAGAAGAAATCGTCAAAAAAATTGTAAAAAATTGTTTAGAAGATGTCATCAAATGGGATGTTCCGTTAAAAATAAGCATGCGAACCGGAAAAAATTGGGAAAAGGTTAGTAAATAATTTTTGACTTTTACTAAAAATCAGGGCAAAATAATCCCTGTTAATCTAATAAAGGAGAGTTCAAGGTAATCTGTAAATGGTTTCTTTAAATGTTTTAAGATTGTAAGTCGTAAGGGTTAACCATGGCAACGAGTAAAAGTGGTGGTTCTACGGGAAATGGCCGCGATAGTCAAAGTAAACGACTAGGTTGTAAACGTTTCGGTGGACAGTTTGTTAAAAAAGGTGAGATATTAATTCGTCAGAGAGGAACTAAGATTCATCCAGGGTCTGGAGTTAAGAGGGGCGGAGATGATACTTTATTCTCTTTGTTGAATGGCTTTGTAAAATTTCATAAAGGTTTAAAAAAAAGAACTTATGTTTCTGTTATCTCAACAAATCAATAATAAATTTAAATTCTTAATGGAGTGGTAATGCAATTTTCTATTGATTTCTTAAAATATCGTTATTTTGCGTTGACAGCATCAGTTATATTGTTAGTAGCAGGTGTTTTTGGTTATTTTGCAAAGGGCGGTTTTAAATATAATATCGATTTTTCCGGTGGCGCTGAAATTAGGGTGGTTTTTCAGAATCCTGTAGCTATTGATAAATTTCGGGCTGCTTTGAGTAAGCAAGGTTGGGAAGATTCTGTTATTCAAAATATTGCAAATTCAGATAAAGAATACATTGTAAAAGTTGGAATCACGCAATTAAAGGATGTTGGGGATCTGGAAAATAAATTTAGCTCTGATATTAAACTGGAAATTCCGGACAACAAAATGAAAGTTGAAAATATTGAATGGGTTGGGGCTGAAGTTGGAAAAGGGATGCAATGGGCCGCTATTAAGGCTGTACTTCTTTCTTTATTAATTCTTCTTTTATATATTGCGATAAGATATAAATATAATTTTGCAATGGGAGCTGTTGTTGCTCTGATGCATGATATTTTAGTTGTTTTGGTTATGATTTTGTTTTTAGGAGAGCCAATTTCCTTAAATGTTTTGGCGGCAATTCTGGCTATTCTTGGTTATTCGTTGAATGATACAATTGTTATTTACAGCCGCATAAGAGAAAATTTGACAAAAATGCATGGTGTTTCTTTGCAAAAGGTTGTTAACACAAGTCTTAATCAGACATTAAAAAGAACTTTATTAACAAGTTTTTCAACGTTGTTAGCTGTGGGTTCTATTTTTATTTTAGGTGGAGAAACTTTGCATAGTTTTTCCTTGGTTATGCTTTTAGGTATAATTTTTGGAACATATTCATCAATTTATATTGCGAGTCCTGTAATGATGTTGTTGGGTGGGGTAAAAGAAAAAGCAGGCAATTAATTTATTAATAATTAGTTAGTACTAATCTTTGTGAAAAATTTAATAACCTGTTCTTATTAACTTATTAATAAGTAAGCAATCAGAATTATAATTTTTTCATTTTTAATTATTCTGAAGAATTTGTTTAGGGGTATTTTATTAACTTTTATTTATTAGCGTAAGTATTTAGATTATGGTTAAAAATAAAGATATTGTAGAAGAAATAATAAAAACAAATGAAGAAAAAAAAACAGATTCTTCTTTGTCTAAAAAAACTAATGCTTCTAAGCATATAAAAAAAGAATCAATTGACAGAAAAGAAGTTAAAAGAAATTACGATAGAAAATTTATTGAAAAAAATAATGTAAATGGGGGCGATGTGTCAAACGGCAATACAAATGCGGGTAATGATACTCCTAAGGTTTCTATTGATGTTAAAGAATTAAAGGATATGAACATTACCGATCTAATTAAATATGCGCAAAATTTGGGCATTCATGATGTTAGTTCATTAAAAAAACAAGAAATAATTTTTAAAATTCTGGAATTACAATCAGAGAAAAAAGTTGAAATTTTTGGTGAAGGAGTTTTAGAGCGTCTTCCTGATGGTTTTGGTTTTTTAAGATCTGCAAAATTTAATTATGTTCCAGGTCCGGATGATATTTATGTTTCTCCTATTCATATAAAACGTTTTGGACTTCGTACAGGAGATCTTGTTAAGGGAACGTTAAGAAAACCAAAAGAGGGTGAAAAATATTTTGCTTTGCAAAGAGTTGAGTTTGTTAATTATCAAACACCATCAATGGCTTATAAAAAAACCGTTTTTGAAAATTTAACACCTATTTTTCCGAATGAAAAATTTAATTTACAGGGAGATCCTTCTGTTATTTCGACAAGAATAATGGATATGCTTACACCAGTTGGAAAAGGGCAACGTGGTATGATTGTTGCTCAGCCAAAAACCGGAAAAACAACTCTTTTAAAAGAAATAGCAAACACAATTATTAATAATAATCCAGAAATTATAATGATAATTTTGCTTATCGACGAACGTCCAGAAGAAGTAACTGATATGCAAAGATCTGTTAACGCGGAAGTTATAAGTTCTACTTTTGACGAGTATGCAATACGTCATGTTCAGGTAGCAGAGATTGTTTTAGAAAAAGCAAAACGTTTGGTTGAATGTGGAAAAGATGTTGTAATTTTGCTTGATTCTCTAACCCGACTTGCCCGGGCATACAATACCTTAGCTCCTGCAACAGGAAAAGTTCTTAGTGGTGGTATTGACGCAAGTGCATTGCAAAGACCAAAAAGATTTTTTGGAGCTGCTAGAAATGTTGAAGAGGGTGGTTCATTGACTATTATTGCGACAGCATTAGTAGAAACTGGTTCTAAAATGGATGATGTTATTTTTGAAGAGTTTAAAGGAACCGGTAACATGGAAATACATCTTTCAAGAAAACTTGCAAACCGAAGAATTTATCCTGCATTTGATTTAGAACAATCTGGTACACGTAGAGAAGAATTGCTTCTTGATCCAGAGGCAGTAAAAAATATGTGGGTATTGCAAAAATTCCTTACAACAATGAATACAATTGAAGGTATGGAATTTCTGATAGATAAAATGCGCCAAACGAAAACAAATGAAGAGTTTTGGGAATTAATGAATAAGAAAAAATAATCCAAACACCCGCTCACCCTGAGCGTAGTCGAAGGGTAGAAGGGTTAAAATTATGTCGTCAATAATATTAGCGATAGAAACATCTTGTGACGAAACAGCAGCAGCTGTTTACGATGAGGCTAAAAAACAACTTTTATCAAATCAATTATTTTCTCAAGTTAAATTGCATGAAATTTATGGAGGTGTGGTTCCAGAGATTGCATCTCGTTCTCATTTAGAAAAAATAGATATAATCGTTGAACAAGCGTTAAAGCAAGCTGATAAAACATTAGATGAAATTGATGTTGTTGCTGTTACAAATAAACCAGGGTTGGTTGGGTCTCTTTTAGTTGGTCTTTGTTTTGCAAAAGCAATTGCATGGTCGAAAAATAAAAAATTGGTAGCGGTTGATCATCTTGAAGCGCACATTTTTTCTTCTTTTTTAAATGATGATTTTTCAATTAACAAAAATATTAGTTTTCCACATTTATGTTTATCTGTTTCCGGTGGGCATACAGCAATTTATTTAGTTGAAGATTTTGGGAAATATAAACTTGTGGGACAAACTTTAGATGATGCTGCCGGGGAAGCTTTTGATAAGATTGCAAAAATTATCGGGCTTGGTTATCCCGGAGGTGCTAAAATAGAACAATTAGCCACACAGGTTGATTTTCAGGATTTTTTTGATTATCCAAGATCTAAAAAGTTAGCTAAAGATTTAAAATTTAGTTTTTCAGGCCTTAAAACGGCAGTCCTTTATGATTTGGTTAAGAAGGGCGCATACGATTTACAAACTGGTCCAATTGAAGAAAACATAAATTCTGATCTACAACAGAAAGTTTCCAGCTCTTTGTTGGTTTGCATCAAAGATATTTTTTGTGATGTTTTAGAAAATGCATTTAAAAAATATCCTGAAGTAAAAGGATTTACTTTTGTTGGTGGTGTTGCCTGCAATAAATATTTAAAAAATGAACTTAAATATTTGTGTGAACAAAACAAAAAATGGTTTGTTTCCCCCGCATGCAAATTTTGTGGTGATAATGCTGCAATGGTTGCTTTTGTTGGTGGATATAAAGCAGAAAAAAATCAGTTTTCAGATTTATCATTGGATGTTTTCAGATAATTCTTTAGCCCTTAAAAAGCATGTAAAGCTTTCTATTACTTGCATTATGAACAAGATAACTCTTGAGGTTAAAGACAAATAATTTTCTTCTTCTATATTTATATACATTAATCTATCGTAATTTGTTTCTATTTTTTCTATTAGTTTATTTAAACGATCTAGCCAGTTGTCAACATCAGATAAAAAGGGGTGAATATCCTTTGCGCGAATTTTTTTTATGAGAAATTGCTTGTGTTTTATTTCTATGTCTTTCAATAACTTTATGAGATCAATTCGCATGTTTAAGCAAGTTTGAATTAGTTCAATTTCTTCCGGATCTACAGATTTACTGGATATGCTTATTTTTTTATTTAAACGATTAAGTTTATTTGAAATAACAATTATTTTTTGTTCAATTTTTTTAATTTTAGGCAAAACTGTACAGCAATTGATTTTTAGCATTGATGAATTAATTAAGCAAAATAAAATAATAAAAAAAATAAATTTAAATTTTGTCATTTATTTTTTCTAAATGATCCTGAATTTCTTCTTTTGTAATTGAATCAACTTGTCCAATGCCATAAAATTGAAAATTTGGAATGCTGATGAATTTAAACATATTTTTTAGCACGGAATTATTGAGCATAGGATCATTTTCTGGAAATTGGGCAGAAGTTGTGCTGACAACTAAAGCATTTTTTATTTTATGCAAAGCTTTGGCACTTTCTCCCCCTTCATATTTCCATGCAAAGTTGGTGATCAAATCTATCCAGCATTTTAAGATTCCTGGAACAGTGTTCCAATAAACAGGATAAACAATAAGTAAGGAATCTGATTTCATAAAACGTTGTTTGTTCTCCTGATAAAAATCATTTTTTTCAAGCTTACTTCTGTCGTGGGAATAAAAAGGGATCTGTTTTTCGTAATCGTATAAATTTAATTTATCAACTGTTACATTTTTTGATTCAAGATGTTTTGTGATTTGTGTAAAAAGATAATGATTTAAGGAATCCTTTTTATCGTGAGCAAGAATGGCATATGTTTTCATGAATTCGCTTCCCTTGCCAAAACAACTTTAACATTAGGCTGGTTTTCAAATTCTTTGCTTTCCTGTTTTATTGTTTCATGAAAATATTGATTATCCAGAGTATATAAATGAGATTTTACTCCTGTTCGTGATAATTTGTCTTGTGTGATGTTTTCATTTAAAACAATTTTAGGCAACCCTATAAATTTATCCAGTAAATGAATTTTCCATTCATCCAGTTGTTCAAAATATTTTGGATTAATTAAAACAATTATGCAGTTTTGTGGGATAACAAAATCTTTTTTTTGTAATGTTTTTTCTTTCCATTCCCATCGGTATTTATTTTCTTGTAGCTCAATTTTTTTTAACGAAAAAAAACGATATTTTTTATTTGGATCGATATTTAAATTTTCAATTGTGTTTATGCCGTCAAAGCTTGTATTGATCTGATTGCAAATTAAAATATAAACCTTGTTTAAATCTTCATCTTCAATTGGAAAAGAATAAAAACCTTGCTGATTAACAAATGTCTGGTTTCCGGAATATAAAAGTTTGATTTCCGGCAATTTATTTATTTTTGATGATACCTGAATTAATCCCTGCAAAATTGTTTTTTCTGGTGATGTTGGAACTTCAATTTCAATGTTTTTAGGTGGTGTTTGTGGAGGATTTATTTTAATTTCAGGTGTTGGGATATTTTTTTGAGCCTGTTGCGCTTTGTGTTTTTCAAGAAGTTCTTTCAGATCAATTGGTTGAGGCCCATCCGCTTGCACCGTTAAAGCATTTATCGATATTGGTAAAATTAGTAAAAACATGGATTTTGTTATTGTTTTAATCATAATTAGCCTTTCATCAATATTATCGCTAAATTTAATTAATGTTTAATGTTATAATAAAAAATCTTTCCGGCCAATATCTTTTTACTATAATTGGGATTGTATGATAAACAAAGAAAAAATATTAAAAATTTTTACAAATGCCTTAAAATCCGGAAATACACCTGAAAAATTAACTCAATCTTTTTGTATTGGTCTTTTTATAGCCTTTTCTCCTTTTCCGGGTGTCCATTCTGTTATGATGCTTTTTGCAAAATGGTGGTTTGGTTTAAATTTACCGATTTTATTTTTTGCCACATCAATAAATAATCCATGGACGATAGTTCCATTTTATTCTTTTGATTATTTTTTTGGTTTATGGTTTGTTCATAATTTATTAGGTTGGAATCCCACCTGGATAATTTCACTCCCCAAAATTTTGGGTTTAGGTAAAGTTTGTTTGTGGTCTTTTTTAATCGGTGGAAATCTTTTAGGTTTATTTTTTGCCGTATCATGTTACCCAATTATGAGATTTATTTTTAATAAACTGGCTAATAAAAATAGAGATAATTATGAAGATTGTCGCAACGAATAAAAAAGCTTTTCATGATTATGAAATTTTAGATAAATATGAGGCCGGAATCGTGCTTACCGGTGATGAAGTAAAATCAGTTCGGGCCGGTCATATTTCTTTATCAGAATCTTTTGCGACTGTTCATGGTAGTGAAATTTTTCTTATAAATTTTTATATTGCGCCTTATTCCAAGGCATATTCAAAAGCAGAAAAAAATACCAGACGTAGTCGAAAACTTTTATTACACAAACGTGAAATTAGTAAATTAATAGGTGATGTCTCTAAAAAAGGTGTAACAATTGTTCCTTTAAAAATTTATATAACTGAAAAAAGTTTGATTAAAGTCGAAATTGCAACAGCAAAACACAAAAAAGCGATAGGTAAAAAACGGGAACTAAAAGAACGTGATATTAAACGGCAAACAGAAAGAGAAATAAAGCAAAGGTTAGCATGAGTATTCCATCAAAGATTTATACATTTGATGAATCAGAAAATTCAGTTGCGTTGGCAAAACAAAATATTAATGAATCGCCAGATGGTTCCGTTTTTCTGGTAAAAAATTTAACGTCTGCTCACGGCAGGCAGGGCAGGAGCTGGAAACTTTACGGTGGCCAAATTGTCGTTACTCTTTTATTAAAACCAGACTTAAAACAAATTTCAAAGCAGGATATGCCAATACGTTTAACACAATTAAATATGGCAATTACATTAGGTATTTTATCTGCTCTTGAAAAATATAGTGTCAAATTAAAATGGCCAAATGATTTTATGATAGAACATAAAAAGGTTGGCGGTATGATTGTTGAACTTGTCTGGTCTGGAAGTGAATTACATGGAATAGTTGTTGGCTTTTCAATAAATGTTAATAATATTTTTGAACATACAGACGAGCTTTATGAAATAGCGACCAGTTTAAAACAATCGTTAAACAAAAATTTTGACATTAATGAATTGCAGGAAAAAATTTTAAAATCAATTGATGATTTTTATAAAAAATGGAAAAGTTGCGAATTTGATCAAATTTTTAATCTTTGGCGTGAAAAACAATTTTATAAAAATAAAATTATACAAATTCATCAAAAAGATGGTTCTCTAATTTCAGGTCTTTTTCATGATGTCTTACCTTCAGGTGAATTAGTTTTGCAACAGGGAAATGAAGAAATAATTATACCTTTTTACTTGGTTGAGCAGATTAAATAACAAAAAATTAATTGTATCTGTATTTTTCTCGAAATAAATAATCTAAAATACATTGTTTTATTGCTTGTCGAAATTCTCTTGACAATAACCATAATTCTTCTCTTTGTAACATCTGCATACATCTGACATAGGTGCATTTAATTTTCTTTTCTTTTAATTCATCAAGTAAAAGCCCATATACACAATTGTATATATCATTAAAACCTTTTGTGTCTGAACAGTAATTTGTAATCATTTCAGAAATATCCCAACAAAATGCTTCATCGGCTTCTTCTTGACCATATGAATAAGCAACTGCTAAAAGTGCTGCAAATACTAACCATGGGGAAGCTTTTTTTAATATGGGAGTTAATTTATTTGGGTTATAGTTTTTTGGATTAAGGATTTGTTTAAAGAAGTTTATTATATCAGTTCGGATGCGTTCGGATTCTTCTGAAAATATCATATCTTTTGGATTTTGAAACATTGCATTTAAATTTATTTGTGTGGAAATCAAAGCAACTAATAAAAATATTTTTAATATTTTTTTCATATGTTTTCCTTTTTATAGATTTTTGAAAATAAAAACTAAATCACAATTTTCTTGAGATATAAATGTAATTTACACTATTATTTCAAATAGGGATGAATTTTTTAATATTGCTGGGGGGCAAGATAATGAAGATTAAAAAATCTATTTTATTCTTATTTTTTTCTGTTTTTATATCTTTTTTAAATTGTAACCGAATAAAAATGGTTGTAAAAGTTCCGGTTGCAGATTTAAGGTCAGAACCAGAATTTCCGGAATACAAAAAAAATGGAATAAATGTAAATTATCCATTACTTTGTCCCTATGTTTGGGATGTAGGTGATAAATTACAGGACACACAATTGCTTTTGAATGATAAGCTTTTTTTTATTGATTTTGTGAATGAAAAAAACACATGGAATAACATTTGTGATAACGACTGGATTAAGGTTGAGGTTACTGAACAAAAAGAGTTTAAAGATAAGCTATGGAGTAATTTAACCGGTTATGTTCAATTTAAAGATGTATGCATAGTTGATAAATTTTTAAGCAATAATTTGGTTACAAAAAAACATTTAGTTCCTGTTTATTCTCTACCATTTGATGATCAAAGTGTTGAATTTTCAGTATCTATTGGTACAAAATTTAGATGTAAACATGTTGTTAGCAATGAATGGCTATGTGTTGATTATCCAATTTTTGGGCTTTGTTATATAAAAAGACAAGATTTAAATATTATTTTGGATGAACATATTTATGGTTTGGATTTGGTAACAAGAAAAAATATTTGTTTGTCAGCAGAATCTTTTCTTGATTCCCCATATTCATGGGGAGGTCGAAGTTCTTTTGATGTCAATAACAAAAAACAACAAACAGGGGTGGATTGTTCAGCGCTTGTAAACTTGACTTATCGTGCAAATGGTTTTGAAGTTCCAAGAAATGCGCACGATCAATTTGAATTTTCGGAAAAAATTGTTTCTGGAAAATATCTACAACCAGGAGATCTGATTTTTTTTGAAAGTGAAAAAATAAAGGGCAGAATGTCTCATGTTTTAATGTATTTAGGTAAAGGCGAAAAAGGGAAAAAATTTGTTATAGAAGTAACAGGATTTGATCCCTTCAAAACCAGAAAAATATCTGTTTTAGATTTGCTTGGCAAGGAATTAAATAATATTAAAGCGGGAGAAAAATTGAAAGGACAGGTTGTCTATTTTGGTTCTTTTTTAAATGATTTAAAAAAGGTCTTGGAAATGCGAACTTTGTTTAAAGTTGGACTTGATGATTCTGATTTAAGAAAAGAAAAAATTAATGAAGAAATTAATAAAAAAGAGAAAAATAATATTGGAGGGGAGAAGAAATGAATGTTTCAAAATATATTTTGATGGCGATTTTGGCTTTAACATTGATTGCAAATTATTTAAAGGGAAATGCTCAATTTTCAAAAGATGTTAGCGATTTGGTTGATGTGAGCAAAGTTAATCCAAACATCAAAATTGATATGCGTTATGCAACTAAAAATAACTTTACAAAACAGGTTTTATATCTAAGCCCAAAATGTTATTTACGCAAAAATGTAGCAGAAAAATTAGATAAAATTCAAAAAGAACTAGAAAAAAAAGATCTTTGTTTGAAAATTTTGGATGCATACAGACCTTTATCTGCACAGAAAAAAATGTGGGAAATTTTTCCAGATACAAATTTTGTGGCTGATCCCAAAAAGGGTTCAAAACACAATCGTGGAGCTTCAGTTGATGTAACATTATTTGATTTAAAAACAGGAAAAGAATTACCGATGCCAACGAAATTTGATGATTTAACTGAACGTGCAGCTGTAACTTACAATAAAGGATTGACGGTTAAACAAAAACAAAACCGTAATTTATTACAAAAAGTTATGAAAGAAAATGGTTTTTTACCATATAAAAATGAATGGTGGCATTTTAATGATTCGGAATGGCAAAATTACGCTTTACTAGATGTTGATTTTAAAGATTTAATTTAAAAAAAATATTTGCTTATTTTACTTGTTCATTTTATATTCCTTTCGATGTTTTTAGAGATGTTGGTAATGAAAAAAAGAAAGGGATATTTGTGAAAGTTAAACAGAGTTCTTACGTTTTTAAAGTTTTCGCTTTATCTTTTATTTGTTTTTTGTCTACAAACGCAGAAATTAAACTTAAATGGTTAAATGCGTTTGATTCAAATGATTTAATCGCAGCCAAGGATGTATTTCTTGAATCATTTAATAAATCTTATGGTCAAATTTATACGGATGGAATGATAGAAGTTACAAACGGAAAAATGAAAGTTGATGAATTTTTAAATAAAGTAGCTGAAGAAGATTTTACTACTTTTGCTAGAAAACTTGGTGATTCTAATTTTCATTTTGTTGTCGCAAAGGATGAAGAAAAAATTGTCGGTTTTGCAATGTTTACAAAAGATGAAAAAGAAGAGGATGAAGTCTATTATATAGAGCACCAGGCTGTATCATCTGACAGTTGGGGAAACGGAATTGGTAAACAATTGGTCTTATCTATTATTTCAAAAGTTGATAATATTAATAAGATTGCTTTGGTTACTAGAACAAAAAATGAGCCAGCTATAAAACTTTATAAAAAAATGGGATTTATGCAAACTAATTACGAACACGTTGGTTTGAATCCTGATATTTATGCCGGCTATGAATTAGAAATAACAAAATAATCATTAAAAAAATTTAAATTAAAAAATAAATAAGGCGGCTTAAAAAGCCGCCAATTTTTTTAACTTAGTAGGTTTTCTTTTCCCAAAGATTGCCAATCTTTATCAAATTTTTCAATACCTTGAGTTGTTAATGGATGATTCATTACCGCGTCTAAAATTTTTGGTGGCAACGTTATGACATCGGTTCCAACTAAAGTTGCGTAATGCCAGTGCATAACATTTCTAATTGATGCAGCCAAAACTTCAGATTTAAAAGCATAATTTTTTTTTAAACGCATTAAATCTTGCAATAATTTCATTCCATCAACATCAATATCATCCCAGCGGCCAATAAATGGTGAAATATATTTTACATTTAATTTAGCAACCAGAAGAGCTTGAATTACAGAAAAAATTAAAGTCGCATTTATTGCGACCTTTTCCTTGGTAAGTTTTGCAATTACCGGTAAATATTCATGTGCAAACGGAATTTTTACAACAACGTTTGGAGCAATTTTTGATATTTCTTTTGCCTGTTCATAAACTTTTTGGGGCTCTTTTTCTACAACCTCAATACTTACATCACCCGGAACCATTTTACAGATATCAAGTAACACTTGTTTGGGATTGTCTCCTTGTTTGCTTAATAAGCTTGGATTAGTTGTAACTCCATCAACAATTCCTGTTTCTACCCATTTTTTAATAATATCACGATCAGCAGTGTCTAGAAAAATTTTCATTTATTTCCCCCTCAACTTTGTTAGAAATTTTTTGACGAATTAGGAATAAAATAAATGGAAATAAATTTAAATTCAATTAAATTCTTATAAAATTAAAAAATATGGTAAATTACGGAGCAAATTGTTTTTTAATTTTTTAACAATGAGGAGATTTTTATGAAAATAAAGTTTTTATTTTTAGGATTTTTAGTTTTGAGTTTGAATGGGATGTTCCCTTGGAGAGAAATGTCCAATGGAGAACATAGAAGAACTACTTCACGTCAAGAATGTATGGCGTTTGCTCTTACATTTTTGGAAAAAATAACTGAAGCAACGGAAACGGGTTGTTTGAATTTAGATTCATCTAAGTTGCAAGATGGTATTAATGATGATGAATTAAATGAATTCATGAATTTAATTTTAGAGGCTAATAATCAAACACATATAACAACATTATCACTTAAAAATAATGATCTAACTTTAATTCCTGAAAATATTTTAAATTTACAAACTTTGAATGTTTTAGATCTTCGTAATAATCCTAAATTGGAAAAATTGCCAGATTGTTTGGGTAAGATGGAATCATTGGAAAAAATTTTAATTACTGGAACACGAGTTCAATTTATTCTTTTATCTGATGCAGTGAGAGAAAAATGTTTCTTTGAATAATCCTTAAAAAGGAAATATTTAAATTTTGTTATCCTGAACTTGATTCAGGATCTCTTTTTTTACTTAACAACAAAACTAATTAATCTATCTGGAACAAAAATTGTTTTAACTAATTTTTTACCTTCAAGCCATTTCGCAATAATTTCTTTTGCCTGCGATTTAATTGTTTCTTGTGAAATACCTTTTGTTGTTTTGATTGTTCCGCGTAGTTTTCCATTAACCTGAATTGCAATTTCTATTTCATCAACTTGTGCTAGTTCGGAATCATATTCTGGCCAGGTGCAATTTTCAAGCTCTTTGCCTACAACTTGAACCATTAATTCACTAGAAAAATGAGGAACCATGATTGAAATAGCAGTTAATAATTGTTCAGTTAGATTTTTGTTGATTTCAAATTTATTAGAACTTAAATCATTTAAGTATTCCATGATCGCTGAAACTGCAGTATTAACTTTAAAATTATCAACTCTTGTTTGAAAATCTTTTAAGAAGAGATGGAAACGTTTTAATGATTTTTCATCCACTTTTTCTTTAATATTTTCTTTGGTTGTTAAAAAATTCCACAATCTATTTAAAAACGCGTGAACACCCTTAATCGAATCCATTTGCCATTCTGTATCAAGTTCAGGTGGTCCCATAAACATCATGTACATACGCAACGTGTCACTTCCATATTGTTTTACGATTTCATCAGGATTTACAACGTTGCCTTTTGATTTGGACATTTTTTCAACTTTTCCGGTTAATGGCGATTTCATACAAACCATTCCCTGGTTGAAAAGCTTTTTAAACGGTTCGTTGAATGGAAGATAACCTTGATCATGCAAAAATTTAATGTAAAAACGTGAGTACAAAAGATGCAGCACTGCATGTTCAATTCCACCAACATAAAGATCAACTGGAAGCCAATATTTAATATCGGCTTCATCAAATGGTTTATCTTTTAAATCTGGATTTGGATACCGTAAGAAATACCAGCATGATCCGGCCCATTGAGGCATAGTATTTGTTTCGCGTTTTGCTGGTCCATTACATTCCGGACAGGTTGTATTTACCCATTCTTTGATATTTGACAAAGGAGATTCTCCTGTGCCTGTTGGATGATATTTTTCAACTTCGGGCAATGTTACAGGCAGTTGATCTTCAGGTACTGCAACAACGCCACATTTTCGACAATGAACAAGAGGAATTGGTTCGCCCCAGTAACGTTGACGTGAAAAAATCCAGTCGCGTAATTTATAACAGGTTTCTGAGGATCCAAGTTTTTTATCTTCCAGGTATTTTATTATTTTTTCAACGCCTTCTTTTTTTGCATCAAATCCATCAAATTGTCCTGAATTAATTAAAGTTCCATCACCAACAAACGCTCTTAATAATTTTCCATCTTTATCGTAAAGATCTTTTTCATTTTCAGGATTGTAAGGTTTTATTACCTGAATGATTTCAATTTCAAATTTTTTTGCAAATTCAAAATCTCTCTCATCATGTCCTGGAACAGCCATGATAATTCCTGTTCCATAATCTTTTAAAACATAACTTGAAAGATAAATAGGTAATTTCCTGCCAGTTACAGGACAAATGGCATGACTTCCGGTAAATACACCTGTTTTTTCTTTATCTTCAGCTGTTCTTTCGATTTCAGACATCTTAGAAACTTCGTTTTGGTATTCTTCAACCGGTTTTTTGTATTTAGGTTTGATTATTTTTTCAACAAGTTCATGATCAGGTGCCACAACCATGAAAGTTTCACCAAATAAAGTATCTGGTCTTGTGGTAAACACTGTTAATTCAACCCGTTCATCCTGAGTGTTCTGCGAAGCTTTTAGCGGAGCAGAATGTATCGAAGGAGAATCGGTTTTATAAGTAATTCTTGCGCCTGTACTTTTACCGATCCAATTTGTTTGCATTAATTTAACTTTTTCTGCCCATTCAAGTTGATCAAGATCGTTTAAAAGTTTGTCAGCGTATTGCGTGATTTTTAAAATCCATTGACGAATATTTTTCTTTTCGACCATCGTGTTACAACGTTCGCAAACTCCACCAATAACTTCTTCATTTGCAAGTCCGGTTAAACATTTTGGACACCAGTTAATTGGGGCATTACTTTCATACGCAAGTCCGGCTTTAAACATTTTTACGAAAATCCATTGAGTCCATTTGTAGTAATTTGGATCAGTTGTGTCTATTTCTTTTGTCCAATCATAAATTGCGCCAATTGCGCGCAATTGTTCTTTAAAAACTTTGATATTGTTTGCGGTATTTGATTTGGGATGTTTTCCTTTTTTAATCGCGTCATTTTCAGCTGGAAGACCAAAGGCATCCCAGCCCATTGGGTGTAAAACATTGTAGCCTTCCAAAAGTTTAATTCGTGCGTAAACATCAGAAAGCACATAACCTTTCCAGTGACCAACATGAAGACCTGAGCCTGAAGGATAAGGGAACATATCAAGACAGTAGAATTTTTTTAAAGATTTATCATTTTTTGTTTTGAAATAAGGATTTTTTTGCCAGGAATCCTGCCATTTTTTTTCTATGTTTTTAAAATTGTAGCTCATTTTGTTCCCTCTTATTCATTTTTTTCAAAAAAATTAACTTTTAATTGATTAATAAAGCCATCTAACAGCATTAATGTTTCAAATTTTAACAGAAATCCTGAAAGAGGCTAATTTCACCCTTTATTATTCTATTTGAAAATAAACATGCTTAGTCTAGGGGGTTATTTTATTCATATTTGAAATGTTTGACTTTAAATAGGGCATTTTCTTAGCCTGAAGATGAGAAGGGGGCGAATCACGAAGGTTTTTAAATTTACAACCTCAAGTTGAACTTGAGTTTTGAGAAAAATTTAGGGGGGAAGGGACATGAAGACTTTTAAGCGTTTTCGCTTTAAATCGTTTTTTATTCTTTTTTTGTGTTTTTTCTCCGATGTTGTTTTTGCTCAAAATTGGCTTTTAGGCGATCGTAGGCCAAATAATTCTGTTATTCCTATTCATCTGGGTGAAAAAGCAAAGCAGAACATTTTAAAAAGACCAAAACTTATTAATTTACAGGAACCCAAAAATTTAAATTCTTCCGAAAAAATACAATCAAAGGAAGACCAAAGACTTCCAGAGTGGACGATGATTGTTTATGTTCAGGCAAATAATAATTTAGCAAAATATGCGATTAAAAATTTTGAAGATATGTCTATGGTTGGTTCAAGTGACAAATTAAAAATTGTGGTTCAGTGGTACGATGCAAATCATAGAGGTATTTGGCGTTACAGAATTGATAAGGGACAAATGGTATTACAGGAAAATAAAAGTGTAAATATCGATGGAAATAAATCGTTGGATTTGGTTGAAGCTGTTAAATGGGCTGTGGAAAAATATCCGGCGCAAAAGTACTTTTTAATTTTATGGAACCATGGAGTTGGAATTTTAGATCCAATCTGGGGCAATACTCATTTTTCTGTTGATAAAGCATTGTTAGAACAAAACCCAAGAATTCAGATTGCAGATTTAACTATTAAAAACTTTGATTTTCAGTCTTTACTTGAAAGTTTTGGTGAGGAGCAGCGTGGAATTTTATTTAATGAGGCAAGCAGAACCTACATGACGAATCAGGAATTGAAAAATTCTTTAAATGAAATTAAAAATACTGTGTTGAAAAAGAAGATAGATGTTATTGGTATGGATGCTTGTTTAATGGGAATGATAGAGGTTGGTTATCAAATAAAGGACTATGCGGATTATTTTGTTGCTTCAGAAGAAGTTGAGCTTGCAAGTGGATGGTCTTATTCTTCTATTTTAAGACCTTTAACATCGGGAGGATTTTCATCTTATCAGTTAGCTAAAAGTATCGTTGAAAATTATGAAAAATTATATAACGGGCGTATTTCATTTTACACGCAATCCGCTATTGATCTGAATAAAATTTCTGATTTAAAAGAAGCGTTGGATTTAGTTGTTGGAAGCTTGAATGAATGCAGAAAATATAATTTGCACACGGTTAAAAGCATAATTAATAAATCCAGAAGTGCCTGTTTGCATTTTAGTACATCATCTTACATAGATTTATATTCCTTTGTTTCAGAACTTATAAAAAATACTGATATTGAAACAGCAAAATTAAAAAGTGACTCAAATAGTCTTTCTTCATCTCTTAAAAAATCTTTAATTTTATTAAAAGCAAGTTCGCAGGTTGCGATAGAATTAATGAATGAACTTGTTATTGCCAATTCAGTTGGAACCGCTATGAAAAATGCTGGTGGATTATCAATTTATTATCCGACAGGCAATATCGATGCTTCTTATCAGGGGACAGATTTTGCAAAAGAAAGTTTATGGTTGAATTTTTTAAAAGAGCTTAGGGGGTGAAAACAATATGATGAAAATTTTTAAACAAATAATAATTTTTTTGATTATCTTAAATTTCAATCAGGTTAGTTCGCTATATTGTTCGGCTGGTATTTTGCCTTATGCGGTTAAAGACGGAAAAGTTTTTTTGCTTCTTGGCAGAAGCCAGCATAGGCGAGGTGGCCCTGAAGTTTTTGGTGATTTTGGAGGAAGGGTAGAAGGACAAGAAAGTTACATTAATACTGCTGCAAGAGAAGGGTCCGAAGAAACTTTAAAATTATTTGGTGTAAAAGAAAGATTAGAAAAAAATTTACAAAATGTTTCAGATAATCATATTTTTATTTGGGATAAAAATGGCAAAAATCATTATTATTGTTATCTTTTAAAAGTGCCTTATGTATCACCGGAGATTTTTTTAAACGTTCAGGAATCAAGTTTGTTTAGTGATCGCAAGTATCAAGAAATTAGCGCTTTTGCCTGGGTTGATGCTGAAGAATTATTAAAAGAATTTAATAACATTAAAGGTGTAACAAAAGATAACTGGAGAGATGTTTGTAAGATATCTGTTAAAGTAGAAGATGGTGAAGAAAGAATTGATGGCACCAGAAAATCTATTTCTGGTAAAAAGGTTCATCTTTTTAATTGGTTTGTAAGAACATTAATGGTTGGTAAAATAAAAAGTTCTAATCTAAAATGGCCTTATTTGGTCATCGATCAAATTGTTCAAGAAAACAGTCAAAAACAAAAATCTGCTGGTTGGTGGCCTTGGGGAAGTTAAATAAGTAAAATAATAATTTTTATAAGCGGGCTGAGAAATTGGCCCGCTTTTCTTTTTTTATCAAAACTGTTGATTCGATTCCTTAATAATTGTTTAGTTAATTATTGTTTTTTATAAATTCAATTATTCAGGGAGGAAGCAATGAAACGATTATGTTTTTCTTTATTTTTTCTTTTAACAACATCTGTTTTTGCAACTGCGGATTGGACTTTGTATGTACACATGGCAGCGGATAATAATTTGAGTACTTATGCGAGCATGGATTTGGTTGATGAGATGGCAAAGGCAACCTTATCTGAAAGAATAAATGTTGTAGCGCAGTGTGATTTGCCAAATCATTTGGGAACGTATCGGTATAAAATTGAAAACAATGAAGTTGTCACCCTTGAAGTTTTGGCTTCAGAAATGGGGCAAAATCCTGAGCAAGATTTAGTTTCCGGTATGCGTTGGGCAGCGCAAAATTTTCCTGCCAACCATTATGCGATTTCTTTGTGGGGACATGGAAGTGGTATTATTGATCCGATTAGAAAAATAACCCGTGGAATTTTATATGATGATACAAATGATACTTATCTTAATAATCAGGATATGTTGTCAGCTTTGATTCAGATAAAAAACGAGGTGTTGGGTGGGAAAAAGATTGATGTTTTAGGGATGGATGCTTGTTTGATGGCAGATTTGGAGGTTGGTTATCAGATCAAAGATTGTGTAAATTATTTTGTTGCTTCACAGCAAACTGAACCAGCTTTTGGTTGGGATTATTGTGGGTTTTTAACTTCAGCTTCAACAGCTTATCTAACACCTGCTCAATTTGCGACAGCAATAGTTAATTCATATAAAGTTTTTTATGATGAAAAGCAGACTGCAGATTATACTCAGTCAGTTGTTGATTTAACTAAAATTGATTTGGTTGAACAAAAATTGAATTTAATTGTTGATAAATGGAATCAGTGCGAAGAAGTTTTAGGGATTGAATTTAAAAATGTAATAGATCAGGTTAGAAACAAAAGTTTAGAATTTGAGGATGATGATTTTATTGATTTACATTTTTTCTGTAAAACAGTTTTGGATGAACTTGAAACAATTGAATTGCCGGAACCGGAACCTGAACAAGAACCAGAACCTCAACCGGAACCTGAAGTTGTTGAGCAGGAAGAATCAGAAATTGAACAACAACCTTCCAGCCCAAGACCCAGTTTAATTTTTCAAAGACCAAATTTTTTATTTAATTTTTCAAATAGACCAAATTTCGGACCAACGCCAAACGTTTTTATAAGGCCAAGCAACTTACCTCCTCCGGGCCTCGAGGCAAGGCCTTCGAGCGTTCCTCGTCCTTTAAGACCACAAAATAATATTTCACCAATACCCCAAGTTATTGTAAGGCCATCAAATACACCAGGTTCAATTCAGCCGCGCCCAGGTTTTTCTTTGCAATTAAATAATAATCGTCCTTTACGGCCAGTTATTTCAGCAAGAAGTTTTGATTTGTTTAAAGATTTAAATTTTGTTGAGCTTGATTTAACAAATCTGGCAATTGAAAATCTGACAAATAATTTGCAGGTGTTGAAAGATTTATTAAGCGAAGAAATGTTGTTAATTGAACAGGCTGTCATAGCAAATGCGACCGGTTCACAAATGAAAAATGCAAAAGGGATTTCTATTTATTTTCCAAAATATGATATTCATAGTTCTTATTATTTGACAAATTTTGCCATTGATGGAAAATGGGTTAGTTTTTTATCAAAATTTGTTTAATTTGTGTGGGGCAGGAATTACCTGCCCTTTATTTTAAAAAAACAAAGGAGTTTTATTGTGCAAATAATTAAGAACAAGTTGAATGCTAACGAAAACGTTTTTGTAAAAAAAAGTGATGAGAAAGTTTTAGTCATCGAACGGGAGAAAATATTACCTGATGGTGGATTTCATGGTATTAAACCGGTTGATTTTGATTTTTACGAAAAAATAATTGATAAAAATAAACAATTTTTGTGGCGTTCACACATGGAATTAAATCCTAATTATAAACAAGTTATTCCATATTTAGTTTTTAATTATCACGATAAAATTTTTTTGATGCGCAGAAAAAAAACTTCAAGCGAAAGAAGGCTTAAAAATAAATATTCTTTGGGCATTGGTGGACACATTCGACAGGAAGATATTGAAGGTACACATATTTTTGATTGGGCAAAAAGGGAATTTGAAGAAGAAGTTTTTTATGATGGAGAATTAAAAATTGAACCGCTTGGACTTTTAAATGATGACAGCAATGATGTTGGAAGAGTTCATATCGGTTTAGTTTTTTTGCTTCGGGGGGAAGATAGAGAAATAAAAATTAAATCTGAATTACAGGAGGGTAATCTTTTAGATCTTAAACAGGCTCAATCTTATTATTCTAAAATGGAATCATGGAGCCAGATTGTTTACGATTATTTAAATAAAACAAGGTTAGTGTGAAATTAATTTAATTTATTCCAGATATCTAAAAATTGATCAAAGGAAATTTGTTGTGCCCGGAGTTTTAGAATTTCGGGTGTAATTTTTTCTAAATCGTAATGAGCCATTTTTAAATTGTTTTGTAATGTTCTGCGTGGAAACTTAAAGCACAGTTTTAAGAATTTCCAAAACTCATCTTCGTCTTTTATTTTTGGTGGAGTTAATTTAGGTTTGAAATACAATAATCTTGAATTAACTTTTGGCGCAGGGGTAAAGGATTCCGGCCCAATTTTTTCCATTAATTCAAAATCGAAATGATATTGCAAAAACAAAGATGTAGCACTATATTTTTTCCCTTTTTTGGCGGCTATTTTTTGAGCGACTTCATCTTGCACCATTACAACACCTTCTGAGAAGAGTTGTTTGTTTTTTTGCAACAAAAACATAATTGGAAAAGTAATTTGGTACGGAATATTTGCAAGTAAAACAAAAGGGGCGTCCTTTTCAACTAATTTGAAATCAACATCCAAAATATTTTCAACATTTATTTCTAATCTGGGATCTTTGATTTCGTTTTGAACAAATTCTGCCCATTGCGGATCAATTTCAAAAACGATAAGTTTTTTACATTTTGTTTGCATTAAAATTGATTTGGTCAAAAAACCATCACCGCAACCGATTTCCATCACGGTTGTTTGCTGTGTAATTTTGACCTTATCAATCATGTGATCAACAACAGATTGTTTTCTAAGAAAATGTTGGCCAAGTTGTTTTTTTTTAGCCGGCTTTTTGGGGCCTATTTTGTAAGAAGGATCTTTTTTAGATTGGTATTTTCTTTGTTTTTTTATCATGTTTTTAAGCATATCAAATATTTAAAAATATGTTGTTTTTTATAAAAATGATTTAAAAAAGGTTTTTTTTAGGGAAAAACAACGCTTTGCTTGTTTTATGCGATTGACAGGTTGAAACAAAATAAATACAATTGAATTGTAGCTTTTTACGCTAAAAAAATTCTTTGAAATTTTCGGGGGTGCCAGGCTTCGACGTGGTGTTTCACGTTTTGAGAGCATGCCGAGTTTTGTATGTGAACTCGTAAAAAACATGCAAGCACAATAAGTGCAGATCAAATGAATGTAGGCCTTGGGTCTACTGGCTTTGTTGCAGTCGCCTAATTTAGGCAGTAACAACGCTCTTGTTAGTTGGCGTGTCTATCCATCCTTCTAACTCGTATAAAAAAGATAGAACGTACTGAGCCAGATTTTTTGTTTTGTAGCGAAAGTACGTATTACTAAACAAACTTTTATCTTTTTTCGTGTCCTTCCGGAGGGGTAAAAGTATAAAGAAGGAACAAGCATGTAGCGCTTAAGATTTGTAGCGTTACGGACATGGGTTCAATTCCCATCACCTCCACCAACCTTCGCTCCAAGGGAGCTT
>JBDRFY010000077.1:0-3265 GCA_043818275.1 bacterium | reverse complement strand
TTTCCATTTTCTCCTCTGTTGTTCATTAGTGCAATTTGAATGATTAAATTTTTATTATATGTAAATTCTTTACCGTATTTATCAATAAAAGTAATGAAGTGCTCATCCTCAGAAATAATTTTACAGTGATATGTTAGAGTGGTATTATTTATTTTTAAAATAATCATATAAGAATTACCAATTTTTAAATTCATTTTTCTTCTCCTTTAATTTTAAACTCTTTTTTCATCTATATCTCCTTAATTACACCCTTATTTACCGAATATAAGGTTGTATAATCCATTTTCTTTCTCTAACCAACATTATTCTACTGATTCATTTTTTTACTTCTAAAAAGAGCAGATGATTAAATCACTTATACCCTTATGACTAAAGCTTAATTTATCATCAACTTGGTTTATTGTTGGAATATAAGGGCCAATAGGACATGTTCTATTGACCCTTATTGAAGCATTCACAAATTCAGAATTCTTTGCGAAATATGATTGATGGTTTTTAGTTTTCATTTTTGTTCTCTATTAAATTTTGTTTTGATTGATTCTCGGACAAAACGAGAGAGGTTGTCAGCGTTACTTTTATCAAGAAATTTTTTTATTTTCTTCATAATTTCATCATCTAAATTTAGGGTGTAAAGTTTTAAGGACATTTTAATAAATTTTTATAAAATATTTAATAATCGGAAATACTTAAATGATGTTAATAACTTTTTCCGACGAGAAAATTTATTTAATAATCTTTTTGGATTCCCAAAAATAAATTACCCATTTTTTTGTTTGGTGACAAAAAATAGAAGGTTTGAAATTTGCCCAAGGTTTATAATGTAAGCAAACTGTAAAATAATTTTTGTATTTGTGTAAAGTTTTTCCTGTATCAATTATTTCATCCACAATAATTGTTTTTTGAGTTATATATTTTTTCTTAAGAATTAATGGAAGATTTAGTAGATGACTTAATCTAACTGCCATAATTAATCCTCCTCTTGGAACTGTAAAAATATTTTTATACTTAACTTGATTGTCTTTAATTTTCTTAGCAACTATTTGCATATCTTTCTCAAATTGTTTATAGTTATAATAAAGTTTTTGTTCCATATTAATTTTTCAACTGTTCTATTTTCCACAATTTTTCACAAAGAATTGATAACTGATTAGTTAAAGTAATTGCATCACTATCAATCTGCCCCCCATCAACTCTTTCAAAGAGTTCAATTCTTTTTAACCTTTTTTGAATTGTGTTAATTCTCTCTTTAATTATTTTCGCAATAGTTTCTTTAGTTCTTGTTTTTGAATTTAAGTTAATTATTTCTTTGTCATAACAACAAATACAACCTTTTTCATAAGAAGTACATTTATCCTTAACATAACAAAAATCGCAACATAGCCTCTCCATACCCACACAATATTCTGCGGTCTTAACAGCATTAGTGTTTCCAATTTTTTTAAAAGATAATTTTTCAAGGTGTTCTTTACCCCATCTTTTAGAGTTGTTGTTTTCAGTTTTATCAAAAACAACAACTGCTTCACCCCATTGTTTTAAATTATGGATGTCTAATTTTTTATTATTTAAAGAATTATTTTTAGGTTCAAGATTATACTTCTTCCAAATACTTTTATTTTTACCTCTCTTATACATTTTCATAATTTTCCTTCTCTTATCAAAGATGTATAAATGACCATATCTTGAACCACTTAACCAAGAAGTTGAATCTACAGAATGAAAATTAAATTTTTTTAGTAATTCAAAATCAGTTAGACCAAACCCATGTAATTTAGTATTATGTACCTCAGCAATTTTAAAACATTTTTTTAAAAATTTAATCATCTCTGTTTTATTTCTTCCGCTTTTGGCTACTCCCCCGATTCCAACATAATCATAATTTTTACAATAATTTTCAAGGTATTCTATTTTCTCATTTTGGTGGTATACAGGTAACGGAGATAACCCTGCTTTTTCCATTATTTTTTGATTTTTTAATGTCCCTTCAGCATCTTCAATAACATCTAAATTAACATAAGTCTCAAAATTTTTTCCATATCTTTTTATAAATTGAATATATTTTTGGAGGTCTATTTTTACCTCTTTAGGTTTCTTTGTAATCTTTTTTTCTTTTTTCCCTTTATTCCAAGCACTAAATGCTCCACTATCCATCATTATTTTCATACCTTTCGTTAATTTTAAAATTTGCTGGATACTGTTCCCACATGCATAATAACTAATAAGAATCTTTTCAATTTCTTCTTCTTTTAAAATTTTTAAGAATTCTTTGCTTTCAGCACCAGCGAGGTAAATTTTAACCATCTTGCTATTTTTAATAATCTCGGATACTTAAAATTTTTTGAGAAGAAATATTTATTCTATAGATTTATATAGTAATTAATTTCATTATTTTTTATGGAAGAAGAAAAACCAAAAAAATGTAAAAAGGTCGGATGTAATTCTAAAGAGTTTGTTAAAGCAGGTAAGAATGGAGGAAATCCAAAAAGACAAAGTTACAAATGCAAAAAGTGTAAAAAAATTTTTGTGAAAGGAGATAATAGAAAAGGCAGAAAAATAAAAAATAGAGTATTTTTTGATAAAGAAATTATCAAAAAAGTTCAAACATTACTGATTAAAAAAAATAAAGTAGGGTCTATTATAGAGAAAATAAATAATTCAAAAAACAAAAAACAAAAAAATAAACTTAAAAAAAAGTGGGATAAATTAAGGAAAAATTCTAATCCCTATTACACTCTTGAAGATATAAAAAAAGAGTTAGAAAAAAAATACCCTAATAAAAAAATTCCTAAAATATCTACTTTAAGTGTGTGGGGGAAGAAGTATAAACCTCTAGGATAAAAATTTTATTGAGATTATTCTTAAAAGAATAATTATTAAATTATACTACTCCTCTCTTTGCAACTTCACTACTCTAATTCCATGGGAGGTAGGTTCTAATAATTGTTTATCTTTATTAACAATAGTCATATTAGCAAACATTTCTTGAAATTGTTTCATACCCATCTTTATAACTTCATTATCCTTTTTTAATAACTCAAAATTATTATCCTTGAGTTTAGAATCCTCTTGTAGTTTTCTTAACTGAATTTTTAAATCCCCAAGTTTATTGTCTTCATATTCTTTAATCTGTTCCTTATCATCAACACCTGCATTATCAATATAATTTTGAGACATATCAGAACCATGTGACCAACCATATCTAATATTCATTTGATAAGCATTTCTAAGTTTTGAAGCATAGTAGGTTGCAGAGCTGTGCCTAAAGAGG
>JBDRFY010000076.1:0-11667 GCA_043818275.1 bacterium | reverse complement strand
TAGACATCGAAGTATTGCAAATTTCTTTGTTAATATTTTCTCGGCATTAAGCGCATACAGTTTTATTGAAAATAAACCATCAATTAAGTGCATTAAAATGCCATTAATTGAGAATTTATAATTATCGAATTCGCGTTATTTAAGGAGTTTGGATATGAAAAAATTATTATTTTTACTACCCCTATTGTTTGTTCTTTCAGGATGTTGGGATTCTGAAAGGGGCTGCATGTGGTGTGGACGAGGTAAAGGAAGACATATGACAAGAGAAGAACGTCGGGCCAAAAGAGACAGGATTAGAGAAGAGCACAGGGAAAAAGGAGTGTGTCCAAAAACAGAAGAAGAGCAAAAAGAAATGGATAAAAGAAGAGAAGAACGCAGGGCTCAGCGAGACGCTGAGAGAGACGCAAGAAGATCTAAATAAATAAAAAATAAATTAAGTAAAAAAAGGTGCCCGTTTTTTAAAAAACGGGCACCTTTTTTTACTTAATATCCTGGTAAAAGCACGCTTTTAATTTTATTGATTACTTGAGTTATTATATTTTTCCTTTTTTCCTTTGGTTCCAACTCCTCTGGTTTTATAGGTTCTTGGGGTTTTACAAATTTTGAAGGTTTAGATTCAGAAATTTTTTGTTCTTCTGTTTCGATTAATTCTTGGGCTTGCAATTCGTTTATTCTGTTAACGATTGCTATTGCATTGCCTTTATTAACAAAGTCCAGAGCAATAAAATTAGGATACTTGCCTGGTTGGGTAGTATCGGAACTTTTGTCGGGTTTTTCCGGCCTTTTATCTAATCCATTCATGTAAATATAATTTGTTAAACTTTCTATTCCAATTGTGTTTAATTTTGTGTATTGGGTATTATCTTTAAATTCTTTTAAAAATTTAATTAAATGTTTTTTGTTATCAAAAGGAATTGGAAATTTAATAAAATAATTTAAAAGTAATAATTTTCGTGGCCAGCCAGGCCTTTTTTTGTCATAAGATTCTCCCCTTTCCTGTCTTGCTTTCTTATCGGTTGTGCCATACATATTTTCAATAACATATTGCCATGTGGGAAAAGTATATTTTGTTTGTTCATTTTCTCCTGTTTCTTTATCAAAAGATCTATCATTGAATATTACTAATCGTTTATTACTTTCTATCATCCATCTAATTGTTGGCCAGTAATAATTGTTTTCTTTAAAAATCCAGTCTCCAGGTTTAAATATCAGATCAGTTAATCCCGGTATTTGTTTTAATATATAATCAACCAAATCTCTGTCAGCGTAATTTTCCAGAAAAATAGTTAAAATTTCGTTTGGATTGCTAACCAGAAAATTTTTTACGGTTTCAAGCATTTCCGAGAAAAGGGGAGTTACCATTTTTTTAATTTTTTTCAATTTTGCTAAATTTTTTAATGTGTTTTTGGGTCTCAGGTATGGATTTATTTTACAGGGACCATGGCACATTCTGATTGTTGCTCTTTTGGCATATTCATCAATTGGTTCATTTTCTTTTCTTTTACATTCCGAATTTGTTTGAAGTTCCGTTGGCCATATGTCTGGTAATAAACACCTTACACCAATATCTAGTTGTTCTTTTATTGGCAATTTTTGTTGCGCGTAGGGTATGTATCCATAAGCGTAAGAAGAATTGCAGTTATGAGTTGCCAAATAACATATCTCATCAAATCTTAATCTAGGATCAGGCGGTATCCATTTACTTAATTTCTTTGCAAGCTTTTTGTTTTCAGGTTTTGAAAATATTTGTATTGGTCCAGAAGGAACTTTTTGTATCTCTGGTTCAGGGCCTGATTCTTCAATAATCGTTTCTTCTTCTGTTTTTGTTGCGACATTTTGTAGATCGTTTAATTCTTGCGGGGAAATTTCTTCAAATTCTTCCATTTCAGAAGGTTGTCTTGTGAATTGCGCGTGATTTTTTAGAAAAACAGATATTAAAAAAAGTAAAAAAAATAATTTAATTAATTTCATGATTTAACTCTTTTTTATTTAAAAAAATTTTAAAATTTTAATTTGATAGCGCCAACGGTTTTTTGAGTGAATGTTTCTTTTGGTGGACGTGTTGTGTCAAATTCATATTTTAAGGTTCCAGAAGTTTCTTCGGGAAACGTTATAGTTATTGTCTGGGTTGATTTTTTTAAATCAGCCACCGTTTTGTTTTCTTCTTTGCTTTTTTTTGTAAATTTATCTTCAATATCCTTTGGGTTGATATCAAGTAATCTGTAAACAATTGACGTGCCTCTTACTAATTGATCATGATTTGGATCAGATTCTTTGCCTTCTTTAATTACTATTGCTCTGATATTGATTTTATTTTCTCCTTCCGGAATTCTTGATAAACCGGCATTTTTTTGAATTTTATCTCCATATGAAAAAATGCAGATAAATTCTTTAGTTACATTCATATTTTCATTAAAAGGAAAATTATTTCCTCTGCCCGGAGTTCCCAAAGTATAAACACGTGTTATAAATGGAAATGGTGGGATAGAACCTGCAGGAATCATAAGAAGCATTCTTTCTGCTATACGGTTGGAAGCTTCTTCGAAATATTTTCTTGTCATTTTATCAGAGATGCTTTTAAACAGATTTTTATTTTTAGCGAAACGTTCATCTACATAATCAGAATCAGAACTTTGTGATCCTGAACCAATTATTCCAGCAACTATCTGTTTAATTTTTCCAATAATAGTTTCCGGTTTTTCAGATTTTTGTATTTTTTTGAATTTATGATCCAAAAAATTTAAAGCGCATTTTGTAACGTTGCCTCCCATACTGTGAGCAATTAATATGAGTTTTAATGGAATTTTTTTATTTTCTCTTATTTCTCTTGATCTGACATCTCTTAAAATATCTAAAATGAGGGAGGCTAATTTTTCTGCCGCATTGATTATATCTTTATCTCTCATTCCCTTGGTAATTTTTCCTTGTCGCCAGTTAAATTTAATGGCATCACAATTGGGAATTTTAGGGTTTCCCCACTCAAAAAACCAACCGCCTGCCTTAGCTTCCCCAACTCCATGAATGCTAATTATTATTTGCTTGTCACCAATGTTTTTTATGTCGGTTAGTCCGGTTATTTCTACAATTATCTCTTCTTTTTCTTCAATTTGTTGTGGACTTTCAGGTTTTTCTGGTTGAGTTTTTATTGGTTGGCCTGATTTTGTATCAATTGTTTGAGGCTTTATATCAAATGTTTCTTTTTCTACAAGCATTGTAAACATATTTGAAAAAAATAGATTGATTAAAATTAGTAAAGCAATTTTTGATATCTTCATATTTCTCCTTTTTAGTTTAATTTTTGTTTTATTTTTCAAAAAATAAACAACTTGCTTTTTATTTGCAATAATTTGAATTTTTTATTTTAACGACAAAACCATCAAAACCTTTTTTTTTAAAGCCATCCAAAATTTTATTTGCATCTTCTTCATTTTTAACAAGAGCAATCATATTTCCGCCAAGTCCGCCGCCTGTTAATTTTGCTCCAGTCGCGCCACTTTGTTTGGCAATATTTATCAGTTGATCCAGATCAGGTGTAGAAACTTTTATTTGTTGTAGCAGTTTGTGATTTTTGTTCATAAATTTACCAATTTTTTCCACATCAGAATTTATTAAAGCGTTTAACGATTTATCTGCAAGCCTAATTGCTTTTTGTAAAATAGTTTCAAATTTTTCAGGATTTTTATCTTTAAATTTTTTTACTTTTTTTACCGCTTTTTTGGTTAATCCGATTTTTCCGCTTTTGCCTACAACAAAAATTAACGTTTCTTTAATATTTAATTGTTTTATGATTACCGGATTTTCTTTTTTGAAAAAAATAATTCCCTGGTATGTTGAAATTGTGTTATCAATTCCCGATGGATTTTGATGAAATATTTTTTCAGTTTCATAAGCTATTTTATTTATTTCAGTATTCCTTAAATTAAGTTTTAAATATTTTGATAAAACTTTAATTGTAGCGACTGCAAACGCTGCGCTTGATCCTATTCCTGATCCGGGTTCAATTTCACTTTCAAAGCAAATGCAAAAATTGCAATTTTCTTTTTTTAAATTTAAACATTCAAAAATTTTATTAATCGCTTTTAATGTATCTCCGGTTTCAAGAATTTTTGGATAAAGATTAAATTCATCAGAATTAATAATCCTAGCAATAACTTTTTGAGGTAAACTGGCGGCAATTGCAGGTGTATCGTAAACGACAAAATGTTCATTAAATAAAATTATTTTACCACAGCCATAAGCTGTTAAATTATTTTTATTGATATAGCCTTTATACGTTGTAATCAACAGAATAAAAAAAGCCAAAATAACGATTTTAGATTTATAGTTTTTCATTTTTTTAAAAAAATATTTTCAATTTCTTGTGATTAATAAAAAAAACGTTTAATATTCTATCCATATTGAAGTTTTTTGCAGCAACTTTATAGTGATATCTAAAAAAGAAGGTAAGTGGATGCCTTTGGTTTTTAAGCAGAGTAAATTACTCTTTTTAAGACAAATCTCGACCAAAGCACGCTTCACCTTTTCTGTTTTGTTTATATTTTCAATTATTTCTTTTTGGTTTTTGTTTTTTTATTATCCATTGCTTAAAAAAAATAAAAATATGGTATTGCAATTTGATAAACTCATTCTGCAACAAAAAACATTTAAAAAGGTGATTGCAAAATTACCTGAATTAGAAAAAGAATCTATACAATTTAAATCTGATTTAAATGTTTTGAATAAAAAATATAAATCAGATGTTCAATTTGTTTTGGATAATCTGAAAAAATTTGATCTTGTTTGCAAAAGTGTTGAACCAGGGGAAATAAAAGATAAGCCTGAATATCAAAAAGAATATTTTAATTTAAGAATTAAAGGTGAATTTGAAAATTTAATTGGGTATTTAAATTTTATGCAGAACAATTTGCAGTTGATAAGATTTAAAGATGCAGATTTAAAAATAAATAAAAAAAATCAGATAAAATTATTTGCAAAGTTAAGGTTTATAAAATTAAAAAAAGATGAAAATAATATTGTTTAGTTTATCAATTTCATTTTTTGTCCTGTCAATTTTTTCTCAAAATTTACGAAATCCTTTTCTACCCCATCAACCGAAAAAAGAAGAAACGTTTAATCAAAATGTGAATGCTAAAAATATTTTTAATTTAAATGCTGTGCTTAAAACAAAAGGAAAAGTATCAGCGATAATTTCTAAAAATTCAGAGAAAGAATTAGTTTTTTTAGGTACAAAAATTTGGGGTTATAAAGTAGCCCAAATAGATACAGATAAAGTTTTACTAACTAGAGAGAATGGTAAAACTTTAATCCTGTCTTAACCACGTAATTGGGAGAGTGGTATTTGCGGAAAAAGGAGAAAGGAGGGTTGTGGGTGTGTTTTTAAGAGTAGTAATGAAGTTTTTCCCATTTTTATTCCTTTTATTTTTTCAAAATATTTCTGCTGAGGTTTTCATTCCAACGGAAGAACCAGATCTTTCCGGTTTTCCGCCATTCATAAAAAATTTGGCAAAAGATGAGAAAGAAAAGGAGCAGGAAGAAGAGGTTACGGCATTTAAGGATGTCATGCAAAAAGTTGTTAATGCTGATGATAAACAATTGGAAAAAACTGCTGATGAACTTTTAAAAAATCAAAAAAAATTAAATTCTGTTTTATCTGTTTTTGGCGATGGAATAAAAAAAGAATTTGTTGTTGTTGACGTTCCAAAAGAAATTCAGCCGATTTTGGATGAACAATATAATATCGACAATCTTATTAATACAAAAATGTCTCTTGACGTTAAAGAATCTGATGTCAGGCAAATTATTGAACTTATCGCAAAAACAACAGGATTAAATTTTGTTCTCGATCCGGATGTTTCGGGAATTGTTTCGGGTATTCATTTAAATGACGTGTCGGCCGCAATTGTTTTACGTTTTTTGCTTTCAAATAATAATCCACAATTAACATTAATTCGTGATTTTGATGTTTTAAGAATTGTAAAACTTGACCGCGCGATTCAGATTTTAAAAGGCAGATTAAACGATCAGCTACAAAAAGAATTGATACCGGAATTTTTTGTTTTGAAAAATACAAAACTAACTCCTGAAGTAAAACAGCATATTGAAAAAATGTGGATAGGGCTTGTTGGAAAAATTAAGGATGAATATGGCGCGTATTTAGTTTTTGATGACGCGACAAAAAAAGTTTTTTTCAGAGGAAAAATTTATCAGGTTGAACCGTTTAAAAAATTTTTAAAAGAAATTGATGAACGAATTGCGCAGGTAAAAATAGAAGCGCGTATAGTGTTAGCCAAAAAAGATTTTGAGGATAGCATTGGTTTTGACTGGTCGGGTCTTTACGATAGAAGATCTACAATTGGGCGAGGCTGGAATTGGTTTGGACTTGGCAATGTTAATCAGGATACCGGTGGAACTGTCCCGCAAAATAATATAATTAATTGGGCGTTAAACTTTTTTCCAACAACATGGGCATCAAAAGGAAGTTTTAGTTTCCCATTTATTTGGGGTAATAAAGATTTGGATCAGAGAAGATTAAATTTAAAATTAAACGCGGCGGAAAATAAAAGTGAAATTAAAACATTGCTAAAACCAACGCTGCTTGTTAACAGCGATGAACCGGCGGAAATTCTTGTTGGAAAAGAGGTGCCGATTCAGACAATTATTACCGATTTTACCGAAGCCAAAATGCGAAATATGGAAACTGTAAATTACAAAGAACTTGGGATGAAATTAAAAGTTAAACCGGTTGTGTCTCCTGATTTTAAATCGGTGTTTTTGGATATTTATGTTGAGTATTCATCAATTTTGGATGGTGATGTTAAATCGTTTGATTATAAAACTTCTCAAATTATGACAACTAAATCTAATAATAAAGTGCTTTTAAAAAGTGGGCAAACAACTTTAATCGGCGGTTTGATTACAAATCAAAAAGTTTCAGACAAACGCGGCATTCCATATTTGCAACGTATTCCGGTTTTAGGTTTATTATTCGGTAGCCACCGAAAAGTAACTGAAGATGAACAACTTTTAATTTTCATAACGCCGACTGTGGTTTAGTGAAAACGAATATTAAATCCCATTGCCGCAGCAACATTAGCAACATTTTTTAATGCGCCAAGTAAAAGTTTTTGTGATTCAATATCACCTTTCAAACTTTCTTCAAGAGCGGCATTTAAATATTCAACAGCATGTTTATGATCTTTGAGTGATTCAATTAATTTTTCGTTGTAATCAATTGCTCGTAAATTATCTTTTTTTTGTTTAGTCATTTTCTTGTTTTCATGTTTTATAATCTTCAAGATATTTTTTTGCCTGTGTTTGTATTGTATTTTCCTAAATTTGCAAGATTTTTAAAATATGATATACAATAGCAACGTTTATCATTATTTATTGCTTCATTTAGTTAGAGGGGTTTATGGGACATACATATGCAAGTTTGTATTTTCATTTTATTTGGTCAACCAAAGATAGAATTGATTTGATTGATTTGTCATTTCAAAAAAGATTATATGATTATATTGGCGCTTTAATTAAAGATGAAAATTGTTATTTAATGTCAATCGGGGGTATTTCAAATCATGTACATCTTTTGATTAAAACTTTACCTCAAACTGTAATTACAGATTTAATGCGTAAAGTTAAAGCTAATTCTTCAAAATTTATTAACCAAATTTATCCAGATATGAACTTTGGTTGGCAAAGTGGTTATGGCGTTTTTGCTGTGAGTGTATCTAAATTGGATATGGTGAAAAATTATATTTCAAATCAGGAATTACATCACACAAGTTGTTCATTTGAAGATGAGTTTAAGAAATTATTAGATAGACATGATATTAGTTACGAAGATAAATTTCTGTTTGATTGAAATGTTTGATTTATCTGTCGCCCCGATGGGGCTTTTTTTACGATTGAATTTGTTTACCACGGGTTTCGCCTAATGGCTACACCCGAGGCTATTAAAAGTCGCCCTAAAGGGCTTGCTTCGGGTTATAAATTGTTAATTGCAAGTTATGCGAAGGTTTACAGTTGTGATTGTATAAATTATAACAGTTCCGTTAGGTATGATTTGAAAGAGTGTTGATATAAACCGGTGGGGTGGAAATAAATTATAACAGTCCCGTTAGGTATGATTTGAAAGAGTGTTGATATAAACCGGTGGGGTGGAAATAAATTATAACAGTCCCGTTAGGGACGACTTTTAATAGCCTCGGGTGTAGCCGTTAGGCGAAACCCGTGGTAAACAAATCAAATGACAAAATTAGCCCCATCGGGGCGGCAGAGTTTGTTAATGTAATTAAAAATAGGACATACGTTAAATGCATGCAAAAGTTTATTCAGCAACTACCGTTGGAATCAATGCACATCAAGTTCAGGTTGAAGTAGATCTTTCTTTTGGTTTAATAAAATTTTTAATTGTTGGTTTAGGTGACAAAGCGATTCAGGAAAGCAAAGAGCGAATTCGCGCCGCGTTAAAAAATAGTGGATTGAAAGTTCCTGAACGTTTAATTACAGTAAATCTTGCTCCAGCAAATTTAAAAAAAGCGGATACATTATTTGATCTTCCAATTTCGGTTGCAATTTTGCAAGCGGCAAAACTTTTAGATATTTCAAAACAATTTATCGAAGAAACTTTATTTTTAGGCGAACTTTCACTTGATGGTTCTGTCCGACCGGTTCGTGGAGTTTTATCCATTGTTCATGGTGCAAGTAAAATGGGTAAAAAACGCGTAATTATTCCACGTAAAAATACGTTAGAGGCAAGTTTAATTAAGGGCATTGAAATAATTGGTGTTGATAGTTTGGTTGAGCTTGTTGAATATTTACGTGGAGAAAAAATTATTCAACCGACTCCATCAACTTTTGATTCATTCCAACTAAAAATAAAAAATCATCCATTAGATTTTAATCAGGTAAAGGGTCAGTTGCAGGCAAAACGTGCATTGCAAATTGCTGCTGCCGGAAAACATAACATTCTTTTTATTGGTCCTCCCGGTTCTGGAAAAACGATGCTTGCAAAAAGGTTTGCAACAATTTTACCGCCAAAAAATTTTGATGAAGTAATTGAAACTACAAAAATTTATTCGATTGCCGGATTATTAGATGAAAAATCTTTGGTTTTGCACAGACCATTTCGCAGCCCTCATCACACAATTTCTCAGGCAGGTTTGGTTGGCGGAGGTTCAAATCCAAAACCCGGAGAAATTAGTCTTGCGCATAACGGTGTTTTATTTTTAGATGAATTAACTGAATTTAAAAGATCAACACTGGAAGTTTTGCGTCAACCGCTTGAAGGAAAAAGTGTTTTAATTTCACGCGCAAATTTTGCGGTAAGCTATCCAGCTTCATTTTTATTAGTTGCTGCACTCAATCCATGTCCGTGTGGATTTTTTGGCGATAAAAAAAAGAAATGTACATGTTCAGATAAAATGATTTCAAATTATTTGGGAAAATTATCCGGTCCACTTCTTGATCGAATTGATTTGCATGTTGCGGTAAATTCGATTAATTATGATGAAATTGAAGATAAAAAAATAGAATCAAAAAGTTCTGCTAGTATGTTTACCAATGTTGAACGTGCTGTTGAGGTCCAGCAAAAAAGGTTTGGAAATAATAATTTAAGTAATGCAAATATGGTTGCACAAGATGTTGAAAAATATTGTGTGTTAACTGATGATGCAAAAGAGATTGTCAAAAAAGCATTTGATAAACTTGGCTTAAGTATGCGCGGGTATCACAAGATTTTAAAAATTTCCCGAACAATCGCGGATTTAGATGGCAGCGAATTGATTGATAAATCACACATTCGAGAAGCAATTATGTATCGATCATTGGATCAAAAATTGGATAGTGTAAAAAGTTAAATATATGTTTATAATATTAGACCTCTTCTGAAACTATAAAATATTTGGTAAGGTTACAACAAAATTTTGAAAGGAGTTTTGTTGTGAAGTTTGAAAAAATAAAAGATTTCAATGAAAGCAAGTTTCGCAGAATAACTGGCGCAAAGCGTACAACTTTTAATAAGATGGTTGAAATTATAACCACTGCAGACGCAATTAAAAAAGCTAAAGGTGGGCGCCCAAACAGTCTAACTATCGAAGACAGGATTTTAATGACTTTAGAATACTTGCGTGAATATAGAACGTATGCGCATATTGCTGCTTCTTATGGTTTAAGCGAAAGCAACACTTTTGAAAATATTCGTTGGATTGAAGATACATTAATTAAATGTGAAGAATTTAATCTACCCGGTAAAAAAGAATTATCCAAGAGCGATACTGAATATGAAGTTATTTTGATTGATGCAACCGAAATCCCTATTGAAAGGCCCAAAAAAAACAACATCTCTACTACTCCGGGAAAAAAAAGCGACACACTATAAAAACACAAGTCGTTGTTGATAAAAGTAGTAAAAAAATAATTTGCACGGATACATGTAATGGAAAAAAACATGATTTTAAACTCTTTGAAAAGTCCAAAACTAAAATTGCAGAACATGTCAATGCAATGACTGACACAGGATATATAGGCATGCAAAAGATTCACCTTAATACATCAGTGCCAAGGAAAAAAAGCAAACTTAAGCCGTTGACATCTGAAGATAAACAATACAACCGTGAGTTATCCAGAAAAAGGGTTTTAAATGAACATGTTATTGGAAATATCAAACGATTTAAGATTATTTCAGATAAATATCGCAACCGTAGAAAACGTTTTGGATTAAGGTTTAACCTTATTTCGGGAATTTATAATTATGAGCTACTATAGTTTCAGAAGAGGTCTATTGAAGTTTTTATAATCCATTTTAGATGTAGGAGTTTCTTATGAGAAAGTATTTATTGTTTTTTTTATTTTCTCTTTCTTTATTGCAAACGGTGGCAGGTCAAGAAGATTTGAGTTTGAATACAAAGGGTTTGTATTTATTTCTTAAAAATGAGCAGGATGTTAAAAATTATGAAAAAGCAAAAATATTTCCATTTCCATTGCACTATGCGGCAGGGCAAAATTGGTTAAATGTAATACTCGAATTAGTATTTAATTTTAAAGCCAAAATAAATGTTAAATTGCCATTTTTAAATATTGATTCAAAAAATATTTCCAAATTTTGTAAAAAAAAAGAATCTTTTAATTTATTGAATAATTTAGATATAAATTATGTAAGAATAAGTTCTTTTCTCGGGTTGTTTACGTATAATGATTTGGATATAGATAGCTTTCGTAAATGTTTAACACAACATCAAAAAGACGTTTTACAACCTTTAATTAACAATCTTAATAATTCGATTAAAAATGATTTTTCTCAACAAGAAACAGGGACAAAATTACATTGGGCTGTTTTAACCGGAGATCTAAAAATAATTCAAAAAACTTTAGACAAGGAGATTTGTAATAATGCAGGTGTTGATGATGTTGCTAAAGTTGAAGATAATGCAAAAAAAATTCTTGTTGAAGCTATTCTAAATTTTAAAGATGATGTTTTGGACTTGACTATTTTACATTGGGCGACTTTATCTTTTCATCCCGAAACATTTTTATTTAACATGAGCTGAAAACCCCATGGCTTTAAAGCCTGGGGATGAAAGCTCATCTGAATAAACCCAATTTGTTAGCTTCGAGATATTTTAGTATATTGCAGCTATGATGTATTGGACAGGGGCACATACAAAACAT
>JBDRFY010000075.1:0-38462 GCA_043818275.1 bacterium | reverse complement strand
TTGTTCCTGTTGCTGTTTAAGTTTAAATTCTTGTTGTTGCATTTTTCTTTCTTTTTGTTTTTTTTCTCGTTCTATTTGTTTTTGCTCTTCTTCTAATTTTAATTTTTCCATTTGCTTGTACAATTCGTTTTCTTCTTTATTTTTAGTTTTATTTTTTTTAGTTTTTATCTTTTTTTTATCCTTTTTTTGTTTTTTTTGAGGATTCTTTTTTATTTCTAGCTCCTGAATTAAATTTTCTATATTTTCAAGGCGTTCCTTTTCCGTTTCTTCATTTATATGAGTTATTTCATTTTTTGTTTGTTGTTGAGCTTTTTTTAAGATTTTTATTAAGAAAGGATTTTGAGCTGCTGTCTTAAAAACATTTGGTGTAACCTGAGCGCCCAGATCGATTAATTTTTTAATAATTCCAATTTTATTTCCCATTACAGCAGCTTGTAATGTACTGACATCATTGTTATCTATATGATTTACGTTTACTTTGTTTTGTTGCAATAAAAAATCAATCACATCATCTCTTGCTACGGTTATAGCTAAATGTAATATGTCCCTACCATCTATATTCATAGCATTTATATCCGCTCCATGACTGATTAAAAGATTTACCGTTTTTAATGCGTCATTTCCTATATTTATAAGAGCGATATGCAGAGGTGTTTCCATTCTTATATTTTTGGCATTGACATCTATTTTAAAGTTTTCAAGCATAGCTTCAGCCTTTTCAAAAAAACCTTGTTTTGCTGCGATATGCAAAATTGTATTAAGGTAGCCTATATCTACTATGTTTGTTATATCTTCATTCCTTTGCATTCCTTTTATTTTTAATATGAAATTATCAATAGAATCATTTTTTAATGATTTATACAGATCCTGAAATATTTGAAATTGAATAGTCTCTAAAATTTTGTAAGAATTGGCATGTATACTTTTACAACATTGAATTGGAATTTTACCAAAGTTGTTTTTTATATAAAGAATGTTTTTATCATTATTGGGATTATCTGTTTGATTTAAAATAGCGACAACTGTTTCACTATTTCCGGATTTTGCTGCTTCGTGAAGAGCTGTATTTCCATTGTCATCGATGAAAAATATATTTCCAGGATTAGCCAAAAGTTTGACAATTTCTGTTAAACCGAACTTTGAGGCTACATGGAGTGGTGTGGCTCCAGTGTCATCCTGTATATTTTCAAAAACTTTATTTGTATTGATTAATTTTTCTACAGTCTCTTTTTTATTCGTACCTGCTGCTACGTGTAATATTGATAAACCAAATATATTTTGTGTGTTAAATATAGCTTCAGCATTTTCCTGTTGTTCTATTTTTTCAATTAATCTATTTATTATTTCATCGATTATTCTTTGTTTTTCTTCTATGTCTTCAATATCTTCTTCCACAACCGTGGCAACCGCTAAAAGCAATGGTGTGTTTCCATTTTCATTTTGCATTGCTAACTGTTGAGGTTGACTATCTAATAAAATTTTTATTTCTTCTAAGTTGTGCTCCAATATCGCATCATGAAGTGGTGTATTATTTATTCTTTCATTTCTTACAGCTTCCTGTATTTGAGCAAAACGATCTTCTTCTGTTTTTTTTACTACTTCAAAAAAGTCATTAATTACTTTAGCTTGTACTTCAGATAATCCATGATTTGTAGCTTTTGGAGGTATGGGAATTGATTGAGTTGAAAATAGAAATGAAAATAAAAATGATAAAATTAATTTTTTAAAAAGCTTTCTCATCCCCCAACCTCCATTTATTTTCTGTTCCCATTTTTTCCGTTTACTACTTTTTTGTATATTTCAGATTTTTTTGTTTTTATTCTTTCTAGTTCTTGATTATATTTTTCTTTATTTGTTTTTTGTAAATAATCTAATTCTTGTTTGTATCTTCTGTAATCTTCCGTAGATAGTTGTGGCAAATATGCATCATCCAGAATTCTTTCGGTTTCTTCAAATCCTTCTTTGCCTCTTACCCAATCCCACGCTGTAAAACTAGTAATTTTTTTACCTTTTTCAATTCTTCTTTCGTAATAATCTTTGATTCTTGCTCTTGCGCCAAGTTCAATTAATTTTGCGACAGTTTCTGATTTATTAGCTATCGCAGCCAAATGCAACGGTGTTTGACCTATATTATTTTGAAAATTTATATAATTTTGCAAATTTATTTTCGTGCCAAAATCAACAAGAATTTTTATTAAATCTGTATGTCCATTGTATGCTGCCAGGTGAAGAGGTGTATTGCCATCTTTATCTTTAAATTTTATTGTTTTTTCATTAATTAATTTTTTAATTAATTCTGTGTTATCTCTTGGTGTACCATTTTCTGGATTTAAAAATGTTTTATTGTTGTGTGTAAGAATTGCCCAATTTAAAGGAGTATCTTGTTGATTATCTGCAATTGTTATATCTGCGCCAAGATTAATTAATAATTTAGCCTGATTGTTATATCCTTGCAAAATTGATAAGTGCAGTGCTGTAGTAATGTTAGAACTATTTTGAACATTAATATCGCAACCATAGCCAACAAGTTTTTCGATAAATTCTTTATCCAATAAACCGTTATGCGCGAATAAATGTAAAATTGTATTATTGTTTTCATCTTTTAATTTAGCAAAATGTTGCAGATTATTTATTACTTCTAGTTTTAATTTTTCGAGTTTTCCTATTTGATCAAAAGAAGCGAATTCTTGTTTTCCAATTAATGCGATTTCTTCAAGAAGTTTATTTGTGATTTTTGAAATTTTTTCTTTTTCTAAGGCTTTAATTTGTTCTGCTGCTTCTTTATTTTTATTTTCTAATTCTGTGTTTTGTTTTTCTGATTCATCTAATTTCATAAGCAATAAGTCTTTAGTTATTTGTTTTATTTCAGCATCTAATGATTCTTTATCTATTTCTACTTGTTCCAATTGTTTTTTTAATCCGTCTAATTCTTTTTGTTTGTTCTCTTTTATTCTCCTGTTGCGTTCCTCTTCCTCAAGTTTTATTGTTTCCTTTAAATTTTTTTCCCTTTGTTTTTTTTCTTCTTTTCTTATGTCTTCTATTTCTTTAATTCTTCTTTCGCGTTCTTTTTCTTCAAGTTTTTTTACTGTAGTTAAATAAAATTTTCTTGAATCATTTTGTTTTTTATCCTCTTCTTTAATTTCATTTACTCTTCGAATGCTTTCTTCCTTTTCGAGTTTTTTGGTTTTAGCAAGATTTTTTTTACTTAGATTTTTTTCTTTTTCAGCTTTTTGTTTTAAGCTTTTCTTTTTCTTGTTAATAAATTTTAATATATCGTCATTCCTTTTTGCCAAATCAAGCGCCGTATTTCCAGAATTACTTTTAATTTCTGGATTTGCGCCGTAATCCATTAAAATTCCTATTATTTTTGTATTTCCTTTTGTTACAGCAATATGAAGTGGAGTTTGTCCATCTTCGTTTCTTGCATCAACGTAGCCATTATTTTCAAGTAAAACTGAAACAGTATTTTCTGCTGCTTTATCTACGGCGATATGCAATGGTGTTGCGCCAAATTTATTTTTGGAATTTATGTGTGCTTTATTTTGCAAAAGGCAAATTATTGTTTCGGGAGAATTGTTTGCTGCTGCAAAGTGAAGAGCGGTATTTTGATTTTCACCAAATTTTGAATTAACATCCGCGCCATTTTGTATGGCAGAATTTATATAATCTATTGAATTTTTTTGAACAGCCGAAAGAAGTTGTTGGTTTGCATTGTAAAACCATGATCCTGTATTTCCGGCTTTAATATTTTGAGTTAATGAAATTGTTAGCAATAAAAAAATTGCTGAAATATAAGTTCTCATTTTTTTACCCCCATTTTTTATTCAAAATTTTTTCTATTGTAAATCTTATATTATTCATTTTAAATTAATGTTTTCTCTGCGTCAAAAGCCTATTTTAGGGGTGGGATGAAATTTTTATCATTTTTTTAAGTTTTTTCCAAAAAAGCATGAAAAAATGCGGTTTTTAGTTTATTTAAAAAAAATTTATTTATTTAAAGATTATTAAATAACAATGTTTTTATGGACAGAAAGCCCTTTTTTGTTAAAATTAAATCTCATTTAATCCCCGTTTAATGAGATAAATTATAAAAAAAATGAATTTTTTGCTGCCCAGAAAGGTTAATTAAAATGGCTGGAGAATTAAAAAATATTCCTACTTTTGAAAAATATGCCATTTTTCAGACAGGTGGGAAACAATATCAGGCTATTCCTGGTAAAACAGTAGCTGTAGAAAAACTTGAAGGTGAATCAGGAAGTTCAGTTTCCTTTAAAGAAGTTTTGTTCCGTAAAACTGAAAATGATAAATATGAAATTGGCAAACCGTATGTTGAAGGCGCAGAGTTAAAAGCAACAATTGTCAAACAAATGAAAAGCCCAAAAGTTATAGTTTTCAGGCACAAAAGACGTAAAAAAATGAGAGTAAAACGCGGTCATCGTCAACCGATGACAGTTTTACGAATTGAAAGTATCTAAAAAAATAACCCCAAATTTGGGGTTATTTTTTTTATGTGAATTTTTAAAAAAGTTATCCGGCACTTTTAACCAGGTCAGTTAGATCGTCTGTTTCGCCAGCTAAGTATAGATGATCATCTTCAGTTATTACATAATCCGGACTTGCTAGATTGATTTTTTCTTCACCTTCTTTTTTAACTCCAACACAGGATACGTTTCTTGATTTTTTTAATTGAAGTTCAGAGATTGTTTTTCCAACAAAACTTTTTGGCGCTTTTACCTGAGTGATAGCAAATGTTTCAGTTATGTTTACAACATCAACAAAAGGCTGACTTAATTTGTGGGCAACTTTAATTCCCATGTCTCTTTCAGGTAACACAACAATATCCGCGCCAACCAGTTTTAAGACATCTTCATGAATTTTATTTGTTGCGCGCGCCAGAATTTTTGGAATGTTTAAATGTTTTTTAAGTAACGCTGTAAGTAAAATAGATTGCGCAAAATTTTCACCCATTGAAATTACAACTGTATCCATATCCTCAATTCCAAGCGTATGTAAAGATTTTTCATCGGTAATATTCATGCATACGGCTTGCGTTATTTTATCTCTTATGGAAGCGATAATTGATTCGTCTTTATCTATTCCCAAAACTTCCATTCCCAATTCAGACAAAGTTATTGCCAGCTGATATCCAAATCTGCCTAATCCTATAATACAAAATTTCATTTATTGTCCCTTCGGTATGTATAGCCAAATTTATTTGGCAAATACTGCTTATCCAATAATTATTCTTTCTTCCGGATAACGATATAATTGTTTTTCTTTTTTCTTGATCAAAGCAAGAACCAATGTTAGTGAACCCATCCTTCCAACAACCATGGAAATCATTAATATTAGTTTTCCAATTTTGGAAAGATACGGTGTTATTCCAGTTGAGAGTCCTCCAGTTGAAAAAGCTGCGGTTGCTTCAAAAAAAACCTGAATAAAGCTAAATGATTTTTCAGTTATTAAAAGTAAAAATATTGTAAATAAAAGCCAACCTAGCGCTAATGAAACTATTGCAGTTGCTTTGTAAACCTGATCATTTGGAATTGTTCTTCCTCCTATTTCTATAGATGTTCTGTTTCTTACTATTGAGGCGATGGATGCAATAAAAAGAGCAAATGTTGTTGTTTTTATTCCACTTCCTGTGGAACTTGGGCTTGCGCCAATAAACATTAATATCATTAAAATTAACAAAGTTGGCAATGCAAGTTCATCAACGCTAACAGTCTGAAATCCCGCACATCTCACTGTTGATGCAATAAAAAATGAGTTTACAAATTTATTTATAAAACCCAAGCTGCGCAAAGCGTTACCTTTTTCCAAAAACCAGAAAATGATAGTGCCTGAACCAATTAATATAAGTGAAGTATTTAAAGCAATTTTGGTATGAAGAGAAACAGAATAGATTGGTGTTTTGTCTCTTTTGATAGACCGGATAAATTTTTTAACCAGATTTATCATTTCATACCAGACAATAAAACCAATGCCGCCTAAAAAGACGAGCAGAGAAAGAACAGATAATGGAAATGGATTTTTTGCAAAATCGGCCATGTTGTTTTCAAATAAACTGACGCCAGAATTACAAAAGGCTGAAATAGAATGAAAGACAGAATAAAAAACAGCTTTTTTTGTTGCGAATAATTCTTTAAATGATGGATAAAGTAATATTGCGCCTATTAATTCTGTAATTACGGTAATACTGATAATAGAACTTAAAAATGTTTTAACTTTATCCGCGGATTCAAATTCCAATAATTGTCCGGCAATAACCTGGGTTGAAAAACGCATTCTTAAAATTAATGAAACTAAAAAGAACGATAATGTCATTAATCCAAGTCCGCCAATTTGAATAAGACTTAAAATTACGCATTTGCCAAAAAAACTAAAATAATAAATTGGAACAACCTGAAGTCCGGTAACGCATGTTGCTGATGCAGCTGTAAATAGAATATCTATAAATGGAATGTTAACCACCCGGCTTGCGGGCAAACTTAAAAGAAATGTTCCCAAACTTATAACAAATAAAAATGAAGCAATTAAAATTCTTCCTGGAGAAACGTCAGCAATTTTAGGATTCATAATGTGGCCTTGTTTTTTAAAATTTTAACATCCAGACACTTATTACAAGTAACAACGTAAACAAGACTACTAATTGGTTAAAGTGGCGGTCAATAAAAAAGTGGATTTTCTCTCCACCGATTTTAATTATTCCTGCCAATAAAAAGAATCTGGCTCCCCTGGAAAGAAAAGAAAATAAAATAAAGGCCGGTAAACTTAATTTGCAAAAACCGGCAGATAAAGTTATTGCTTTATATGGCAACGGAGTAAATCCCGCAATAAATACAGCCCAGTTTTGGTATAGTTTATATTTGATAATCGCATTATTAAAAGCTTGCTCACTTATTATCCAGGTTATTAAATTTACGCCTAAACTTTCCCACATGAAAGCGCCAATAAAATAACCGGTTACACCTCCGGCAACAGAAGAAACAGTTGCAATGAGTGCGTAGTTTAAAGATTTTTTATAATTATTTAGGCAAAATAAAATTAATAATGGATCAACAGGAACGAAAAAAATTGCTTCAATAAAAAAAAGAACCGAAAGCCAGATTAACGCGTTTGGTGATTTTACTTTTTCTCCCAACCAGTCATAAAATTTTCTTATAAATTTCATATTTCTTTTTTTTATAATTTTAATATTAATTTGTTATGATCATTCGTTTAAATTTTAAGAATTTTAAATCCACCCGCTCGTCCTTCCTTCGATTTCGCTACGCTTTACTCAGGATGAGCGCAATATAATTTAATATATTTCTTAGAATTTTATCCCCACCCGCTCGTCCTGAGCGTAGTCGAAGGATATCGAGCGGTAAACTAAAAAGCTAAAATTATTTACATTTGTTTTTAACAAAGCCTTCCCAACCATATTTAATTAAAATAATTTTCTTTTTTCGCATCCAACCCTTTAATTTCCTTTCTGCGGCAAAAGCTTCATCTCTGGTTGGAAAAGCTTCATGAAATACTAGCTGAATTGGCAAGCGAGTACTTGTATAACCGTTATATTTTTTCATTTGATGTTCATATCTTCTATTTTCAAGATTATCTGTATGACCAATATAAAATGAGCCATCAGCACATCTAAGCATGTAAACGTAAAAAGTCATAATATTATTTTATTTAGCGTACCGCTCGTGATCCTTCGACTACGCTTAGGACGAGCGGGTGGGTTACAATTCTAAGTGTTAAAAATGTAAAATATTCAAGGAAGTCGTTTATTTTTTCAATAAATTATCTAAATAATTTTCAATTTGATCAATTGCAATTCTTTCCTGTTTTAATGTGTCGCGATTTCTTACCGTTACCATTTTGTCATTTTCAGAATCGAAATCGTAAGTTAAGCACACTGGTGTTCCGATTTCATCCTGACGTCGATAACGTTTTCCAATTGAACCGGATTCATCAAATTGAATTTTATAATTTTTACTTTTTAAAAAGTCATAAATTTTTTGCGCTGGTTCAGATATTTTTTTTACAAGAGGAAGAATTGCCGCTTTAACAGGCGCAAGTTTTGGATCAAGTTTTAAAACAATTCTTTGCTCGCCATCTATTTCATCTTCTTTGTAAGCATCAAAAAGGATTGTTAAAAATAATCGTTCAACACCAACGGAACATTCTACAACGTGTGGTACATAAGATTCTTTTGTTTCTTCATCAAAAACAGACAAATCTTTGCCTGAATGTTCTATGTGTTGTGTTAAATCATAATTTGTTCTGTTTGCGATTCCCTCAAGTTCTTTCCATCCAAAAGGAAATTCATACTCAACATCGATACAGCATTTGGAGTAGTGGGCAAGTTCATCTTTTGCATGTGGTCTCGTTCTGACTTTTTTAGCATCAAGACCAAAATTTTTGTAAAATTGCATTCTTCTTTCAACCCAGTTGTCAAAGTATTTATCCGTTTGTTCTGGTTTGCAGAAAAATTCCAGTTCCATTTGTTCAAATTCACGCATTCTGAATAAAAATTGTTTTGGTGTAATTTCATTTCTGTAAGCTTTACCGATTTGCGCAATTCCGAATGGAATTTTTACGCGTGTACTGGTAAGAACATTTTTAAAGTTGATAAAAATGGATTGAGCTGTTTCTGGTCTGAGATAACCAAAATTTTCTTGGCCTGTTACAGCGCCAACTTCGGTTTTAAACATCAGATTAAATTTACGAACTTCAGTCCATTTTTTTACTCCACATGATGGACATGGTTTATTCAAATCAATTTCATCCGCGCGAAATCTTTTTTTGCAATTTAGACAGTCAACCATCGGATCAATAAAATTATCGATATGCCCAGATGCTTTCCAAACAGGTTTTGGGCCTAAAATTGCGCCATCAAGCTGAACAACATCTTCCGGCCATTTTTGCATATTTTCAAGCCATAGTTTTTTAATATTTTGTTTAAGCTCAACTCCTAATGGACCAAAATCATAAACACCATTTAATCCGGAATAAATTTCAGCTGAAGGGAATACAAAACCTCTTCTTTTACAAAGTGATACTATTTTTTCCAGTGTTACTTCACCAGTCATTTTTGTCCTTTATAAAGAATTAATAATTTTTAAGAGCAGAGACCCTGAATCAAGTTTCAACCTTCGCTAAGCTTCGGTCGACAAGCACGATGACGGTCATCCTAGCCTGTCCGTCGAAGTTTTAACGTAGACGGAAACTTGATTCAGGGTCTTTTATTTAATATTTCAATCTTTTTATTTTAGTTAATAATTCGTAAATTTTACTGGTTAAATTGTGTTATGGCAAATATGCATAAAAAAGGCCGGTGAAAAACACCGGCCTAAAAAATAGAGGTTATGAGATTTTATTGATTTTTATTGAATATTAAAATTTAATGCTGGTTGAATGTTATTATTCCAGAGATCTTCTTTATTTTTTTGTGTTACAAATACTAATATTTCAGCTTGGCCTGATGGTTGAATAGTTGTTGTTTCTTGTTGTTGATTAAATTCATTTCTTATATCAAAAATTGGTTGAAAATCTTCCGCTCTTAAGTGATTATAAAATCCAAATACTTTATTTATCGCGGTTGAAGTTAAAGCATATTTGCTATCCAATTTATTTAATGTAAATATAGCTAAGCCTGCTGGTATCAACATATATGGATTTACCAGTTTAGCGGAAAAATCAACAGATTGTTTAGAAATATCTATTATCGTGTTTAATAACTTATCGTTAAATTTATAACCAATAAAACCTGTTCCACCAAGAGCTGAGATATAAGTGAAATAATTTATGTATTGTGAAGCTGTATGTCGTAAAATTTGTAAACCCAGGGCGTAAGAAGCCTTTTTTGAATTTACCTGCAAGTTATATTTTAGGGCATCATTATTTATTAATAAAGCCGTGTCAGAATTGTTTTTTATCTGAATTCTAACAGGTATAAGTTGTGTGTGATTGTAAAAAAAGAGTTTGTTACTTTCTGACATATTTTCCGTTACATCACGCATCGATGAAATGACCTTGGGATTATTTGTCAAAATGGAAATTGAATTTTTTGGTTTAACCATAGACGGTTTGGTTGTTTGAGTTTTTTCTTTTGTTTTTGTGTAGACACCATCAGCATTGTTTTGTGCGGTTGTTGTTTCTGTTTTTTCAACAATATCCTGAGTTTTTGTGATTTGAAATAATGAAAGCGAAAAAATAATAACCATAAATATTTTAATAAAATTACTTTTATTAATATTCATATAATCCTCCACGTTTTTTAATTAATGCATTTAAAAACCTGATCTAACCATTTGAATCTGAATATTAATTATTTTTGGATACCATGCAAAAGGGTATCTTTGAAAAGAAAAGTTTCTATTTGTAAGTAATTGAAGTTTAGCGGGGGTTTTACAATAAAACTCTTTGATTTATAATGTTTATTTAGTTGTATTTGGGGGATTTATCAAGGTTATTTTAAACATGTTTAATGAATTATTGTTTTTTTTTCAGATTGCCGTTATTGGATTTTTTACTCTATTTTTTCTGTTTGTATCAAAAGAAGCTTTAATCACTTTTATTTGTTTACAGTCAGTATTGGCAAATCTTTTTGTAATTAAACAAATCTCATTATTTGGCCTTACAGTTACCTGCACAGATGTCTTTATAATAGGGGCTGTTTTGGGAACAAATTTATTACAGGAATATTACGGAAAAGAAATAGCAAAAAAAACTGTATATTTAAATTTATTAATTTTACTTTTTTATCTGGTTGCCTCTCAGATTCATGTTTTGTATCAACCGAGTTCTTTAGATTTTGTGCATAATTCTTACGCCCAGATTTTACAATTTATGCCAAGAATTATATTTGCTTCAGTTTTTACATTTTTTGTTGTTCAGAGATTAGATGTTTTTGTTTATGGTTTTTTGAAAAGTTTTTTTAATGATAAATATCTTTGGGCAAGAAATGTTAGTGCTTTAATTTTAAGTCAAATAATTGATACTGCCTTGTTTAGTTTTTTAGGCCTTTATGGAATTGTCGCAAGTTTATTTGATGTTATGTTTTTAAGTTTGATTGTTAAAGTTAGTATTATTTTTCTTTCTTCACCTGTTGTTATTTTGTCTAAGAAGTTAATTAATAAGCTTAGAAAACCCTGTTAAGGGTTGTAGATAATAGCCTCGGGTTTTAACCCGTGGTTCAAAATTTAATCACATAATATCGTGCCATTTGATGGTACGAAAGAAATTTTTAATTTCTACCACCACCATAAAATGGGGTGGAATGTTTTTTTATCAATACCACGGGTTAAAACCCGAGGCTAATAACTTTAGCCTCTAACGAGGCAAAGATTAAATTAATAGAATGGTTGAATTATGAACAAATTTAAATTTGAAGTTTTACATAAATCTAAAAAATCACGAGCGCGGGTAGGAAGAATTCATACACCACATGGAATAATTGAAACGCCAAATTTTGTTGCGGTTGGAACAAATGGGACATTAAAAGCGTTAGATAATAAATTGGTTCAAGATTTAGGTTTGCAATTAATGTTTGCGAACACCTATCATTTATTAGTTCAGCCAGGTGCAGATTTAATTGAAAAGGCTGAGGGTATTCATAAATTTATCGGTAGAGAAAAACCAATTATTACAGATTCTGGAGGCTTTCAGGTTTTTAGTCTTGCTTATGGTGGAGTTTGTGATGAACTGAAAAGCAGGGGAACAAAAAAAGGAAACAATTCTGTTGTAAAAATTACTGAAGAGGGTGTTTGTTTCAGATCATATAAAGATGGATCAAAAATTTTGCTTACACCAGAAAGTTCTATTGAGGCGCAGAAAAAAATTGGCGCGGATATTATTGTTGCTTTTGATGAGTTGCCTCCATATCACATTGATCCGGAAAATTTAAAAAAATCATTGGACAGAACTCATCGTTGGGAAAAAAGATCTTTGGACGCTCACATGAAAAATAAAAAAGATCAGGCTTTGTATGCAGTGGTCCACGGTGGAATTGATAAAGAATTAAGAAAAAAAAGTTGTGAATATCTTTCAAGTTTACCTTTTGATGGTTTTGCAATTGGTGGAAGTGTCGGAAAAAACAGAGAAGAACTATTTGAACTTTTGGATTTTGTGCCAAAACTTTTACCCGAAGATAAACCTAATCATTTATTGGGAATTGGAGATCTTCATTCAGTTCAACATTGTGTAACATCTGGAATTGATACCTTTGACAGTTCTCATCCGACACGTTGCGCAAGACATGGTTTACTTTTTACAAAAAATGGTGGATTACGAATTTTACAAAGTGGGAACAAAAATAAATTTGAACCGATTGAAAAAAATTGCAATTGTTATACATGCAAAAATTTTACACTCGCTTATTTGCATCATTTATTTAAAGCGCATGAAATTACCGGTTTGCAATTAGCAAGCATTCACAACGTTGCCTTTATGGTGAATTTGATGAAAGAATATCGCGAGAAGATTTTGAAGGATGAAATTTAAAGGTTGTCCGAAGTTATAAAATAATTATTTAACGCGAATTCGATAATTGTTTGTTAAGCTAAATCACCTCCAATCGCTCGCCCTGCCTGCCCGTCGAAGCCTTGGCGAAGACTGGAGCTTGTCGAAGGGTCATGAGTGGTAAATTAAGGCAATAAAAATTATTGACTTTGTAAATTTGCATGTGACTATAAAATTACAATTCAACAATTGATTTTTTTTTATAACCGTTCGAAACCCTTCCTTCGATTTCGCGATACTCCACTCAGGATGAGCGAATAAATTTACATTCTAAAAACTTAGAATTTTGAACCCACCCGCTCGTCCTTACTTCGACTCGTACATTCGATTATGCTCAGTACTCGCTCAGTATGAGCGGAATAAAATTTAGTCCCGATCATCCTGAGTAACACTGAGTTTATCGAAGTGGCATCGAAGGAAGGATTACGAGCGGTAAAATTATGAATACTATTTATTGAATTGTAATTTTTCGTAGAATATTTCTTTAAATAAACAATAAATTTATTTCATTAGTTTGCCGCTCGTGATCCTTCGACTTCGTTCCAGTCTTCGCCAAGGCTTCGACGGGCAGGCAGGACGAGCGGGTGGGGGTAAAATTCTAAGTTTATTGTTTATCGAGAATTTAGTTAACGATTGATATTCATCAAATCCAATGAATTGACATTCTGGCTGTGGAAGAATTCCAAAATTATCAAACACTAGTTGTTGCATTTTTTGAGCAAGTTTAATTACGTCTGAACTTGTAGCCCCTTCTTCTGTTACAATCATGTTTGCATGTTGGTGCGAAACTTTGGCTTTACCAACAAAAAGTTCTCCCTTTATTCCAAGTTTATCTAAATAATATGCGATGAATGGAAGCTTATTGTTTGTTTTAACTATTTCATCTGCGTGAAAATTTCTAAAAAAACTTCCGCATGTATTTGAATTTGGATACCGGTTATTTCGTTGCAAAATTCTTTCATCACTTTTACCCTTTGCATGTGCTGTTTGTATGTTATCAACTTTTTTTAATTGAAATATTGCGTCAATTAAAAAAAGTTTTTTTTCAAAAAGTTTTGATTTGTCGTAACCAAATTCAAACCAATTTTTATTAACTGTTTTAATTTGTCCGGTTTCTTTTTCTATAACTTTTGCGCTAACCAAAAAATCGCTTAAAAAATAATTAAAATAATGAATATTTATAAAAACAGATCCACCAACAGTTCCTGGAATTCCACTAAATTCTTCAAGTCCAACCAAATTATTATCCAGACAATTATTTATTAGTTCTTCAATTGTTACACCGGCCTGAGCAATTACTAAATCCTGATTGATTTCGATTTTATTCAAAGTTGGTTTTATAACTAATCCATCAAAGCCGGCATCACTAATTAAAATATTTGCACCAGAACCAAGAACAAAAGTTTCTAAATTATTTTCTTTGGAAAAATTTAAAGCTTCTTGAAAAAGAGTTTCATTTTCTGGTTCGCAATAGAATTTTGCATTTCCACCAGTTTGAAACCAGTTTTTATTTTTTAAAGAAATATTTTTTTGTATTTTCATAATTGTGCAATATACCGGGATGCAAAATAATGGCAAGTTAAGAACCTCTGACATTGTCAGAGGTTCTTAACTTTTTAATTTACGTTTTGATAATCAACATATCCATTGATATTAACTTGAGCGCTTGCAAGTAAATTGATAGATAAATCATCAGATGCGGTACCGTTACCAAATGAAATTGCTTTACTTTGAACAGTGTTAGGAATTGTTCCATTCATGTTTTGCAAATTAATTTTATTATCCAAAATTAATGAGCCCTTTGTTAACTCAATTCCATTGTTAACACCATTACCAGGAGCAGTAAACGTTGCGCCATTTAAATATAAAAATGATGTCTGATCTTTCATTGAAATTAAATTACGTGAACCATTTTGTGGTGCGTAAGAAAAAGTGCATCCAAGATCTAAAATCAAAGTTGAGTGGTCATTAATCCATAAATTCTGATTTGATTCAAAAATAAATTGTGAAGTTCCGGATAAAATTACGTCATCGTGAATATAAAAATAACCTTGAGTAAACGTATAATCACTACCTAATAAAATTTTTGTATTTTGAAATGAAACAGCACTACTTGTATCATTCATTACTAAACTTGGTTGCATTGGAATGTTGCGCAAACTTTTGATAACGACGTTTCTGAATGATAAAGTTGTATTCATATCAACAATTAATTGTCCGCTTCCGGATAAAATTAATTCATGACCGAGGCCATCGATAATTGTGTTATTTGTAAATTCCAAATATTCACCTGGCGGAATTACCAAGTTTCCATCAAGAATTAAAGCATAACCATTTCCCTGAATTCTTCCTCCGCCGCCTTGAGGACAAATTGTCGTACTTGTTGAAAGGTGCCAATCAATTCCAAGCTCTAATAATCCGCCGCTAAGATCAAAGGGGCATGCAAGAGGAAATGGTATCTGAATGTAAAGATGCGCGTCTGGCGCTAATTTGAAACCGTCTTTTAACCAGGTCATATGTGATTCGGATTCATCGCCGGAATAATATTCCTGATCGTATCGGATATTCATTTGTTCTATTTTAGGAATATATACGCTATTAAAATCTGTTACTCCACTTGGATAACCAAAAGAGGAACCGGTACCACCGGTTTGTTGAACTATAGAAAGATCTCTCCAGCCCTGAACAAGTTCATTATCGCCAATTCTGACTTGAGCCCCAGGATTCATTGTTATTTGAGATTCTTCGTTATGGAATATTAAGGAAGGATCAGCTGCTTTAACTGAATTGATAAATAAAATAGAAATAATATAAACAATGAAAAGAAATTTTACTCTCATGTTTTTCTCCTTTTTTAGAATATATCAGATCTTATTTTGACATAACGCTATGATATTATTTTTATAAATTGGTTGTCAAAAGAAAAACATAAAAGATTGAATTGGTAAAAAAGGTCACTGTAAAATTACAGTGACCTTTTTTAGATTATTCAGATTTATTTAGGTTGCATGGTCATTGTTGATGCTGGAGTTGGAGTAAGAACTGCATTTTGTTGAGTTTGTGTTTGAGCTGTTTGTTGTAGCTGAATGATTTGCCTGTCTATATCATTTGTTATTTTTGCCATTTGTACATCTAATTTTTCTATAAACTGATCCAACTTTTTCTTTTTTTCTTCATCTATTCTTTTTTTGTATATTTCGATTTTTTGATTTTTGAATTCTTCCATTTGCTTTGCGTAATCATTAATTTTTTGTTGGGTAGCATCATTTAATTGTTTTGTATATTGATCTATTTTTTCTTGTCTTTGCGCTGTAATTTGGGTTTTTTGATTTTCCAGGTTTTTTTTGCTGTACCGAAACATTCATTGCAGTTAGGTTTGATAACATTGTTAATGTGATCAAAACATTAAAAAAATATTTTTTCATAATCTTCCCCCCTAAATAATTGTTTTTTGCATACAATTTAATCTTAACACTTAAGGATGGCTATCTGTCAATAATTTGCCATTTGAATCAGGTCGATAATCAATTGCTTGCTTTAAAATGTTAAAAAAAAGCTTTTTTTAGGGTAATGACTAATTCTTTTTCTTTAAAAGGGTGTTTTTTAGGGTTTAAATAAAAAGCTTAAAGTTATGCTTTGTAATAAGACAGCGGTTTTTTAAGGTAAATTTTGATTTGATTGACTAATAGAAAAGAGGGTTGATAGGTTTAAGATGATATAGAAAGTGAGAAAAGCGCTTTTAAAGTAATAAAAGTTTAGGGGTTTTTTGGGGAGGGGGAGCAATGAAGAAAGAATTTGTTCTAATAATACTATTTGCAACTCTTCTTGGGTTTTGGGTTTATAATTGTCGGAGTACCGAGATACCACCGGATTTAACAAGAATTGGCAATATTTCTGGACAAAATAAGTTAAATTGGGTTGATGTATCCAGTGGAAGATTTTCAACGCAAATAATGTTTGATTTTTCTAAGCCTTTTTACTTTGAAAAGAGTATGGATAAAAAAGAGATGAAATTGGAACTCTCTTTTCCGACAATGAACTTAGAAGATTTTAAAAAGGATAATGTTATTTCGAAAATACAAAATATAGATATTGTTAAAAATGTGTATCTGGAAAAAAGAACCAAACCGATAGACAGAGTTGTTCTGGTGATAAAATTTAAATCACTTCCTGAGAATTCTGCTGCGGATAAAAACAATTTTGTTATCAAATGGAGTAAAACTGAAGATCCTAATCGTTTAATTCTGGATATTTTTACAAAGGATAAGCTTGATTATTTAAAACGGGATAAAGCTTTAATTCTGCAAGCCAAAAATGATTATCTGTTACCAGGTTTGAGTCAAAAAAAAAAGTCTTTAGTTCTTAATAGCCCTGAAATGTTTAAAAAAAAAAATACGAATTGTTATTGATGCTGGACATGGAGGTAAAGATTCTGGGGCTAATGGTGTTTATTCGTTAAAAGAAAAGGATATTACTCTGGATATTGCCCGCAGGGCAAAAGCTTTTTTAAAAAAAGATGGCTTAAATGTTTATTTAACGCGAAATGATGATAAAGATGTATCTTTATTGGAACGTTCTGATTTTGCGAATCATTTAAAAGCGGATTTATTTGTATCTATTCATGTTAATTCCGCGGGAATTTCACAAAATGCAAATGGACTTGAAACCTATTATTGGGGAGATAAAAATATTGAAAAACCTGGAGCCCGAAATGGTTTTTTATCTTTTTTACAAAACAAAAGTAATCAAGATAGCATACAACTTATAAATAAATATTTTTACGAAAAAGATTTGGCTTCAAAAAATTTGGCTTCCTGTATTCATAACGGCATTTTGAATTTTGTAAATGAAAGAGGATTTCAGGTTTACGACAGAGGATTGAAAAAAGACTGGTTTAGAATTCATTTATTTAATGACGCGCTTACAGCATTGGTAGAGGTTGGCTTTCTGACGAATCCTAAAGAAGCCAAGCACTTGGCTGACTATAAATATAGAAATATTTTAGCTTACGGCATTAGTCAGGGTGTAAAAAATTACATTTTAGAAAAACAATAAAAATCTTATTTTTTGTTGTTTATGCTTCCAGTTTGTTTAGCGCTTATTCTTCAAGCTTTTTCAATGCCGCATCTATTTTTTGTTCTAATTGATTGATAAGATCTTTTGATTTTTTTGTGAAAATTGTATCTAACTGGTTTATGTATTTAGTTGTTTTTTCTTGCAGCATTGCGTCTATTTGATCAATATAGATTTTAAATTTATTATCTAATTGAGTTTTTATGCTATTTAACTCTTTATTAAATACAATTTTAATATCGTTTATTCTTGGGTCAACGATTGAGATAATTGTGCTTTTTATTTCATCTTCAAATGGGTAACAAAATAATCCGGTTGAGATGGTTAACGAAAATAAAAAAAATAATAATAATTTTTTCATGAATTCTCCTTTTAAATAATTTTTTAAACAAAAATAACTTTATCATTTGTTGTTGATCACTTGTCAATAATTTGAAGTTTAATGTTAATGAATAATTTAATGCTTATTTATAGAAATGTTATTTGCTGAAAAAATATTTTAGTCTGTATTTTGATAATCAACAGATCCTTTTATATAAGGATCTGTAATTTTTTGTGTGTTTTTATTCAAGCTTTTGTAGCATTTCGTTTACTTTTTGTTCAATTTGATTTAGGAAATCGTTTGTTTTTTTTGTAAAAATTTTATCAATTTTTTCTGTGTATTCTTTTGTTTTATTTTCTAAAATTTTGTCTATTTTTTCTTTATGTTCCTCGAATTTATTTTTTATTTGTGTGTCCACGGTGGCTGTAAATTTAGAGATTGTTCCTTTTATTTCGTTTATGTATGGTACAATGAATTTTTCAACCAAACCTTTTACAGTTCCTTCTATGTCCCAACCCAAGGTTTCACGAGAGATATCTGGTTGAGACATTGAAAATAAGCCGGTTAACATAGTACAAGAAAATATGATGATTAAAAAATTTTTTTTCATAAAAACTCCTTTTAAATTATTTTTATTAAACAATGTAACTTTATCATTTGTCATTTGTCGCTTGTCAATAATTTGAAGTTTAAATATGAGTTAAGATGGTGAAGAAACTTTAAATATTATTAATTTGAGATAAATAGGCTTTAATTGATAAAAAACTAAGCATTTTTTGGTAAATCAGCAAGGTTGTTTTAAATTCGTAGTATAATTTATTATGATGTTTCAAAATAAAGGAGTTTTTCATAAAAATTTATTCAGAGGAGTTATTATGATTGCTTTAGGAGCTGGTGGAGGATTTTTGGCTGGCCTGGGAGGTGGTGCAGCCAAAAAAGCTGGGATGGAATCATCATTGTCTAATATTGCAGAAAATATTCATTTGGTAACTAATGTTATAATTCTTGCTATTTTAATAGCGTTTATTTTTTTCTGTTTTTGGGTTATTCACAGAATTATTAAACATTCTTATTACAAAAAAATTAAGGAAATTAGAAATTTATTTCCCAAGTTAAAAACAGATTTAATTATGTTTAAAAATATAAAAAAACTTGACGATGATGACCGGCTTTATGTAAATAATTCTGTTCAGGAAATTATTGGAAAAATTAAAAATGATTTTGATACTCATGCTTTACATAAAAAGTTTAGCAAAGAATTTTGTGATAAAGTGTTGAAATATCTTGATCATATTGCAAAAAATGATATTGATATTGAGGATCAAATTAGGCTGATTGATTGTTGGATTAAAATGTTTTAGATATGAAAAAAATTGGCATCCTGGGGTTAGGAGTTGTTGGTAAATCTGTTTTGGAATTTTATAAAAATAAGAATTTTCAAATAGATATTTGGGATGAAAAGGATACAACATCCCAAATATCTATTTTAGATTTTTTAAAATCAAATGATTTAAATATTATTAGCCCCGGAATTCCATATAAAAAATATGAAAGCTTTTATAAAAAATATCCTGAAAAATGTTCGGGTGAATTAGATATTTTTCAAAATTCTTTTTTTGGAAAATCTATTGTTGTTACAGGTTCTCTTGGCAAAACCACAATAGCTAAATTAATTAGTTTTTTACTTGAGAAAAATAATTACAAAGTTGGTCTTGCCGGAAATATTGGTTTACCAATGATGGATTTGATAAAAAATCAGACAAATCTGGATTTATCAGTATTAGAACTTTCAAGTTTTCAGCTTTATTTAAATAAAAAATTTGCGCCAGATGTTGCCATATGGTCTAATTTTTATCTTAATCATTTAGACTGGCATCAAACTGAATCACATTATTTTGATTCGAAATTTAACATTTTTAAATATCAAAAAGATGGGCAATTTTCGTTAATGCCAATTGAACTTTTAAATGAAAAAAATATTGATAGTTTTAATAATTTAGATTCATCACTGTGTTTTATTTGCAATGAAAATTTTTCTGCTGACAAATATTTGTTGTCGAAAAAAAAATTTTCTGTTTTTTATGTTGATGATGAAATGTTGAAATTGGTCCAAATCGATAATTTAAAAATTATTGAGAATAAAACAATTTTTGATTTAAGAAGATTACCTAAATTTAGTTTTATTCAAAATTGGGTATTTGCTTTAGCCGCTGTTTATGTTTATGGGGTTGATTTAAAAAAATTAAAAATAGATTCAAATGATATTGATTTGAAAGATAGAACATTTGAACATCGTCTGGAGTTTTTTGTTACGATTAATGGAATAGATTTTTATAATGATTCAAAATCTACTGTTATACAGGCAACAGATTCCGCATTAAAAGAGCTTGATAAAAACGGTAAACCAATAATTTTAGTTTTGGGTGGATTAAGCAAAGGCGTTGATCGTTCTGTTTTTATAAAATTATTACCTGAAAAATATAAAAATTTAAAAGAGCTTTTCTTTTTTGGTCAAGAATCAAATTTATTTGAAAATTTAAAAACTTATCCAACTCTTGATTCTGTTTTAAAAGAAATTCAAAAAATAGCCAAATCTGGCGATCAGATTTTATTTTCTCCAGCCGGTTCAAGCTTTGATTTATTTGATAATTACATGCATAGAGGAAAAGTCTTTAAAGATTTGGTTTTGAAAATGTATAATCAGGTTTAATAAATTTTAGTACATTTTAAACCTGGAGATCTAAATGGTTCAGAATAAGTTGAAAAGTGATGTAAGAATTTTATTAGTTATTGTTTCTTTATTAATAATTCTTGGGTTAATTTTTATTTATTCAGCAAGTTCAGTTTATGCTTTGGAAAAGTTTGGAGCTGCTCATTATTTTTTAAAAAAACAAATTATATATCTTTGTCTTGGAATAATTTCATTTTTAATATTTGCAATTTTACCAATGAGTTTTTGGAAAAAACATATACCAATATTTTTTCTTATTTCTTTACTTGTCACTTCTATGACAATGCTTCCAAAAACTGGCTTTAGAATTCATGGTTCATCAAGATGGTTAAGTTTATTTGGGTTTAGTTTTCAGCCCAGTGAGTTTTTAAAATTATTTTTGTTTATGTACATAGGTTATTTTTTAGAAAAAAAGCAAAAAAAGATAGAATCATTTTGGAATAGTTATTTACCGTTTTTAATGATTTTAGGTGTTACTTTTGTGATTTTGCTTAAACAGCCTGACTTTGGTTCAGTTATTACAATTTTTGCTACATCAGTTGCTTTATTATTCATTGCCGAATTTAATATCTTGCATTTGTTTATAACCGTTATGTGTTCATTTCCGTTAATTATTGCCTTAATTTATTCACAGAAATATAGACTGGACAGAATTTTAATATTTTTAAATCCCTGGGCTGATCCAAAAGGAAGAGGTTTTCAGATAATACAATCTTTAATAGCAATTGGTTCGGGCAGTTTATGGGGGCTTGGAATTTCAAATTCCAGACAAAAATTCTTTTATTTACCCATGCAGCATACAGATTTTATTTTTTCAATTATTGCAGAAGAAACCGGTTTTGTAGGCTCATGTTTTATAATTCTGCTTTATCTTTTATTTTGTTATTTTGGCCTTCGGATTGCTTTGCAGTTAAAGGAAAACCTGTTTGCATTTTTTACAACCCTGGGATTTGTTGTTCTTATTTGTCTGCAGGCATGTGTAAATCTGATGGTCACAACCGGATTACTTCCAACTAAGGGATTAGGGCTTCCTTTTGTCAGTTATGGCGGAACTTCATTAATCGCTGTTCTTTCAATGATTGGTCTGATTGTAAATTTCTCAAGAAAACAGCGGTGGTAAAGCAAAAAGTCTCAATTTAAATTGACAATTAATCCATAATTCGCAATACTTCACTTTCACCCAATTTTTTAAAAGAAAATTTACATAAAAATTTAGATCCGGGGGCTTTCTTTATGCTTAAAAAACGGTTAGCCATTGTTTTAATTTGCGTATCTATTTTTAACCAATTATTTAGTTTTGATGTTGGAAGTAATGGCGGTTTAGACGTTGTTGCCAAAAATGAAAATTTACAAAAGGCTGTTTCAGATGAAAGTTCAGGCGACCAAATTCAAAAGACAGATAATTTACAAAACTCAAATGATTTAACAGATATTCCCGTTATTCAAAATGATGAAGATATTAATGAAGACAGGGAAGTTCTAAATTCTTTATTGTCTCTTTTTGGGGCTGGTTCGGCTAATGGTTCTGATCCATTACAAAGTTTTATTGCAACCTTTGAGAAAGCGTTACAAGAAAAAAGAAGAAAAGAAATTCAGGAAAAATTTGATCTTTTACCTGAAAAATATCAACAAATGTTTTTATTGCAACAACGAAGAATGGAGGAAATGAGCCTTTCCATTTGTTTTGAAAACTGTATTGTAAAACTTTTAAATAAGATAGATGAAGAGATCAAAAAAATAGATTTAACAGATCTTAAATCTGAATCCGAAGAAATATCTGAAATTTTAAAAAAAGTTGATTATTTATTGCGGGAAGGTTTGATAAGTTTTTTAATTTCACGGGGATCTTTACCCGGTTTGAAACGCAAACAGGATGAGCTTGTGACAAGTTTTTATGATTATAATCAGGCTCCATTTTTTATGCCTTTTGCGGGTGTTGGATATGCAAATAAACCAAAAATAAGCGCGAAAGAACAAAGGGTTTTGGATGTAGTAGTTACAAAATTAAAGGAATTTTCAGTTAAACTTAAATCCTTTAACCGTTTAAATATTAAAAGAGAATTAAATTCTTTAAGTGAAATTTTAGAAGCTTTGAGCAATAAAAATTTAAGTAAATTAATTGATGTATGCCTTAATTATTTAAAGATAGAAGCGCAAAAAGTTTATAACGGTTTTAAAATAATTGAAAAAGAATTTGAAAATTTACAAAAAAATACAACTGAAATTAAATTGGCTCAAGCGGTTCAACATTTCCTGACAGAAATTCAGACTCATAAAAAATCATTAGAAGTTTTTAATGCTTACGGTAAAGATTTAAAAATTCAAAAAAGTTTCTGGTCGCAATTATTTAATAACTTTCTTTTAGCCAGTTATGATTTATATGGCAGAATTGATCCGCTTGATGTTCGCAAAAAAAGCCTTTTAAATATCGGTTATGATTCCGAAAATAAAACATTTAGTTTTTTTGATTGGAATGGCTGGAAGACAAAATTTTTTAGTTATTACGGTTGGACAGATAGAGCCGTAAGACTTTTAACTGCCGCAACCAGTTTTTTTGATTATTATATGGCGCTAAAGGCTTTATCTTTAGTTGAGATTATGCAGGGTAAAGGTGAGCTTACCTCCCTGGGTAAAGATGGTTTATCTTTGTTAGATGTCGCGCAGGGTAAAATTGATATTAATACTTTTCTTTTAAATGGCTTATCAAAAAAAGAATTGTTACTGGGCATGGCTTTATTTAAAGCGGCATATATTTATAAGGTTACAAATACATTTAGCAGAAATATTTTACCATTGGCCAGTTTATTGCAATATGTTGCTGCTTTTACCTCATATCATTTACTTGATAAAGCGACTGATGCGGCTAAAGTTTTTTGGCCAAATAATGATATAAGAATAAAAAACGCGACTTTAAGCATGCTTAATCTTGCAAAAAAAAGTTTAGGTGAATTTGTTGAGGTTCTTTTTTATGTTGTCAATCCGGAATTTTTTGAAAAGCTTGATAACAATACTTTGGGAATTTTAAGACCTGAGTTAGCAGAATTATTTATTGATATGTCTTATCCAGATATTATAAATAATTTTCCGGAACAAATAGCGAAAATTAAAAGAGAAGATCGTTTTCTGGATGATTTTGATATTTATAATCGTTTAAGTTTAGGCAAAAATTTTGTTGATCTTAAAAAAGGTGAAATATCCAGGTTGAGAGGTGAAATAAAAGAATTGAAAGAGAAACCGCATCAAACGAGATTTGTAACAAATCAAATTGAAGAAAAAACTAATCGACTTAACGAATTAAAGATTTATACAAGACAAGAATATTATGAAGGTAAAATTTTAGGTTATTTGGCTTCAAGCGTTGGTGGACATATTGGAAGAAAAGTTGCAGAAAAAAATAGCGATTTTATTTATTCTTCTTTGATAACTGGGGTAAAAGGTTGCGCTTCTGCTTGGGATAAATTAACAGGAAAAAACACAACTCAGGCATTACAAGAAATGGGCGAAGATTTTACCGAAAGTTTCTTTATGTTTAAAGAAGTTATGGTTGCGCTTCTTACTGCATCAGGAGAAAATGAAGTTGCTGGTATATTTTTATATAATCTTGCCGGAATTGGATTGTTAAGTTATCTGGATGCTGCTCAATATTATAAAAAAATTAAAAATAACTTTGGTAATATTTTGGAAATAAGCAGTATTTTTGATGATATTTTTGATTCTGTTGCCAAGAGATTTATTGGTTATACCGGTAGATTTGTTGGGTCTAGAACGGCTCTTTGGGGTACTCAATGGGCGATAGATAAATATGGTCCAGTTTATCCAAGAGTTCAAAATTATTTTGCTTAAACAGAAATTAAAGTGATTCCGAGCCCACGTGCTTTTGCAATGAATAATTCTTTATCCGCAATAAATGTTTGATTGGAAGTCCAGGCGATTGCTTGGACTTCATTTTTTTTAATATTTTTCAGACTGTCTGGACCAAGAGTGGGTAGATCAAATTTTTTACTTTGATTTTTTCTTGCAGCTTTACAAATAACCACATTATTTTGTCCCAGTTCAATTCCACGTTTAATGCAGCTGTCAGTTCCTTCAATTGCCTCAATGGCCAAAATCATTTTATCTTTTACAACTACTGTTTGTCCGATATCAAATTCAGAAATTTTTTCGGCAATATTAATTCCAAAATCAATATTTTCTTTTAATTCGGGTGTTAATTTTCCCGTTAATATTCCGGGTGGGATAAATAGTGATTGCAGTATTTCATTTTGATTTAAAACCTGAAATCCACGTTCATTAAAAGAAGAAACAATTTTTTCCATCATTGTTGTGTCACTTCTACAAACAAGAGAGGCAAAAAATTTAATTGTAATCCAATCCAGTTTAATTTTTTTTAAAGTGTTTCTTTTATCAACTTTCCCGATAAGTAAAACCTTTGTTACGTTTCTTTCTTTTAAAATTTTTAATATTTGAGTGGCTTTATAAAATTTTTGTGTAACAACTAATTTACTGTTGCCAACAATATTTAATATTTTATCCAGATTGTCCTGAGGAAAAAGGCTAATAACAAAAAATGATTGTTTTTTTTCTAGTAGACTTTTGCATGCCTCAACTGGAAGGTTTCCGGTTCCGGCAATTATCGCGATCATAAGCCCAGCCTTTTTTCTATTTCCAATGTTAATTTAAGAGCAGTTGTATCCTGTTTTTCATCAATTAATTTTGTTTTGGTTTTAATAGCCTTAATGAAATTTTCTATTTCCAGTTTTAAAGGATTATCATTATAAACAATTAAATTTTCTATTGTTTTTTCCTGTTTGTATTTTAATTCATTTGTTCCAATTTGAACGCTATCGGTTGGGTTGCGATAAATAGAAATGTCCTGTGTTGTAAAATCCAGATTAATAAAAGAATTTTGTTGATGAATGCTCATTGTGCGTTTTTTTATGTGACTGGCTCTGCTTGAAGTTATGTTGGCAATTGTTCCATTTTCAAATTCAATTTGAGCTGTGGCAATATCGCAGGAATCGGTTTTTATTTTTTTGCCAAAAACATTAAAGCTTTTTACCGGCGAATCAACAAGACTTAATACCAGATCAAGATCGTGAATCATTAAGTCTAAAACGACACTGTCCTTTTGTACTCTTGATGAGTATGGTCCCATTCTGTGACATTCAATTAAATCAGGCGCTTTTATTCTTTTTTTTACTTCCTGAATTGCGCCATTAAAGCGTTCGACGTGACCAACATGTAACGCCAGTTTTTTTTCTTTTGCGATTTTGAAAAGTTCTTTAGCCTGTTCAACCGTTTTGGTTAATGGTTTTTCAAGTAAAACATGCTTGCCGCTTAAAAGACAATTTTTTGCAATTTCATGATGCAACTCTGTTGGGACAGCAATTATTACTGCATTAACATCATTAATCCAATTTTTATAATTAATAGAAGTAATAATTTTTTTTGATTTAATTTTTTCCCAATTTTTTTTATCAGGATCAGCGACTGCAATTAATTCTGCATCATTTATTAGAGAGCTTGCTGATGCATGATAACCACCCATATGGCCAAGACCAATTATACCTAATTTAATTTTTTTCATTTTATTGCCGATTTTTTTGAAACGCCACGACTACTATTTTCAATAAAATTTATAAATTTTTTAACTTGTTCATTATTTTTTAATTCTTCATTTTGTTCAATTATTTTTTTTATTTCGGAAAGCAATATTTTATCCTGATAAAATAATTTTGTAACAGTTTTCAATGAATTTATTGTTTGTGAATCAAATTTTTGTCTTAATAAATTTATATTTAAACCATAAAAAGTTGCCGGCAGTCCGCTAAACATACAAAAAGGTGGGAGATCCTTTCTGATTGCGCTGTATGGAGCAAGTGCTGTGTATTGACCAATTTTGCAAAACTGATGCGCCGCCGCATTTGCCATTAAAAAAGCATTTTTTTCTACGTGAACATGTCCAGCCAGATTAACATTATTTATCAGCGTCACATTATCTTCCAAAATTACATCGTGAGCGATGTGAGAATAACTCATAATGTAGCAATTGTTTCCAATTACAGTTTTTCCTGTTTCATATTTTGACGCGCTGATTGTTACAAATTCACGAATTTGGCAATTTTGACCAATTTCAATTGTTCCCAAACTTTTTGTTGTACTTAAATTTTGCGCGGGAAAACCGATTGAAACATTTGGATAAATGACGGTATTTTTTTTGATTAAAACATTTCCTGTGATTGTGCAAAACGGACCAATTTTTACATTTTCTTCAAGCAAAACATTTTTGCCGATGATAGATGATTGATGAATAAAAATTTTATCTGAATTAAAAAATTGTTCTTCGAAATTTATTTTTTTTATAGATTCTCTTTTTTTTGCTTGTATGAGCATTTTTGTGGGAGCCTTTGAGGAAGTTGAAACAAAACATTGACAGTGCCAGTCCTACTTCGCTTTTCTCTACGAAGAATTTACAAGCGCCTAAAAATTATTCCTTTAAAAAACTGGCTGTGCCAACTGAAGCCTTGGCAAAAGTTGGTTGGGGTGGAAGGATTCGAACCTCCGCATGGCGGTACCAAAAACCGCTGCCTTACCACTTGGCGACACCCCAACGCAAATTTTATTCTACTGTTTTTTTGTATTCTTCGATGACTCGCTCTTCAACCATTGTTCTGGTTTCAGCATTTAATGGATGGGCGATATCTTTAAACGTACCATCTTTTTTTCTTCTTGATGGCATTGAGACGAATAAACCTTTTTCCCCTTTTATGATTTTGAGATCCCTGACGATAAAACATCCGTCAATGACTATTGTTGCGTAACCTTTCAATTTTCCCTCACTGGCGGGAAAAACTTTTACCTCTGTAATATCCATGAATTGTCCTTGCTTCGAAGTGCTCTGTTGGGAGCGTGAAAACCTTTACTACTGCTTCAAACAAAAGTTAATTTAAAGTTTGTAACTAATTTTGTCAACTATTGTTTAATCTTTTACTGTTTTTTCAGCGGCCCTTAATTTAGCCGATCTGGCGGAAGGATTTAATTTAATTTCAGTTTCTGTTGCGGTGATTGCCTTGGGCGTTAAAATTTTAAGAATGTGGCTATTTTCACGGAAAAAGTTTTTAACAATTCTGTCTTCCAGTGAATGAAAACTGATAAAAACCATTTTTCCTTCAACATTTAACAAAGAAAGTGATGTCTTTAATAAAGTATTAATATTTTCAAGTTCTTTGTTTACTACAATCCGTAATGCTTGGAATACTTTAGTTGCAGGATGAATTTTTTGATCCTTTTTCGGTGGATTAATTCGATAAATTAAGTCTGCCAGTTGCCTGGTATTTTGAATCGGTATTATTTTTCTTTGTTCAACTATCGCATGCGCTATAGCAAAACTTTTTTTTTCTTCGCCGTATTTAAAAAATATTTGAGCTAATTCTTTTTCAGACATTTTATCTATTATATTCTGAGCGGTTATTTTTTGATGCGCTGGTGACATTCTCATATCAAGTGGTGTTTTTTGTTGAAAAGAAAAACCGGCTTTATGATGAATCTGATATTGTGATGTTCCAAAGTCTGCTAAAATACCATCGATCTTTTTAATTTGAATTTGTTTTAGCAATTTGTAAAGTTGGGCAAAATTTCCCCAGACAAGTTCTAATCTGTCGCCATAATTTTTTTTTAGACTTTGAGCGTTTTGCAGCGCCAGTTCATCCCAGTCAATTGAGATTACGGTGCATTTTGGTTCAGCGTTTAAAATTGTCTGTGTGTGTCCGCCTCCGCCAAGAGTCGCATCAACATAAATTTTTCCAGGTTGTGGATTTAAGTATTGCAAAACTTCTTTTGTCAGAACACTTGTATGGTAATTTTTATTTTTCATTGGCTTTTATATATTCAATTTTTCGTATAGGTTTTATATCAAATTTGATTATGTCACCTATAATACCATATCTTTCTGCTTCCAGAACAACTTTTTTATCTCTCAACATCATTAATCGATAAAGTTCAATTTTATTATTTTCCGGTAAAAGTTCATATGTTACATCTTTAGCTTGTTGTTCTTCTGTTTCGTCAAAAATTCCCAGCACGCCTCTTAAGTATACGCGGTCATATTTTTCTGAAATTGGATCAACATCAATTATGGTCATATCATTTGGCATAAGTTTTTTTACAGGAGTTTTATCATATTGCCAGACAGGATGATCGGCCTTTTTTTGATAAACAAAACAGGTTAGCCATAAAGGTCGTCCGGTCTGATTTTCAACAATAAAGTCAAGTTCCGGAATTTTATCTTCTGTTTCACTGACAAATCTGAAATCTAAATTTTCTTTTTTAAATCCATATTTTTCTATTCCAATTACAACCTTTTTGCCTTTTAAATTTATTAATTTGTCTATATCTATTTTGTTTTCATCTGGTAAGAGTTGATATATTGAATCTTCTGCTTCTTTTTTATCATCAAAAATTCCTAAATAACCATAAACATTATCCCGATCTAATTTGTCTGCAATTGTATCAACATCGACAATTATACTTTCTCCATCTTTTAATTCTATAACTTCAGATTTATCCCAGCGCCAACGGGTAAATTCTTCCTGTTTAATGTATGTAAAGCAAACAATATATTTAGTTTTTCCGGTTAAATTTTCTATTTCAAAATCAATTTCGCTTTTGTTTTCTAATAACCTTTTTCTTTTTTCTTCTCTTTTTACTTTTTTTTCATATCTTTTTATTTCTTCACCTATAATTTTTTCTTTTGCGGATTGGATTCTTCTTTCAATTGTATGTTTACTTTGTTCTTCCGGATATTTCTGGGCTAATTCTTCTGCTACCGACAGTTTTTCTTCTGACTCGAGAAGTTGTTTTTCAAGTGGTTTATATTCCATTGGTGTTTTTTGTTCAACATCATTTTTGTATTGATCCTTTAAACAACCGGATGCAAAAAATAATGGTATTAGTGATAAGATAAAAAAGTTTTTAAGTTTCATTTATTTTTCTCCTTAATTTGATTTTTATATTCTTTTTAATTTAACTTGCCAAAACCTCTTCTTCCAAGAGTTTTAATTTTTTAGCAAATGATGAATCTGATTCCAGTTGTTTTTCAACTTTTGTAATTGCGTGAATTACTGTTGAATGATCACGGCCGCCAATAAAATCCCCGATTGTTTTTAAAGATAAATAAGTTGTTTTTTTCATCAAATAAAATGCAATCTGGCGTGTTGCGGCAATATCTTTTTGTCGTTTATGTGATTTAAGATCATTAACTGACAGACAATAAGTTTTGGCCAAAACTTTTAAAACTTTTTGCAGTTGGGCTTCCTGAGCTCCGTTTTTACTGTTGTTGATATCTTTGATATTTATTAAAACTTTTTGCGCAAGTTCCAGTGTTAATTTTTGATTGGTTAATGAAGAAAAAGCACCAACTCTTATTAGCGCTCCTTCAAGTTCTCTGATATTTGATAAAACTCTGGAAGCAATAAATTCCGCGACTTCATCATTAATTAAAATTGAATGTAAAATTGCTTTTTTTTTCAATATTGCAATTTTAGTTTCAAGGTCTGGTGTTTGAATGTCTGCCACAAGTCCTGATTCCAGTCTGGATTTTAACCTGCTTTGCAGGCCCGTTATTTCCTGGGGAAAAGTATCACTTGAAAAAATTATCTGTTTTTTTTGTTCAAATAATGTGTTGAAAATGTGAAAAAACATTTCCTGGGTTTGTTCTTTATTTGAAAAAAATTGAATATCATCAAGTAAAAAAAGATCCAGTTTTTGATATTTTTGTCTAAACCTGTTTGTTCTGTCAAAACGAATTGAATTTATAAAGTCGTTAATAAATTTATCTGAAGTTTCATAATAAATTTTTGCGTCTACATTGTTTTTTCTGACTTCATTTCCTATTGAATGTAAAAGATGTGTTTTGCCTAATCCGGTACCACCATAAATAAAAAGAGGATTGTATACCGTTCCCAGACTTTTTGTAATTGCGTAAGCTGCAGCGTGCGCCAGTGAATTATTTGGTCCGACAACAAAACTGTCAAAGGTGTAATTTTCATTAAGATTGGAAAAATCTAATTTGGTTTTTTGCAAAGCCGTTGATGTTGAATGATTTGGTATAACAGTGGGTAAATTTATAACCTGGGCATAATTATTGTTTTTTAGCGCGGACGCCGGAATAAAATCTTTTTTATGAAGTTGTGGTTTAATTTCTTCGCTTTGAAAATTGTTTGTCAGTTCAACATTAATTTCGGCAACATTAAGTAAGCGGCTCAGGTGTGTTTTTATTAAATTTATATAGTGATTTTTTATCCAGTTTTTTACAAACACATTTGGAGTTTTTAAAAAGACTGTTTTTTTTTCAGAGTCCCAATGTTGCAAAACCACGGCCTTGAACCATGTTTCAACAACCTGGCTTCCGGCTTCCTCTTTTATGATTTTTAAAAATTCTTCCCAAATAAGTTGCACTTGAGTCCTCTTAACTTTAACCTTGTTGTGTTAAAAAATATTTATAGGGAAATATGATAATCGTTTTTTATAGGATATCAAAGAAATGAAGTATGTTTATTTTTATTTTTGTTTGACTGTTTTTCTTTTGTTTTTTACAACCTGTTCCAAAAAAACTAACAAAAAACTGGCTAATGATTATTACAAGTTGTCCCTTTTGGAATTAGGAGGACAAGATGGGAATACCGAATCATTAAAAAAAGCATTAATTAATTTAGATTTAGCTTTAAATTATGATGATGATTCTAAATATTTGGCTCTAAAGGCTTCTATTTTATTTAAATTAAATCAACTGCCGGACGCTAAAAAAATATTTGAGCAAATTTTAGCCAAAAAAATTGATGACGGTTTAAAAACGGAAATATTAAATAATTACGCGTGTCTTTTAGCGCAGCTTGGTAACACCGGTCAGGCGTTGAAAATTTGGGCTGATTTGCAAAATGATAAAAATTATCTGACGCCAGAGGTTGCTCTTTTTAATCAGAGCAAGGTTTATTTTGAACTGAATGAACCGCAAAAAGCAAAAGGAAAATTACTTCAGGCAGTATTTCTTGAGCCCGGTTATCTGGACGCTCATTATTCTCTGGCCCAAATATTTGTAAATTTAAAGGAATTTGACTCGGCAAAAAAGGAATTAACCACAGTTTTATTTTTAGAGCCAACGCATGAAACAGCACAAAAATTGCTTGATTCTATAAGTATTTGATATTGGTCTTGCTATTTTTCTATTCTTAATATGGGACTAAGGGGCAGTCGAATAATGAAAATACTTGTATTTGATTCAATTCTGAGTAATTAAAAACTTAAACTTGCCCTAATTATTAAGTCAGACGAAATTGGTGAAAATAATCCTTTTTTGTCATCCTGAACCATGGACTGAACTCGATTCAGGCTTGTTTCAGGATCCATGCTTTGAACTTTTGTTTAACTAAAAATAATTGGAAGGTAATTTTGTGTGTTTTAAAAAATTGTTAGTTTGGCTGAATGTGGATCCTGAAACAAGTTCAGGATGACAAAATGGGGAGGCTAATATTTAAAGGCAAGGTAAAAAATAATTTTGAATAAGGGGGACATATTATTATCAGGGGGTAGGGAAATGAAAAAAATAAAATTTTTCTTAATTTCTTTAATTATACTTTTTTTAATTATCAAATTGTTTTCTTATCAAATGCAGGAAAAATATCTGGTGAGCGCCGGATTAGGTAATTTATCACATGAAAATAATTCTTTTGGATACGAAAGTAATGTTGTATTTATTAAAGATTTGCCGCAATTTGCAGCACAGGTTGTAAATAACCCTAGGCCGGTTATTGTAAAAATTATTTCAAATAAAACTTTGAATAGTGAAATGAAACCTGTTTATCAGTCTTTGGCGGATCAGCTTTCAGATGTTATTTTTTTTGGAGCAATCAATACGGATTTATCACATCAGTTAAAGTTAATGTTGCAAAAAATCTTAGGCTTTGATGAAGCGCAACTTCCCTTAATTGTATTTTTTAAAAACGGACAAATGATTTTACCGGCTTTTTCCGGAACGGCCACCAAAGAAAATTTATTTAAATTAATAACAACCCGTTTTGGAAAAAAATTGGTTCGGGTTGACAGGCAAACTCTTGAAAAAATTAAAAACGGACAAAATTCGGTTAATCAGAAGATGGAAGTAGTTGAGCAAGAAGAGATAATTTTACAGGGTAAGCCTTTTGAAATGAAAGAAGAAAAGCCACAAGAACCAAAACAAGAATCATTTTGGGGAAAAATTAAAAGTTTTTTTTAATTGCAAAAAGTTGAATTAAATATAATCTTTTTTTTCTTATTGTTTTGTTAATATTTATCCCGGAGAGTTTCATGAAAAAAAGATTATTTTTATTCATATTTTTAGTTTTTGGTCTTGTTAATTTAAGCGCTTATTTAACTGATGAAGAACAACGTGAAATTTTAGAAAAATGTGAAATAACCGATGGGAATCAACCTGAAATTAAAGCAACATTAGATCTTTTTTTCGAAGACGCATCTGTTAAAGAAGTGTTGATTGATAGAAAAAGAATTTTTGATTTAGGATGGATGTATCGAAATATTAAGCCATCTGAAAGAACCGTTAGTTATATTCATGCGCATTCGGATGAAATGTTTATCCCTTCTCGGGAAGATTTGGAAAAAATAAAAACAATAAAAGATAGGTTTAATATAAAATTTTTGCCTGCAGGTCCTTATTTGATAGACAATCTTTTATTTGGGTATGTTGTAAAAATTCCAAGATTTAATGTTCCATTAATTGGCGATCCAGGAAAAGATATTTATCAATATTTTAATGAGGAAAAATCGAAAGAATTATGTGATCCATATTTTGATAAAGCAATTTCAAAATACCAACTTGTAAGTCGCGTTTTTTATAATCAAAAAATAAATGATTTTGTAAAAGCAAAAAATTTTAAATATGTATATCCAATAGAAGAGTATTTATATAATTTGCCGGGAAAAGAGCGTGAAGTTTGCGATGAAAATTATGTTGTTATTCAGGAAAACATTGATTTGCCATTAGTTTCAACAAATGCTGCATTATTTCGAAAACTTTTTTCATATTCCTGTTTTCCACGAATTCTTGAAAGTGAAAAAGAGGATATCTTTTTAAGAGAATTGCTAACAGAATTGTTTGCAGTTATTGAATATGCGGGTTTATGGGATATGACTCCGCAAAATGTTTTTTTAGGTTCTGTCGCAAATGATAAATTAAAATTAAAAGTTGCGTTTGTTGGAGCTGTCAGACCAGCATTTACTGGAAGTGAGGAAAGGCATTTTTTCCATAAAGACCCGGATGAAATAAAAAGAAATGCTAAGGCAGGTTTTGAAGGTTTAGCAAAATTATTTGGTATTTCTTATGAACAATTGATGCAAATAAAAGAACTTTTTGTAGATTCAAATAATTAATGCAAAAAAATACGTTTTTTTTGAAGGGCAAGTTGAAAAATACTTGCTCTTTTTTTATTTTTTAGCAATTTAATAAATCTGGATTATTATTAATTACAAAAGATCCTGAATCGAGTTCAGGATGACAAAGCGGGTGCTTTTTAAGGAGTGGAAATGCAAAAATGTTTATTCTTTATTTTACTTACTACGTCTTTTATAAACGCAAAAGAAGTTTTGCTTCAGGCAAATTCTTCTGTAAAACAGGTTAAATTTATCCTGGAAAATGAGCCGATGGTTTTTACAGAAAAATATCAAAACCTAAATGGTAAAATTACGCAAAGCTTTTCAATAAATGAGGAATGGGTTGCTCAGCAGGATTATTTTAAAAAGTTTGCATGGGCGGAGAACGAAGAAAAAAGACTTGAGCGCGAGGAGGCAGAAAGAAAAAAAATGCAAGAGCTAAGGTTAGCGCAGGAAGAAATGCAGGCTCGCAAAATGGAAGAAGAGCAATTTGTCAAAGAAGCAAAAATTGAAGGAATGAAAAAACTTGTAAAACTTGAACTGCAAAATGTTGAATCCTCTTTTGATAAATTGGATAAATATAAACTTGAAAATTATTTTATGTTTGAGAATGGCACGTTTACAAACGAAGATGATTTAAATGAGGTCAAAATTGGTCTTGTCGCCCAGTCCCGCGGACTTATTATAAAAAATGCAGAAGAACTTGAAGAAGCTGAATTGAAAAATACACTCACAAAATTAGAAGTTTTGCCTGAAAAAATCGAACGCTTTTTCAGACAATCTGTCCGTTTTGCGATCAATCAATGTAATGACACAAGAAGATTAAAGGAACTTTTGTCATTAATTTCTTGATTTTTTATTTAAAATTTGGGCAAAGTGGTGGAGTGTTGTTGTAAAGACAGACAAAAAATAAATTTTTTGCTGTCTTTGTTTAATAAAAAAAGGAGAAAAGCATGGAATATATGTGGTTAATATACGCGGCAAAATTTTTGTCTGCTATTGGAGCCATCAACTGGGGGTTGTACAAATTCCTGAACCTGGATATGGTTGATTTTTTATTGGTTCCAGGTAAAAACAGAAATTTAAAGCTGCTTGTTTACTTGTTAATAGCTCTTTCGGGATTGTATTTATTGCTTTATATGTTTTGGAAATAAATAATTCAATTTTTGATTTAAATAAAAGGCCAGACGTTAAAACGTCTGGCCTTTTTTCCTTTTCGGTAAATTTGTTGAGTTTTGTTTTTGGTTGGTAGTAACATACATAATGGTTTTTTGAATTAATAATTTTTTAAAAGGAGCTTTTATGAAATTGTTTAAGCTTACAATATTGTTTTTAATACTTTTGATGAATTTATTTTCAGATAAATTATTTGCCAGAAGTTATTTGGGAAGGAATAAAGATAATTCCAAGCCAAGAGTTTACAACAAACCTGAAACAAGAAACATGGAAAGAAGAAAAAGAAAGGAAAAAAGAAAAAAAGAAAAAGAGAATGAGCCAAAATTAGAAAGAAAAAATAAATTCGGAACAAAAAGGCCGGTGGCTGGAGATTGCGCAGCTTTTGTTGGTATAGAGAAATTAAAAGATCAGGAACAGATGGAGAAATTAAAAGAGCCAATTAAAAAGTCAGATAACGAGGAAGAGGTGCTTGAATCAGTCGTTTCCAACGAGTTTCCAGATGAATCTATTGAAAAATTTAAAAATAAAGTTATTGAAAAAAATCATGAAAGATTGAATAAAGGAAGCGAAGAATCTTTTAAGGTAATTGAAGCTTCTTCTGCTAAAAAATTAGAAAAAATTGGCACTGAATTAAATAAGGAATCTTTTTTACAAAATTTATTTAAAAAAATACAAAACTATTTACAAAACTTATTTAAGAAACACAAAACTAAGAAAAATTAAAAAAGGTTTATGAGTAAAAAACACTGTGTTAGAAAAGGACAAGGAGAAATTATGAAAATATTTAAAATTTTTTCAGTTATTTTATTGTTTGCATTTTTTTTATCTTTTACAGATTTATCAGCTAGGGAGTATATGAGAACGGCTAAAAAAGCAGGACAAAAAATTAAGCAGACAGCAACAGATATCAAGACTTTTAGTACACCAAAAAAATTTTATAAATTTGATAAAGCTGATGAAGCTCAGGCTGCTGACGTTGAACAAAAAAAAGAAAATATAGAAAAAGAAAAATTAAAAGCAAAAGAACGTTTAAAAGGAGATTTGGAAACATTTCTTGAATCAATAAAAAAGATAGGAAAAGAAACTAAAGAATTGACAAAGAAAGCGGTTGCCAAAGTTACAGGTAAAGAATTTGTTAAAGAACCAGTTGCGACTATACAGCCGTTTTTAAGAAAAACGCCTGAAGAAGAATTGAAAGATATAGAAGAAAATTTAAAAAAAGTTGAATTTGATAAAACAAGAATAGAAACAGAAATTGAAAAATTGGAAAAATGGCAAGATGAAGCATTAAAGTATGATAATCTTGAAAAGATAAAAGAAGAAAGCGGTTTTAATAAACAGGATAAGGAAAAAAATTTATTACTATATTTGGCTAAATCTTTAAACGGTCAAAGTGATGCATTAAAGAGTCTTGATAAAAAGGCTGACGATTTGAACCGTAAACAATTTAGCCTTGAAAGAGATATAAAAGCTGAAAAAGAATTAAAAGAAAAGAATGAAGAATTAAATAAATTAAAAGAAGAACGTGCCGAAATATTAACTGGCGGGCTTGAAGGTAAAATTTCTTTAGAAAATGCAGAAAGATTGCTTGAAATAAATGAAATAATTAGATCACTTGAAAGCGAATTATATCCAAAAGAAAAAGAAGAAATGTTTTTTTACGAAGAGGAAACAGAACCGCGTAGATTTGAGGAAGAACCAGGTGGATTGTCAAAAGAAGAATTTGCAACCAGAGGATTAACACCACAAGAATTTGGACTTAAAAAAGAAGAGCCATCTAAATTTCAGAAGCCTGAAGAGGAAGAAAATCCATTTAAGGGTGTGTTTGAAGAGGAAGAAGAATTTTATTGGTAAAAAAATAATTTTTTGAAAAAATGAATAAATTTTTGATTTGAAATTTAGGGCCGGTGTAAAAAAACCGGCTCTTTTGAATAAGGAGTGAAAGGATGAAAAAAATTTTTGTTGTCGTGATTTTATTTTGTTTATTTTCCGGAGGAGTAATAGCGAAAAAAGTTTCTAACACTAGCGCAAAAAAAACTAAAAAACAACAAACAGAAGTTGTTAAACCATCAGAAAAATTAACGAAAGCAAAGACTAAAATTAAAGATGCTTTAGCAGAATTAAAGAAAAAACTAGCCAAAATAATTCCAGGGAAAAAAATAGATCCGGAAAAACCTCCGGCGCCTGTAATGTCTGAATTGCAAAAACTGGAAACAAAAGAGGCTTATTACAGGGGTGCAGCTGAAAGATCTTTGGATTTTGAAATATTTAATCGGTTGACGCAAGATATAGACTCCGGAAAAGAAAAAATAAAAAAGCTGGAAAATGATTTGGCGCTGGAAACAGAATCACTGGAATTAGCAAAAAAAACAGGTTGGGGAAATGTAAAAGAACATGAAGAAAAAATAAAAAAATATAAAGAGAATATTAAAAAAACAGAAGAAGAATTAAAAATATCGCAAGATGAGTTGGACAAACGACTTGAGGAACAGAGTGAGGCTTTAGAGAGTGCCGCGGAATTATCGCGTAAGCGATCTGAATTACAACGGGAAAAAGAAGAGAAACCTGAATTTTCATTAGAGGATTATGCAAAAGTTGGAGTTACGCAAGATGATCTGAGGCGGGCTGCTTTAGGCCATGATGATGCAATGGAAAAAATGCTTGACGCGGAAGATGAATTGAGAAGGGGTGAATTAAAATTAAGAGAGAGTGAATTATCTTACTGGAAAAAACAATTAGATTTGGTTGACAAAGATGAAACACGTTCTGATCAGGAAAAAAAAGATTTAAAAAATAAAATTTCAGCAAATATGAAAAAAATGGAAAGCGAAATGGAAAAATTGAAAAAAAAGCGTGAAGAAGTGCTTTCAGAAATTCCATCAGAAGAAGTAGAAAAAAAATCAGGACTTGCCGCTCAAGTGGAAAAAGGCTTTTTGAGTGATGAAGAATTACTAAAATTGCCTCTTCCAGAATTACCTGAATTACCTAAAAAAACTCCAACTTTTAAAGAACCTGGCGAAGGCGAAAGCCGTTCTTTGGTTGAACAATTGGCGGAGGTAACAAAAAAATTAAAACAGGTTGAGGCTGTAGCAAAACAAGAAAAAGAAAAAAGCGCTTTGGAGATTGCGCTTGAAAAGAGACGCGCATCGATAGGTGAAGATGAAGAGGAAAATGATTAAAAGAATTAGTAAAAAAATTTCAGGCGGTATAAACACCGCCTTTTTTTGTTTG
>JBDRFY010000074.1:0-2448 GCA_043818275.1 bacterium | reverse complement strand
TTTTAACGAAGGAGGAAGCGAAGTAGGGTTGGCTTCCCCTTCTTCGTGTAAAACTTCGCAGGGTGCTCCGAAGCTTTATGCGAAGGATGCAGAAGAATTCCGCGCTGATACAACGGCTTTTAAGCCGTTGAGCGCTTCATTCTTCGGAGACCCGATCATCCTGCCTGTCCGCCGAAGTGATGCCATTTGGTGGTACGAAGGCGGAAGCTTGTCGAAGGGCCCCCCGGAATATAAATAAATATACTTTAATTTATTTATACTAAAGATTGGGATGGGGAATCAATAGATTTAAAAAAGATCAGGCCGGCAATTGCCAGCCTGTTTTTTACTCTTCTTCGCAGTCAAACATTTCTTCATCGTCATTGTCTTCTTCGTCGTCTTCATTTTCTTCTTCGTTGCCTTTTTTTCGCTTACATTTTTTTATTAAAACAGAGACATTTGCCAGTTTTCTTTTGCTCCGGTACATTTCATCTTCTATCATAGTCGTTTCATCTGGTGTACCTGGTAAGGAAAAGGCTTCTAAAAGATTAAGTAACTCATTTAAATCTATTTCTGTTACGGGTGTTGTGGGATTAGAATGATATTCTCCTGTTGGTGATGGTGGTCGTGAAGTATTTATTTCCGTCATAGCTTGCAATGATTTTCGTAATTGCGGAGGCAAAAGTCTAATTTTTTTTCTATGTTTTTTCTTTTTTTCATCATCAGATTCATAATTTTGTTCATTTTGTTTCCGAAACATCGCATTAATTTTAATTGCTGAAAATATCAGAAAAAGTAAAAATAATATTTTCTTAAAATTTTTCATTTTGTTTGCCTCCCCATTTATTTTTAATTTAATCCCGTTAAGTTTAATACTGGGATTTCTATGCCATTTACAACAATATTACCATTTCGGTTGCTTTGCTCTCCATTATCTTGTTGTAAATTAGGATTTTGATTTTCAAATTCTTTTTCTTCTGCTTGAATCATGTTACCCATGATGTCGATTGTTATTTCTTGTTTTGAGTGTTTTTTCTTTTCAGTTTAAGTTTAAAGTTGCAAAAAATAAAAGAATTAAAAAAAATAAATTTTTCATGATAAACCTCCATAATTTAAGCATTAAAAACTTATGTTTATTCTAAAAATAATGTTTCTCTTTGTCAAAAGGGTAACTGTACTTTTTGTAATAAAAATGGTATTTTTAGTCGTTTTTTAATGACACTTGGGTTCAGTTTCATTATTAGGTTCAGTTTCATTATTAATTTTTTTCGCGAGAACCCTTTTTTCTTTAAATTTCATTATTTTTGAGTTGATAGCTACAATAACTGTGCTTAGTGACATCGCAATTGCTCCAACTGCGGGACTTAAAAAAATGCCAAAATTAAACAAAATTCCTGCAGCCAGAGGAATAGCTAAAATATTGTATCCACTTGCCCAGGCCAAATTTTGTATCATTTTTTTATATGACACTTTGGCCAGATTTATCATATCAACAATATTTGTTGGGTTATTTTGTACTAAAATTATATCTGATGTTTGTGCTGCAATTTGAGTTCCTGCTCCAATTGCGATTCCAATATCTGCCTGAGCTAATGCAGGGGCATCATTTATTCCATCTCCTACCATGGCGACAATTTCATTTTTTTGTTGCAAAAGTTTCACCTTTTCAGCTTTTTGATGAGGCAATACTTTTGCAAAAACTGTTTTGATATTTAGTTGTTTTGCAATATCTTTGGCAATCTCTTCATTATCGCCAGTAATCATAGCAATTTTTATGCCCATTTTTTGTAATTGTTTGCAAGTTAAAATAGATTCTTTTCTAACTTGATCAGAAAGAATTATTATTCCCTTTATTTCTTTTTGCGTAGCTACAAAAATAAATGTTTGATTTTTTGTTTCTGTTTGTTCAATTTTGCTTGAATCTAATTTTATATCTACTAAAAGATTTTCATTACCAACAAAAATAGTTTGATTATCAATTTGACCGCTAGCTCCTTTTCCCGGAATAGCTTTAAAGTTTTTAACTGATACCAGATTTAGATTTTGTTTTTTTGCATATTCAATTACTCCTAAAGCAATTGAATGTTCTGAATTTTTTTCCAGGCTGGCAGTGTTTTGTAAGATTTCTTTTTCTGTCCAATTTGATGTTGGAATAATTTTTATTATTTCAAATTTTCCTTTTGTTAATGTTCCAGTTTTATCGAAAAGAACAGTTGTTACTTTTCGGGATAATTCAAATGCTGTTCTATTTTTAATAAGTAAGCCATTTTGGGCGGCGAAAATTGTTGTCATTGAAGCAACAAGAGGAATAGCTAAACCTAGAGCATGTAAAGTGACCCCCTTTGTCAAGACCAAAAAAATACTTGCTTAAGAGAATTTTGAAAATCTCCTTTCATGGTCAATAATTTAACATCGCATTTTTGTTCCTTTAAATTAAAATGTTTTTCATTTGGTGTTTTGTAATTAAGT
>JBDRFY010000073.1:0-33744 GCA_043818275.1 bacterium | reverse complement strand
ATTGAATCAAGTAAGTGATAAAGAATCTATAGTAGGAGGTTTTTTTGATAAAGATGAAGTTTCTAAAAATTTAAAAGCAGTAGAAGTTGACCAATTAAAAAAAATATTAGCTGATAGAAAAAAGGATATTATTAAAAATTTAATAGAAAATTTGATTAAAAAAGCTTCTGCAAACTTAGAAGAACATATTAAAAAAGAATGTCAGAAAAATAGAATATATATTGTATATAAAAATCTTAATGATGGTTTTAGTAATGTTTTACCGACAATTGAAGATGCGGAAAAAATGGCTAAAGCTTAATCAAAGAATCAAAAATTAATTATTATTAATAAAAAGAAAGCTCCGAGATTTCGGAGTTTTCTTTTTTCGTATAAGGTTTTAGACTTGATTGAAATTTAAATTAAATATTTTTAAGTAGAGAATAACAATGAATAAAAAAGAAATAATTGAAAAAACAGTTGAGCATGTTAAAAAAGTTTTAAAAAAAGATTCATCTGGACATGATTGGTGGCATGTGTATCGTGCCTGGAAAATGGCCATTCGAATTGCAGAAGATGAAAAAAATGTAGATCTTTTTGTTGTTGAACTTGCTGCATTGTTACATGACATTGCAGATTTTAAATTTCATGGCGGTGATTTAACAATTGGACCAACAAAAGCACGTGAATGGTTAGCTAGTCTTAATGTTTCTTCTAACGTTATAGATCATGTTGCAAAAATAATTTCTGAAATTTCATTTAAAGGGGCGCGTGTTGCGACTCCAATGTCAACCAAAGAGGGAATGATAGTGCAGGATGCCGATCGCCTTGACGCGATTGGCGCAATTGGAATCGCGCGTACTTTTGCTTTTGGAGGGAATAAGGGAAATGAAATGTATAATCCTGCAGTAAAAACTCAAATGCATGATTCATTTGAAGAATATTCAAAATGCAATGGAACGACAATTAATCATTTTTATGAAAAATTGTTGTTACTCAAAGATTTGATGAATACAAAAACCGGAAAACAGATCGCTGAGCAACGCCATATTTTTATGCAGCAATATTTAGATAGATTTTTAAATGAATGGGAGGGTTGTGAGTAAACTGGATTGAATATCTTAATGCGAAAAATTTGTTTTAATTGAGTTGATTTAGCCTATTATGATAATATTTGGTTATGTTTAAAACAAATTTCAAAAAGGAGATGTTATGGAAATATCTAATAAATCAAGATTGGCTACAACGTTATTTGCATTTTTTCTTGGCGTTTTTGGAGCCCACAGATTTTATCTTGGAAAAACTGGCACAGCAATATTGATGTTATTGACTTTAGGTGGCCTTGGTTTTTGGGCGATTATCGATTTTATAATGGCTGCTTCGGGAATGATGAAAGATAAAGAAGGTAAGTTAATTAAAAATTGGGACATATAATTATTAATGACAACAATAATTGATTTAACTCACAAATTTACAAAAATAATGCCGGTTTGTCGTTTTGATGAACCGGCATCAATTAAAAAAATAAAAAATCTTAAAAAAGATAAGTATAATGACTGGCAATTAGTTACCGGTATGCATGTTGGAACGCATATTGATGGACCAGGTCATTTAACAAATTCCAAAATTTTACTTTCTGATTTTTCTGTAGATAAATTTATTGGCAATGGCTTTTTGATCGACGCGCGAAATAAAAAAATAGATGAATCATTACTGAAAAAAATGCCAAATAAAAAAGATTTAATTGTTTTAATTTTAACCGGATTTGATAAGAAATTTGGTTCACAAGAATACTTTGAAAATCATCCAATTCTTTCACCATGTTTTGCGCAAAAACTCATTGAGCAAAAAATTAAAATGATTGGAATCGATTTTTTCTCACCAGATAAATATCCATTCGAAATTCATAAAATGTTTTTCAAAAATAATATTTTGATTATTGAAAATTTAACAAACCTTGAAAAATTATTAGATGTTAAAAATTTTAAAGTTTTTGCTTTACCGTTAAAGACAGAAACAGATTCTGCCTTGGCCCGAGTTGTTGCTATTGGCAATTAAATCATAATTGTTTTTTGGGGCCTATTTTACTCACTGTTCATTTGATGGTATCTGATTGTTTGCAATCAAGTTATTTCTCGTTTTTTAATTCAATAAATATTAATTCAATTAAAAAAATGGCCGTGCCAGGCGTAGCCCAAAGGGCGAAGACTGGCTCCCCCTGTTGGACTATTTTAACCACTATTCTTTTGATGATATTAGACCATTTGCGATAAGAGAATTTCTTGTTTCTTGAGGAATAAGTTTATAAATTTTTATTCTAAAAATATGCCCTTTTTCTTGCTTTTTTTCAAAAATATTTGATTTTTGCCCAAAATTGCTACTCTTGCAACCGGCCTTTTGCGATAAATAAAGGCTTATGGTAAGTTTTATATATGAAATAAATGCGGAATCTAAGGACAGATTTCGTTGCAAGTATAGCAAGGTTTTTATGTCAGTTTTTTATTTAACCAAAATTGGAGGTTAGAGAGATGAATACGTTGAGTTTTAAAAAAATAATTCTTGCCGCTTTGTTGGCAGTTTCTATGTTAAACAATAATGTTTCTGCGTTTTTGGGGCGAAGGAATAAATTTCCTATTCATAAAGCGGCTTCAAATTTCGATAAATCCGCCTTTAATTCAGCTATTGTTGGTTATATTTTGAAGGATAAAGATTGTCCGCAAAGTAAATTGATTAATATGCAAGATGATAAAGGACGTACACCTTTGCATGTTGCATTGTCTGTAAACCTTACAAAAAATAATTATAAAGAAGCTATCCCATTTATCAAAGAATTAATATTTAAGGAAAAAGCAGATGTAAACATTCAAGATGATAATGGTGATACACCATTGCATTATATTATGGATAGTCTTTATACAAAAAAAGCTCTTTTTGCTTATTTGCTTATGGCTGGTGCTAGAGTAGATATAAAAAATTTACAAGGACAAACGGTTTGGGATAAATATTTTAATAGTGAGGAAGCGAAAAAATTATTTGCTAATCATAAGAACACCTATTTGTTTGAAATAATTTTGATATTAATGTTCGTGGATGATTTTAAAAATTTGACAAACTATATGCATTATATTAAAGATTTGCAAAATAAAGAGTTAGAAAATTTTTTTGTTGGATTTAATCCAGGCGAAAAATATAGTTTTTTGGATTTGAAATATGCTTTAGAAGAAGTTAACAAGTTTGTTATTGATGACGATAAAATTTCTGTTGAAACTTTTAATGCTAAAAGAGAAGAAAATCTTAAAAGATATAACATATAAACTTTCAAGTGTTATTAACGTTGAATTCCCGCAGTAAAACTACTGCGGGAATTTTTTTGAATGGGTAAAAGAAAATTGCATAGATCAATTATAATTAGATTTATAAAAATGTTTTAATTGACTGCAAAATAGTTTTTTTGTTACTAAATTATTTAAAATTAAAAAAATAAATAACGAACTAAAATTTGGGAGAAAAATGTATAAATTTTGTTTGATTAAATATTTTAAAAAAGTAATTTTTTTGTGGGGGGTGTTAATAATTTTTTCTTTTGTAAATGTAAACGCCAAGGAAAAAAGGGGAATAATTAAAAAATTTGCGCCTCGTAAAGTTGATAAGACATATGAGAATATAAAATATTCATCAGCTTTAACAGATACGCAAAAATCAGAAAAGGTACATGGTAAATCTAGCAAGCAAGTTTACGATGAAATGGTTGAAACATTTAGAACTTTAAATGAAAAAATAAATCAAAAGAAAAATGATATTGAAAAAAAACAAGGAGAAGAAAAAAAGGCTGCTGAAGAAAAATTAAAACGCTTACAAAAACAATATGATAAGTTAGCGCCAGATGTAGGAAAAGCGAGTGAAATAATTGAACATTATGAATATAATTTGCTCAAAAGTTTAATTAGACCTTCCGTTAAAAAATCTACTGGAGTTGGAACAGGGGTTGGCGCTGGAGGTGGACTGGGTTTAGGCGGCTTAGGCACAGCAAGTGTTGGTCTTGCGGGCCTTGGAACTGCAGGGGCCGCAGCGCTTGAGGCTGGAGATGTAACAGAATTCACTTCATGGGATGAAGCGTTATTAAAAAAAGATGAAGATAAAACTGAAATGCCTGTTGGTGAAGTTTCCGGTGAAGAATTTAAAGAATCAGAAGCTACAAAGCCTGAAGCGACTAAACCTGAAACAATATCAGAAGAACCTAAAAAAGAAAAAATCGTTGATCAAGAAAAGGTTGTGGCGGAAAAAATTATAACTCCAAACGATTTATTAAAATTATCCGAAGATCAGGAATTATCCATTCAAGATGCAAATGATTTATTAAATCTGGTCGCAGCTTATGTGAGACAAAATATTTTGCCTAAAGCGAATAAATTAATTTTGGAATCAGCAACACCAATAAAAATTATTGATTTAAAAGGTGATGAAATTTCTTTTGTTGGTAAAAATTTTATCAAACCGTATCAGGAAAAAATGCAGGAGGCTGAAAAGGCTTATCAGGAAGCAGAAAAACATTCAAAAGAACTTTACGATAAAAAACAGTCCGGAGAAGAATTTAATTCTGACGAATTTGAGTTGTCGGTTGAACAAGCTCAAAAGGCAAATGAGGATGCCTTTCGATCCGTTCACCCTGAGCTTAGTCGAAGGGAGGGTGATCGGGATGATAAAGAAGTTATATTAGCCTTTGAAAAAACTCAAAAAGCAAAAGAAGAAATAGAACTGGCAAAATCTGAAATGGAAAAAACATTAAAATCACGAAGCGTATTTATTCCTGTCGATGGCCAAAATACAGTTTATGGTTTTGTTCAAAATTCAGTAGATCTCATTAAACAACATACTCCAAAATTTGATGAAATAGATTTGATAAAAATATTTGGTTTTTTACCAGAAGGAATTGCTAAAAAAGACATTTTAATTCCTTTGCCTGTTGCGATTCTTCAACCCGTTCACCCTGAGCGTAGTCGAAGGGAGGATGATCGGGGTGAAAATCTTAAAAAAACAGAAATTACCGCCGAACAAAAATCAGAAAAAGAAGGGATTGTAAAACCGGAAGTGATTGTTGAAACAGAAAAAGTTGATATAGAAAAAAAGGTTGAAGAGGAAAAAGAACCTGAGCCAGAAAAGAGTAAAGTTGTTGAATGGGTTAAATCAAAAGTTAAAAAAATAGGGGAAAAGGGCAAAGAATTAGTAGGAGAAGAGTTGGAAGATTTTAAGAAAAAACACCTCGAAGAAAAACCTGAAGACAGTACAACAACCAGGATATTTAAAAGCGTTACAAAAGAAGTTTTGACGGGTACAGGTAAAGAGGATGTTGAACCTGTCGAATTTGAGCCTGTGGCTAATTAAAATTTTTTAAAATCCAATAAAATTAGGCCTTGCAATTAGGCCTTTTTTAATAATATTGTTTAGTGGTAGTAATAGTTATTTATTACCGGTGGTTTTGTTATTGATTGTTTGTATTGTTCATAATAAACAGATTGATTATCTCTTACTTGTTGCTGAATTTCCTCAATTATTTTTGTGTCATCATAGCGTTTTAATTCGTCAAAAATAGGTATTAATTTTTCAAATAAAGGATATAGTTCCTTTGGGGTTATGTGTTTGTATTTTTGCCAATTATTTAAAAAGTGTTTAATTGTCCAATAATTTCTTTCTTTAACTTTATCATCCATTTGAGAGTTTAATTTTTTGTTTGCAATATGGTGTAATATAATAATCAATATTATTTCTGCGATTAGGGTTGCAATAATGGTTTTTGCAGTTTCTCTGCCCGTCCAATAATGTTTTTCTGAATACAATACAAGAGCTATAAATGATCCAATAATAATTATTGGATCAAATAAAAACATGAACAATACGTTTAAAAATACAGCATCATCGACTGCTTTGTTTTTATCAAAAGTATTCTTCCATTCATCAATAAACTTTTTCCCCATAAATCTCCATTTATCATTTGCATACAATTCCAAAAAATAATCTAAATCCTTAGAATTGTTTTTAATAGAACTACTTTCTTGTTGCGTTGATTCAATATTGGAAGTTGTTTGATTTTCTGTGTTCGCGCAAATTGAAGTAAATAAAAAAAGAATTGCGATGAAAAATAATTTTTTAAACATTTTTTATTCTATTTAAATTTTAAAATGAAAAGTTGTTTGATTTTAGCAGGAAAGTTGGTTTTGGCAAAGTTTAAAATTTTCTTGAATAAATAAAATTTATATCTATGCTTTAGTCCGGTAATTTTTATTTTTTTAATCGAAGGAATTTTTATGAAATATATGAAAAAAATATTTTTATCTTTTTCTTTTATTTTATCATTTGGTTTATATGCGAAATCGCCTGATAAAACAATCCCCCAAAGAAGAGTCCATACGAGATCGTTTACTAAGACTGCCAGTTATATAAATACTGAGGTTATGAAAATTCTAGTTTCTGATTTTTCATCTTTGTTGGATTTTGAAAAGTGGATAGAAGAACATAAAAATGATTTTCTTTTTAGATATATTTTATCCCAATATTCCGAATGTTGTCCATTATCAACTGCATTAGGGTTAAATAAAAAATTTGATAATGGAAAAGAATTTTTATTTAATATTTATTATAAATGTTATACCGTGAAACTTTTTAACCTAAGTAAAATTCTTGAAAGTAAAGAGCTTGAAAATAGTTGGCTAAAAGAATGGTTCGCAAAGATTCAGAAAATTAATTCTAGGCTTAGGCCATGGCATGTTGTTCATTTAGAGGAATTAGAATTAGAAGATTATGAATTAAAGGCTATTTTCCCTTTTATTTTAAAATGTGATAAAGAAATAAAAATAAGCCACTTGTATCTTAGTGATAATAATCTTACAACTTTGCCTGATGATATTGAGAAGTTATCTGAATTAAAGTGGTTTCATCTTGAAGGAAATAAAAAACTAAAAAAATTACCAGAAAGTCTTGTAAATGCAAAAGAGCTTCACTGGTTAGAGCTTGAGGGATGTGGAAAAGTTTTGGTTCCTATTGGATTGAAAAGAAAATGTATTTCTGGAGAATATGAATTCTATGGAGAAGATGATTTAGATGAAGAAGAAAATAATTATTCTGGTCCAGGATTGGTAAAAACCCAAATTGGACCAAATGCCTTTGTTTTAAATGGAACATTGCCAGGTGGAGGGACAGTAGAAAATTGTGTTTTTATAAATAGTGATGTTCCTGAGGGTTGTACCATTAGTTGAATAAAGATAAAAACTTATAAATAAACAAAAGGCTCCGATATTTCGGAGCCTTAAATTTTAGGAATGTCTTAATATTTAGGGAAATTCAGATGCCAACATTTAGATCTAAAAAAATATTTTTCATAAGTGAATGTCTGGTAAATCAAAACATACGCGCTTATGGTGTTGGAAATATGAAAGGTCAGGGACCAGTAGCAGAATTATTGGATCTTTTGATTAAAAATGGCATTGGATTATCGGTTGTTTCTTGTCCTGAAATTATCTATGAAGGTTTAAAACGAAATGCTTGCGGAAAAGAGAGATATAATAATTCTGAATACCGTAAAATTTGTTCAAAAAAAGCCCAGGAATTAATTGATAGATATAAACTGTATCTTGATGATGATTATAAAATTTTAGGATTTATTTGTGTAAACGGATCTCCTTCTTGCGCCATAGATTATTGTTATTGCGATAAAGCTGGAAAAACTAAATGTTCTGAGCCAGGTGTTTTTATTGAAGAGGCGCAAAAAAAATTAAAAGAAGAAAACCTAAATCTTGAATTTATCGGTGTAAGGATGAAGGAACTTTCAAATGTATTAGAAAAAATAAATTTTATAATTATTAGAAATAAAGGGAAAATATATGATCTTTAAAATTACTTTTGGATATTTTAAAAAGTTAGTAATCATAGCTATTTTAATAAACTATTGTTTATTGATTAATCAACTACAATCACGTACGATAATATTTATTAATGGAACATCAAGTTCAGGAAAAACAAGTATTCGGAATGAATTGATTTCTATGTTAGGACCGAATTGGGAATCTGTATCAATAGATAAATACGTTAAAAATAAATTTTATGAAGAATATTCTAAAGAATTAGATGATTATAAAAATATAGATATCCATGTTAATAATTTTTTATCTTTTGAAGTTGCTAATCTGTTTATAACTGTAAATATTATAGGTCAAATAATTCAAATGATTAATGACGTTTTTAAACAAGGCAAGGATGTTGTTTTAGACCACATTCTTTTTGGGGAGGAAATGCAAATTTTTCTGGAACAGTTTCGTGATTGCAATATAATTTTTGCCTTAGCTTATTGTCCTTTTGAAACTTTAAATGAAAGAGTAAAATCTCGTAATATAGATGCCAAAAAAACAGATGCTACCATAGATGAAAAATTAGAGAAAAGAGATTTGGCTAGGGCTATACGTTGATTTGGTTGTTTATATGAAAAATGTGATGAAAATGATTTACATAAAATTGATGTGCTTACACAGGAATCAGTTAATAAAGTTTTTTCAGAATTACAAGAAAATTATAATGCAATTTCTACGCCTAAAGATGGCATTAAGCCTTTTAACAAGTTTAAGGAAGATATTTTACAGTCTCTAAATTTTGATTTATCTAAAAAATCAATATGTATTAAGCCGCGAATTATTTATGATGTTATAATTGATACTACAAAGCATATGCCAAATGAAGGCGCTTCAAAAATCATGGAATTTAGTCAAAGAAGAATGGAAAGTGATGTGTCTTGATAGATTATTTTAGAACTTTTTCATTTGATGATCCGGGATTTTTGGGAATCCAACAAATTCTAGCTTTTTAAAACGTTTATTTGCTTTTACAAAAAAAGAAATTATTTTATTCAGTTTTAAATTTATATTGATTTTTACTGATAAAAATGAGATCTTGTTGCTTGTTTTTTGATGAGAATATTATAAACACTTTTTAAGTGTAAAGAATTATAAGAATAATTTTTCTTATGGTACCAAGTATTTGGGTTATCTCGGCTACTGAACATAAAGGAGTATGCCTATGGTAGGACTAGAAAAAGGGAAGGGGTACGCGGGTTGATATTTAGGTTTTTTATTAAAGGAAAATAATGTTAAAAAAATACTTGCTGCTGGTTCCTTTCTTTTTAACTTTTGGTTTACGTTCAAACGAAATGGAAATTCCATCTAAATATTTACGAACAAAAAATTTAAAAAATGTGAAGTTGTTTCATAATGGGAATGATTTTATTGTCGAAGAAGAAAGTGGAAAGAGAGTCAACGTTGAGCGAGCTTTTGTTGATAAAGAAGTTCGCGAAATTTCTGATTTGCAACTTTCTTATTTATTAGGAATAAATAAACGTTTTGTAATTGATGACAAAGAATATGTTTTATCTGTCAGGGAAATATCTCTTGAAGATTTAGCAGAGATAAAAAGCGCGCAAAATATACCAATTACAAAGCTTGGAGATTTGTCAAAAGAAGAAGTCGCGGAAATTAAAGTTTTATTTAGCCCATATTCACTTTTGGAATTATCAAAAACAGAGCAAGGTGAATATATTATTCATTGCAAACAGTTGTTAAATGGTGGGGGCGCAGGTGGGGCTGCTGTTGGATGTTGGATAGGTAAATTAGTAGTTTACGGTGTTGGTCATGGCTTTATAGTTGTTTCAAGCGTTGCCGCAGGAATAGCAACTGCCAATCCTGCGACGACCGCTGCAGCTTTCATGCAAATGGAGGCTGCTTTAGGCGCTGAAATAGAAGCCGCTTCTCAGGTTGGCGCAATGGTTGGTGGGATACTTGGAGGCGTTGCGACTGGACCAGCTTAATGATTAAGTTTATATCTACCTTATCTATTTTACTGGTTGTATCTTTTGTCGCGCATACATTAAAGATACTTCTTTCAAATTATATAAAAGGGTTTAAGAAATGATGGAATGGTCTACAGTAATTGCATTTATGATTTCTTACTTGGTAGGTCTACTTGTTTTTAAACCTTGGCTAGAGAGTTACTTTAGAAAATAACCCGTAAATCATTTATTTATAAATATTATAAATAATTCCCGGGATATATGAATATTCCGGGAATTTAGTATGGTTGAGGATGTTTTTAGTGGGTTTATTTTATTTGAAGTTGCGTTTATGAAAATTAATCAAGAAAAAAAAATTAATTATTCCATCTTTTAAAAATTATAAAGGTCTTGGGTAAAAACTCAGGCCTTTTTCTTTTTCCAATTATTTGCTAACATCGACCAACTTTGTAATTTAAAAATAATATGTAATTTAAAGGTTTTTTATGGTAAAGCGATTTTTTTTGTTTTTGATTGTTTTTGCAAATATGTTTTTGATTGCGATTCCGCCTAAAGAGATTAGAGGCTTAAAGAGAAAAAATAAGAATGATGAAGCATTTGAATGTTCTAAGAAAAAAATTTTTTTCTGTAATTCAGATATTATTTTTAAAGACGTATCTTCAGATGTTCTTTTGCAACGAATAAGTCAAAGTTATTATCCTGTTTTTTGGCTGAACTTAAGACAAATTTGTAAATATAATGTTGAACTTGCTATGGCTTGTGAAAAAAAAATTATTCAATTTGAAGCGATAAAAGAGTTTAGAGAGAGTGAGCGGTTAAAAATTATTAAAAAATTGAATCTTTCCTTTGATAAAGAAGATTATAAAAAATTAAAAAAAGGTGACAAAAATTTAGTTGGGGCAAATTTAGCAGGTGTAGATTTTTCAGATTTGGATTTAAGCGGGGTTGATTTTACAAACGCAAATCTTGTTGGAGCAAGACTTGGAAGATTTACATGTTTGGATAAGGTGATTTTTAAAAATACTGATTTATCTTATGCTGTTATAGATGAAGCTTGCTTTTGTGGTGATTCTGACATTGTTTCTGAGGAAGATTTTTGGAAATATGAGAATGTCAAATTTATAGGTACAAAATTTATTAATGTTGACTTTAAATTCCTTGAACTAAAAAACATAGATTTTAAAAACGCTATGTTTATATCTGATTATAATAATTTTTATAATTGCAAATTAGAAAATGTGTGTATGAAGAATGTTTTTTTTAATAAATGTTCTTTTTTATCGACAAGTTTCATTGAAGTTAATATGAAATATTCAATTTTTAAAGAATTAATAATAAATACTTATAAATCTTCAGGTGATGGATTTAATAAAATTAATTTTGAAAAAGCAGAATTTTATGGTTGTTACTTTGCAGGAAACAATAAAATAATAGAGTCTTCAAATTTTAAAAATACTAAATTTTTGCTTACGTGTTTTGCATATATGACTTTCAAAAACTGTATTGGATTTGAAGATATTGTTTCTGCTCCAGGGTTGATACTAGATCACGTAGTATTTGAAGACGAAAAAAAATCTGAAGAAAGTATAAAAAAAGAATTAGTTGAAAAAGGAGCTGTTGTGATTTCTTCAATTTGTGATGGTTCTACTTCTGAATCATTTGCCACTTTTTATAATAGAGACTATGAATATTTAAAAAATATTTCTGTAGATATCTAAATTTTATATTAATTATACCTAAGTTGTGACTTTAAGAAAACCATAAAACCTTTATAAAAATAATTTTCTCCCATTTGTCATTCTGAATTTATTTCAGGATCCACTCTCATTTAAACTAATCACAATTTTTGATTAAATTAATTAATTAACCAAATTAATTCATAATTTTTTCTATAAAAATATGCCAAACAAAATCTCAAAACAAAAAATAAAAACAGAAGAAGCTAAATAAAATGTGCCTCTATTTATTTATTAGCTTTTTAGGCCTTTAATTTATAAAAACGCCATTTTCAAGCTCTTTTTGTACATACTCATGAGATTCTCGCTGGTAATCCCGTAACGTTAAAATTGTATTTTTCTTCATCATCTCACCAAGTTGATTTCATTGATCCAGACAGTATTTTTCTTATGTTTTATCATACCGTTTTTTAGTCCTAAAAATCGATTAAAATAGTGTAAAACCAATGGTTTTCTGGTTGAATTATTTATTAAGTTCTTGTGGTAGGTGTTTTACAGTCTGTGCCCTTTTGCGAAACATGAAAAAAATAGGCAATATAATATAGGGTTATATAAAATGGAATAGTTTTAGGTTTAATTTTGGAGGTAATTTCTATGAATACACGTGTCATCATTATGTGTGTTTTTTTTTCAAATCTTGTTTTTTTCGCGACTCCTTTGTGGGCTGATCTGCAACAAGATCAAAAGACTGGACGTTTTTATTCAGTTCCCTTTTCATCCGATATAAATCAAAACGAATATAATGATCTTATGCAGCTTTGTTGCATAATGTGTCAGGCGTGTCTTACATACTCTATATTTAAAGCTACTAACGCAGAGACAATTCAGATGTTGTCTTCATATTTGCAAACAATAGGAACTCCTACTTCCAAGAGGCTCATTGCAGATATTCAAAAAGAGGCAACACCGAAAGTTTAATTTTAGATAAATTTAAATTAAGGAATAAAATGAAAAAACTCTTTATAGCGATTTTAATTGTCGGAACAGCAGTTCCTTTAATGAATTATATAAAATGCGATACTACTGTTACTTCTAAGGGAGAGTTAAACGACTGTTCTAAAAACAGAGGAGTTGAATATTATAATTTGATTGCACAATTAAGTGAACATCTTAGTGTTACAAGTATTGATCAGCAATCAGATGAATATGCAAATGAATATATTACTCAATATTTAAAAAAAATAGGTACACCAGTAGCTCTTCAACTTTTAAATGATCTTATACAAGTAGAAAAATACATTAAGGAAGGATTGCAATTACTGAAAAACGGTAAAAATGAAGAGGCTATTGCTATATTTACTTTTGCAATAGAAATAGCTCCATCAAATTGTTTTCTTTGGGATAGACGTGGAACTGCTAATTTTTCTTTGAAAAGATATGATCAGGCCCTTGCTGACTATACAATGGCAATAAATCTTTGTCCTTCGAATGGATTTTATTATTCAGAAAGAGCTTTGGTTTATATGGGAATAGGAAACAAAAATGCGATGGTAAGCGACATAACAAAAGCGGCTGCTTTGGGAGAGCCAGAAGCACAAAAAATATTATCTGCATGGAAAACAAATTCAACACCTAATAATAGACAAGATTTGAGTCAAGAGGCCTATAAACAAAAACTTCAAAAAGAAATTGATGATATAATTTCTGCAAGATTTACAAGACTTAAATGATTTAATATAAATAATTATCAATCTTAAGCTTTGTTGTTGATTGTTAGTCAATGACTATTTGGAGGAATAATATGAAAAAGCTTATTTTGTTATTACCGTTTTTAGTTGCTGGTTTAAGTGCTAAATCGACACTCGAACAAAAAGTAGATTTGTTAGAAAAGGGTTTTAATATTCTGGTTGAAAAAGTAACAGATATTGAAAATAGACTTTCTGGTGAAACCGAGAACAAAAGAACCAACAACCGTTCAAATAACGAAACTGTAAAAAATACTGAGCTTAAAATGGAACCTGTCCCGCCGCTCGCCTCGACGAAGCATGGCAAAGTCGGGAAGCTTGGCGTAGGCGGATATGAAATTAAAGTTATGAGGGATGGAAAAATAAAGAAAAGTTAAATAATTTTGGGGGTTATTAAAATGAATATATCAAATTTAGTATTTATAATTCTATTAGCATTTTCAAACATTGCTGCAAACAATAATAAAACAGTTGAACCTGCGCAAGAAATATTAAACAAGGCAATCTTGAATGACTCGGGTGAAGAAATTGAAAAAGCCTTTCAAATGGGGGCTGACATTAATGCTAAAAAAGCAGGAATGATTCCCTTTGTTTTTGCATTGCTTAATAAAAAAAATAAAGCGGTTGAAACACTACTTAAATTAAATGCTCAAACAGATCAATCATTTATTCAATATGCTATAAGCGCAAAAGATATTAAGACGGCATTTAAACTTGAACAAAAACACGGCAAAGCCAATTCCTTATATTTTGGAAAGTCTCTTTTAGAGTATGCGCTTTGTACGTATACAGATGATGCTCGTGAAATATCTCTAAGATTAATTTTGTGGTCAATAAAAAATAATGGGGCTTGTGCAATAAAAGAAATATTTTATGGTAATAAGCCTATGACTATAATGCATTATGCAATTTTGATGTATGAAGCAATAAATCCATCCTTTAAAAATTCTGACATTCTTACACCTTTAGCGCAAGAGATAATTTATGAATTAATTAATCGTGGATATAATGTTAATGATGTTTGGTCAATAGGTGTTACTGGGCCCGGTGGTTGGGATACCTTTATTTATGATAGGCCAAAAGCTCTTAGGTTCTTTTTAGAGAAAGGCGCAGATCCAAATTTTATTTTCAATGTAAAACACGGCAGTGATAATTTGGGAATGTGGACACCGCTAAATTTTGCTGCATGGAATTATAAACAAAGCGCCTTAGAGGTATTGTTAGAATGTGGAGCAGATATAAATAAACAAAGTCATATTAATATTATTTATAACGATGAAAAAAAGAATGGACTTTATAATCCGCTATCTATAGCAATGTCACAAGCTGCTAAACGAGGAAATCATTTTCTTGAAATAGTAAATTTTTTATTAAAAAACGGAGCTAGTTTATAATAAGTATTAATTATTTTTTAGGGGGTTCTTAAAGTGAAATTTTTTAAATTAATAAAAAAAAACTGTTTCTTTATTTTAATATTATTTATTGTTTGTCCAAAGGTTTTACTAGCTCATTTAGATTTAACAACTATTGGAAGATTTAGACCTAAAGTTAATATAACTTATTGGCATGGTATAAGTCCTGCTGAGTTGTCACATAAAAATGATTCAACAAATAATGCCAATAAAGGAATGTTGGAGAAATACCCGGAAAGAGTGGGAAATATAAGGGTTGATTTTGACAGACAAATTGATATTGCCATAGTAAAAGATTTTGTTAGATTTTTTGAAAAATTTGATTCTTTTAAAGTTGTATCAATAGATAGAAACGGTTTTTTGATAAGAGCTAGTTATTACATTAATAAAAAGGAAATGGAAAATATTCTTAATCAGGCTAAAGATCTTTTTTATGATGAAATTAAAAAAGCAGAACAATTAGAAATTGAAAAAAGAAATAGGGTTATTGTTCGCAGGGAACAAGAACGCAAAGAAATAGAACGTAAAAAAGAACAAGAACGCAAAGAACGAGAATATAAAGAAGAAATAGAGCGTAGAAAAAGAGAACTCGAAGAAGCGATACAGAAAGAACAAAGGGAAGAAGAATTAAAGAAACAGGCAAAAGAAAGAGCTGAAGCTGAAAGGTTAGTAAGAGCAGAAAGAGAAAGAGTTGCAGCTATAGAGCGAGAAAAACAGGCAAAAGAAGCTACAATAAAAGCAGAAAAAGAAAGACGTTTGAGAATAGAACAAGAGAATTTAATGCTTTCGCAAGGAGTAGATAAAAGAGAATATCACTATTTAATGGATCGATGTAATCAGATAGCAGCAGAATTTGCTTCAATAGGAGGAATGCGGTCATCAGCTTATCCTTATGCTTTTTTTAGTTATCTACGTAATATAGGTACAATAACAGCTTTTTGGGTTTTAAAGAAACAAATAGAAATGGGGCGTGTTCCTGCAGATTGGTTAAATGATTTTGATCGTTTTTAATTATTTTTGGAGGTTATTTTAAATGAACATTTTAAAAAAGAATGTTGTTACTTTATGTGTGTGTGTAGGAGGTTTAATACTTTTATTTGGTTGTGCAAAATATGGAGCCCAGCCGATTAATCAGCTTGCAACTTGTGTTTCAAATAAAAAAGAACCATTGATTGCCTTTGCATATAAATCATTAAACAAGGCTGATTGTAAAAGATATCTTGATCGAGATGTTCTTGCTAAAGGATATCAACCAATACATATTACATTTTCTAATAATACAAATAGATATATTAATTTTTCTAAAACAAATATTAGCATCCAGTGTGTTTCTGCTGCAGAAGTAGCGCAAAAAGTTCATACTTCTACCGTTACCAGAGCTACTAGTTATGGTGTAGGGGCATTCTTTTTCTTGCCTCTAGCAATTCCTGCAGTTGTTGATGGCATTGGATCTTCTCAAGCCAATCAAAAATTAGATGAAGATTTTTCTAGGAAAGAATTATGTGATCAAATAGTAAGTCCGTTAAGCACAATTAATGGTTTAATATTTGTACCTGTAGAAAAATTTGATCCAGAATTTTCAATAAAGCTTGTTGATGCAGAAAGTCATGATCAATTTACTTTAAGTACAGGAAAACCAATTTTAAAAATCTAAAGAGGAATAAAATGAAAAAATTGTTTATATTAATTTTAATAACAATAATAGTTGGTAAAGCTAAGGCGGATATGAGATTTGATTTATCTTCAAATCCGATTCGAGCTTTTTCTATACCAATGACACCTGATATAAATCAGGATGAATATCATAATCTTTATATACAATGTGGAATTAGAGTGATATTTGCTATTAATTCTGGTCTTATGGGAAAAGAAATACGTGAGCAAGAATATGCTTATTTGAAAAGCATTGGTACCCCTACAGCTTTACGGCTTTTAGAAGACTTAAAAAAGCAAGATTAATAAAATTTATAATCTACGTTTATATTAAGTTTTTATATACCAGTGGTGAATATTTATCACTGGTATATTTTATTTTATTTTATTTTTCTATAAAAAACTTTAAGATTTCTATTTTCTAAAAAAAATAAAAAATTAATTTTTATTTGCAGGTCATATTCTATGGCTTTTTTATATTCCGGTAATTGTTTTAATTGTAAAATTCCATATTCTTTGTCAGAAAGTTTTACTGAATTTAACAATAGGCTTGATAAAAAATCTATATCACATTTACACAAATCAATTAGATAATAATCTAAGAAATTAAAAACTTTTTTTGAAATTGTTATAGGATCTTCTTTTATGGGGAATGATTTTTGAGTTTTGAAGTTAATATTATCTGTTTTTTCGTGGTATTCTGCGGAGTCTATATTTGTTTTAATGCTCTTGGGGTGAGTTGTTTTATTTCTGTTGCCTGTTAACTGAATAATATCCCTTACTCGATTATCTTCTCTATTTAGTTTTTGGGAAGTTTTAAGAAATAATGCTAAGTCAAACTTATTTATTAATGACAATTTATCCAAATCTTGTTTTAATTCATCATTTAATTTAGTAGACTCAATAATGTTATTTGCAATTCCTTCAAGCATTATTGTTAGGGTATAACGAATTGAATTATTTAAGCCCTTATTTTGGCTGGTTTTAAAAAGATTTATAAGTCCAGCAAGATCTTCAAATATTTTGGTAAATGGTCTATCTAAAAATTGAGACGTTTCTATATCAGTTTCATTATTTATTAATGAAGTTTTTTTATATCAATTTCGTTGTTCATTTATTTTACCTAGTTATATTCATATATTTTAGCATGATTTTTCTAAATCATTTAGATTGTTTTTCTTGATTTAGTTTTGATAAAGCAAATGGATAAAACGATTCATATAATGCAACAGGTCCCCGGCAAATAAGTTTTTCAATTTTTCCGTTACCAGGGATTTGTTCAGTTGCAACTCCACATAAATTTATGTTTTTTATGGAAGTATTTTCTTTTAAAATTACTTGCCATAATGCTCCGCCACTCATCCCTTCAAAAGATTTAGGTAATTTTTTTTTGTATCACTAGGACAAGAAATAAGATCACAATTAAATGTTAAGTTGCCGTAGTGGCATTTTCCTAATTTAATATTATCCAAATCTGGTACGACAATGTACGAGCCATCATTTTGTAAAATAAAAGTTAGTAAATTATCTATAAAACGAGTTTTCATTCCTTGTGTAACTGTACCATAAATAAAATAAAAGCAATGTTCTTCATCGATTATTTTTTTGTTTTTTTTTAAGATTTCATATGATTGATTTAAATCCCAGAATTCTTTTCCCATATTATTTACAGTTTCAATTGAGTTGTTCTTTAATAAAATGAACGCTAAATCGATATCATAAGCATTAGGTTCATTTGAAATATAGGGAAGAGAAATAATTAATTTAAATGGTAATATTTCTGTTTTTTCAGTTTTGGGATTTGGTACATTAACATATCTCATCTTTTTATCTATAAATATGTCAGCAACATGATGATTAGTTAGAATTCCACATTCACATCCAATACGTACAAATGTTCCTGTACCTATTTCAGGGTTTTTGATTTTTTCGGTTATTTTTATTAATGAAGTTGTATATTGCTTAGATATTTTATGTGCGGTGTCAAATGCTATTTTTGTAATTTGATTTTCAGATAATTCAGAAAATTTTACATTCATTTTTTTGTCCCTTTTGAGTGAATTAATAGTTTTAGTTTATTCTTTATTTTTTAATATTTTGAATTGTGAATTAATTTATCAAAAACATTTAAATTTGTTTTTTGATTTATTAAAACAGGAATCGCAAATGAAGTACATACAGGAGTTGTTTTCTTTATAATGGCCGTAGAAATTTCTTTTGGAGCATTCAGAATCCATTCACTTAACATTGCAATGACATCATATTGCTGAAAGCTTACAAGATTTATTATTTTTGTATTTGTTTTTTTTAATTTAATGAGATCATATTGATTTAATATTTCTTCTGGATTTTTGTTTTTGGGTATTAAAAAAAGAATAATACTAACGATTTCATTTTTATCAAGATTCCATAAACAATTTTCTTTGTTATTTGATTCATCTTCAAGTAATATATTGGCATCATATATTGAATGAATAAGTAAAGGGGTTGTAGTACTTGATTCTATGGGTAAGAAGCTAGAATCAGGAGCCTTTGACAAAGAAGTGTATTTTTTGTCTGGATGTTTTTCTTTTTTATAAGTTACGTGTGTATTGCCATTCTTATGGAATGAAATATGATCTGGGATTCCCATGACAGTTTTTTTATTTACATTATAAGTTTTCTTTTCTTGATTTTTGTTCTTTTTAAAATGATAAAAAAGTTCATCTTCTGTTGCAAAAATATCGGCTAAAATATATTTTTTTGAATTAATTTTTATCGAAATTGAATGTATTTGTTGGGGTAATAATTTCATAGGTCTTTGCCTTTCGAGCTATTTGTATGTTTTTGTCGATCTAGAGCGCTTTTCTATGCATTTTAATATAGCGAATTTTGACTAAAAAATCAATGAAAAACGTTTTGAAAATAGTATTTTTAGTAAGATTTTTAAATAAATTTTTTAAGATGATGAAAGTCTTTTTGAATTAAGAATAATTGCGTCGAAAGACGGATGGCTTCCTGGATTATTTTACCCACTATTCCTTTGGCGATATAGTATTATCTAAATAGTTAATTAATTTGTCTCTAAAGGTTTTTTCGGTAACATCCAATATTTTTTCAAAAGAAGAATAGTCTTCTAAAATATCTAATATTTTTTCCCATCCCCATTTTTGATTAATAAATTCAACGATTAAATATGAACTTGCTCGATGGATATCTGTAGAAAAATCAAAGTTTTCCAATTGTTGTAACGATGGGACAAGCTCATGATTTAGAGTTAGATCATCTAAAATATTTTTATCTATATATTTAGCTTTCCAAAGACCAAGACCATGAGTAAACCAAAAAGGAATTTCTTTTGTATATTTATCTTTAATAAATAAATTAGTTAAACCATGTATATTTAATTGAATAATCTCTTCAGCCGAACAGTATGACCCATGATTCTCTGGATTGACTGTAAAAAAAGAATGTGTTTCTGGTTCGTATATGTTTACTACACGATCTTTTGCGTCTGGCATTCCAACGGCATCGTGCAAATCTTGTAAGCAATGAAAAATATATAAGTTTATTTTATTACTATATTTATGATTAAAATTGATAGAACATTGTTCGAAATTTTTTTCAGCAACATCTAAAACCTTTAAGCTAATCTGCTTATCTTCAGCAATACAATACAATTTAAAATTTCCAGTTTCATGTATTAAAGGAAGATTTGGTTGTTGAATTTTTGGGTGATCAAAAATATTTTTATTTGCGAAAATAGACCCAAAGAACATAAATAAAAAAAGAATAAATTTTTTCATTTTTTCCCCAAAATTTGTAAAAAACAAAGGTGTTTTACAAACGTTTTATAGAAAACGCACGACCGGATGACGTTTTAAGATAACGTTCCCGCCTGCGCCAAGGCTTCGGCGTGGCAGGCAAATTCATAGGCCATTTGTTTCCGCCTTTGCTTTAATGAGTTATGGAGTGAAAGGCATCTTTCGCTTAACTTTTCGATTAATATTAATTTTATTAATTGGCTGGCCTGCCCAGCTGAAGCTCGTTAGAGCGAAAGCTGGCTCCCCGAGCAGGACTCGAACCTGCGACCCAACGATTAACAGTCGTTTGCTCTACCAACTGAGCTATCGGGGAACAATTTATTTCAATGATATTGAAAATTTATCAAATAGAGAAAAAATTTCAATCCGACTTCGTGCCGCAAGGAGCGGTACTTCGTCGGGACAGGTCCGACTTTGCTAAGGTTTCGCCGGATAAACTGGCCGTGCCAGTCCGTCTTCGAACTACTAAGTTTTAATGTAAGTTTTACTACGCCGGACAGTCTTCGCAATATGGTTCTATTAATATCAATTCAATTTAAAAAGCTGGCCTGCCCAGCCGTAGCTTGCGAAGCAAGCAGAGGCTGGTGGGCGAAACAGGATTCGAACCTGTGACCCCCTGCTTGTAAGGCAGGTGCTCTAACCAGCTGAGCTATTCGCCCTTCATTTTTAAAAATTTCATTTAAAATACATGAAGAAAGTCTAAATAAAACAATTTAGTAAGTCAAAGAGTAAATTCATGTTTTATGCAAAAAAAGCTAAATTTGAGTTTCTTTCATCAAAGAGGTTGTCTTTGGTTCCTGAATCAGGCCTATTGTTTGTTCAATGAAATTTTTAACTTTATAAAGATGTGTGTTTAAAATTTGCTCATTTTCAACAAAATCTTCATTACAATCAAGTATTAAAACCGGTACGTTTTTTAAACTTTCAAAAACCCCATCCCTTTTAATTAAAAAATTGTCATGGTGTTCATCAATTTGTTTTATATAGGATAAAGAAACGTCCTTTTCACTTATTCTGTTTCTTTTTTGAATTCGTTTAAAACAGACATCGGGGTTTGCTTTTAAGTAAATAAATCCGTGCGGCGGTTTGCAGTTTTGATTAATTAAAAAATCTACCCATTTAGTATAAATATCCCATTCAATTTGGGTAAAAAATCCATGTTGATAACCATTTAAAGCAAAACAATAGTGTCCGGAATAAACAGAGCGTTCCAAAACAAATCTTTGATCCGGAATTAACTGATCTTTCATATACAATTTTGCTCTGGACATCATAGTTAAAGTTTCCATGGTATAGGCCCATCGTTTTGGTTCTTTATAAAAATTGGCAAGTAATGATTGTCCGTAAACCTGTTTTGTCCAATTATCCTTGGGTTCCTGGTAAGTTTTTATTTCAGGAATGTTTTTGTTCAAAAGTTCCAAAAAAGTTGATTTACCGGCACCTATATTTCCTTCTAATATGTACATTTGTTTCCTTAAATAAATAGGGATTTATATAAGAATTTAGCCCTTTTTTGCCTGAAAGCTTTTTTATTATAAACTTTCATGATAAGGCTGTGAATTAAAATTAAAAAATTTAAATTATTGTGGTTAATATGAGTAAAAATAAAAAAAATATAAGACGGGAAGTTATTTATGGCGTTCACCCGATAATTGAATTACTTAAATCAAAAAAAAGAAAATTATTATCTCTTTATACAACAAAACCGTTGCCAAAATCATGGAATAAAATTAAGCCTTTTTTACCTAAAAGCATTGCGAATATTCAGTATGTGTCCCGTGATAAGCTGGCCGGAATTGCGGGTAGTCCTGAGCATATGGGTGTTGTTGCCCTAACCACTCCTTTTCAATATCAAAATAAAGTTTTTGATCCAAACAAAAAACCGTTTATTTTGCTTCTTGATTCTATTCAGGATGTTGGAAATTTGGGCGCAATTTTGCGTTCCGCTTATTGCACAGGAATTGATGGTATTGTTTTGTGCCAGAAAGGCGGAACAATGTTGACCCCGGCAGTTTTTAAAGCATCCGCGGGTTATGCGGAACATTTGGATATTTATGTCGCGCCGACAATTAATGTCGCGGTAAATGAATTAAAACGGGTTGGATATAATTTGTATCTTTCAGTAATTGACAGCAAAAATGACGCGACAAAGATTAATTATAAAAAACCTGTTTGCCTTGTTATTGGAAATGAATCTACAGGAATAACAGGCAGCATTAAAAAAGATGGTCAGCTTATAACATTGCCTCAAAAAGCGGCAGATATTTCTTATAATGCTTCCGTGGCGGCAGGAATTCTTTTATTTGTCGTTTCACAAAAAATTAAGTAACTTTTGAAATTTATAAATAAACCCTGTTAAGGGTTATAGTTATTAGCCTCGGGTTTTAACCCGTGGTTTTAATTAAAGAATATATAGCCACCCCATTTATGGCGGTGGTAGAAATTGGAAAAAATTCTTTCGTACCATAAAATGGCACGAATTATTTTGGGTTAATTTATAACCACGGGTTAAAACCCGAGGCTATTAACTTTAGCCCCAAAGGGGCTAAATATATAGATAGTAACTTTAGTAAATCATGGAGTTTAAAATATGAAGCTGGAAAATAAGGCTGTAATAAAAGTATTTATAATTTTAGGAATAGTTATTGTGATATTAGCTTTGATTGGCTGGATTTATTATCCGGTTGTTAAGGCTTTAATTGTTAAAAAAATTATGGGACAGGTTGCTACTCCTAAAGGAATAGTTACCGGACTTTTCAGGAAAATTTTTTAATCTTTTTTCATATATGGCAAATTCAAAATTTTTTGCAAATTTAATTTGAAGATGGTTTCTTTTAGCCTAAAAAATCGATATGTTGCAGAAGTAACTTAAATTTTTTTACAATTATATTGTTTATTAATTTAGTGTCTGGCAAAAAAGGGAAAGTGATGAAGTTTAACAGAAAGAATAAAATAAAATTTTTGCTTGTAGCTTTACCTATATTGATAGCAATCTTTTTGCTTGTATATTTTTTATTTGCCTGGCTAAAAAATGTTTTTACCAAAAATATTTTCACAAAAATCGTTACTCCAAAAACAATAACATGGTCTGTTGATGAAATTTATTCTGAAGGCGAGAAAAAAGGGCTGGAAAAATTTGTGCAGGAAAATATCGAATCAAAGGCTTTTGAAAGTTTTGATTACGCAAATTTTTATCACAGATTAAAAAAGGATCATAAATTAGTAAAAAAAGTTGAGTGGGATTTTTCAAACCCTGATTATGCCCAAATAAAAATTTATGGTATAAAACCAAAATATTTAATAAACGATAAATTTATCCTGGGAAATAAAAAACGTTTATTTGATAAAGTTCATTTTGATAATTTTAGTTTTGATAATATTACAAAAATTAATGTTGCAAATAAATTTTTAGGAGAAAAATTGGATTTAAATGTTTATCAATTTCTTAATGATTCATCAACTTGTAATTGTTGGGATAAATTTGATGTGTTTTATTTTGATAAATCAAAAATTAGTTTAATTCCTAAAGATTATTCTTTTGAATATCTAGTTAATGTTGATGAAGATAATTTTTCAAATGCCGAAAAATTTATTTTTGTTAACTCAATTTATAATGATTTGATGCAGGAATGGATTTTAAATCAAAGAAAAAACAAGAAAAATGTCTTTGCGTTTGATCTGAGATTTGGGGACAAAATTTATGTACGCACTTTAAGAAGAAACGCATTAAAGCATATAAAAGGGGGAGGGGACAATGGCTGGTAAGTTTTTAAATAAAAATTTGGTGGCAATTGATATTGGAACGACCAAGATTTGTGTTTTGATTGCCAGTCTTGACTACAAGGGAAACATAGAAATTCTTGGTGTTGGACAACATCCATCAGAGGGCTTGAAAAAAGGAGTTGTTGTCAATATTGCAAAAACAGTTACATCAATTAAAAAGGCTGTAGTTGAAGCGGAAAAAATAGCTGGTATAAAAATTGAAAGTGCAATAATCGGAATTTCCGGTGGGCATATAAAATCATTTAATTCAACCGGAGTTGTTGCTATTCGTGGTCAGGAAATTACACAAGATGATATTGACAGGGTAATAGAATCTGCAAAAGCGGTTGCGATTTCTCAGGATCAGGAAGTTTTGCATGTTTTGCCACAGTATTTTAGAGTTGACGGTCAGGAATTTGTTTTGGATTCTTTGGGAATGTATGGTGTAAGACTTGAGGCCCAGGTTCATGTAATTACAGGTGCGATATCTTCAGCTCAAAATATTATCAGAGCTTGTGAACTTGCAGGGATTAGGGTTCAGGATTTAGTTTTGGAACAATTGGCATCAGCAGAAGCGGTTCTTTCTTCATCAGAAAAAGAGTTGGGCGTTGGAATTTTGGATATTGGTGGAGGAACATCAGATTTTGCAGTTTATAAAGACAGCAGAATAATTCATACAAAAGTTTTGCCTTTTGCCGGAAATCATTTTACAAATGATCTAGCAATTGGCCTTGGTATTCCTATTAAAAAGGCTGAAGAATTAAAACGTTTATATGGTTTTGTAAATGAAGAAAATTATCTGGATCTTGATAAGGATAAAGTTGAAATTAATTTGGAATATGAAGGAGGAAAGAAAAAGATTGAAACTTATTCTTTGTATGAAATTTTAAATCCCAGGGCTGAAGAAATTTACGAATTGCTTTTTGATGAAATTTTAAAGTTTAAATTAAAATCTTTTATGCCATCTGGAATTGTTTTGACTGGAGGTGGCTCGTTGTTGGCTGGTATGAAAGAAATTGCGTTGAAAAAATTTAAAATGCAGGTTCGGATAGGTCAGCCAGAATCTTTTGAATCAAAAGAAACAACTTCTAATATTCCGGATTTATTGAAAAGCCCAATTTATTCCACCGGTTATGGTTTATTACTTTATTCGATAAGAAAAAAGAATGTGGAATTCGAATATGGTTCTGATGTTTCATTAGTTAAAAATGTATTTAAAAGAATGAGATCCTGGGTTGGAGACTTCTTTTGATTTTTTGGGGGCAAGGGGATGTGACTGAAATTAAAATTTTTTAACCTGGAAAATTAAAAAGGGGATAGGAATGATAGAATTAAATACTGAAGAAAATAAATTTAAATCCGGCGCAAAGTTGAAGGTTTTAGGGGTTGGTGGGGCAGGAGGCAATGCTGTTAACAGTATGATTAACTCTAGCGATCTGGAAAGTGTAGAATTTGTTGTTGCAAATACTGATAGCCAGGCATTACAAATGTCTTGCGCTGAACACAAAGTTCAATTAGGCGCAAAAATTACTAAAGGTCTTGGTGCCGGTTCTGATCCGGATGTTGGCAAGCGCGCGGCTGAAGAAGATTTATCTTCAATAATGGAACACATTTCTGAAGCGGATATTTTATTTTTAACAGCTGGGCTTGGTGGCGGAACCGGTTCAGGGGCTCTTCCTGTTATTGCCAAAGCTGCAAAAGAAAAGGGTGTATTATCAATTGCTATAGTTTCTAAACCCTTTTTATTTGAAGGTAAAAAAAGATTAAAAAACGCAGATGAGTCCATTGAACGATTAAGAGAATTTGTTGATACATTAATAATTGTTCCAAATCAAAGATTACTTGAAATTGTTGATCCTAAAATTTCTATGCTTGATGCGTTTGCAAAATCAAATGATATTTTAAGGCAGGCAATTAAAGGAATTTCAGATATTATTTCTTATCCCGGACACATCAATGTTGATTTTGCGGATGTTTATACAATCATGAAAGATATGGGTATGGCATTAATGGGAAGCGGAATTTCTTCCGGTGAAGATAGAGCAAAACAGGCAGCGATGAAAGCAATAAATTCACCATTGCTTGAAAATATTAAAATTAATGGCGCAAAGGGAGTTCTTCTTAACATTACAGGTAACAAAGATTTAGGTTTGCATGAAATTCATGAAGCGGCACAAGTTATTTATGATCTGGTTAGTGAAGACGCAAACATAATTTTAGGTTCTGTAATTGATGAGAAAATGGGTGACGAAATTAAAGTTACTGTTATTGCGACCGGTTTGGAAAGTAATGTGGCAGAAATTAAGGATTTTGCTTCAAGTCAGGTTGAGATAAAAGCTCCTCTTGAAGCAGAAGAAAAAAGTGATAAAGTAGAAGAACACAATTTACAACCTCAGGAAAACGTTGCTAAAGAATTAAAAGCAGAAAGTTTATCAAATGAACAGCTTCAGGATTATGATATGACGGATATGGATACACCAACTTTTTTAAGAAAAGAATCTGGAGCTGAAGGTCAGAAACAATCAGAAGTTTAATTTATGATTTTACACAACGATTCTTCATATCAGATTTATTTTGGGGATAAAAAGGATCGTTGTGTAAAATCTGATTATCAGTTAACTAAAAGATATCTTTCTCAATTAAAAGAACAACTTAAATTACAAAGTCTATTTTTTCTAAATCAAATTCACAGCAATCAGGGTTTGATTATTTCAGATCCAGATCAATTAAAAAAAAATAATTTATTCAAAATTAATGGTGACTATTTAATTACAAATTTACGCAACATTGGGATTGGAGTTCTTACCGCTGATTGTTTGCCGGTTATTTTATATGACCCGGTAAAATTTGTTGTTGCTATTATACATGCTGGTTGGCGGGGAAGTGTGGCTGATATTATTGATAAAGTTATTGATAATATGAAGGATGTTTTTAATATTGAGGCTGAAAATTTAATTATTCATTTTGGAGCTTGCGCAGATGCATGTTGTTACCAGGTTGATCAGGGGTTTGAAAAAAATCTGGAACATTATAGTTTTGGGGCTGATTTATTAATTAAGAAACATGGTTTATTTTTTAATCTAGTTGAATTAAATAAAAGGTTGTTGTTAAATCGTGGAGTTTTGCTACAAAATATACGCATGGAATATAATGTTTGCACAATTTGTTCTCAAAATTTTCATTCTTATCGCAGGGACAATAAGACTGATTATAGGCAGGCAACTATTGTTGCGTTAAAGTGATTTTGAAAAACAAGAGGAGTCCTTTCAATGCTTAACGAATTAAAAAAATGGCCACAAAAAATAAAAGATGGTTCTGACCTTGCGCATAATTTTCATTTTAATAATGCCGTACGGTTACCAAAGCATGTTAAAAAAATTGCATTTTTTGGTATGGGGGGTTCAGGCATTTCGGGCAAGATTGTAAAATTTTTTTTAGATCAAAAAACAAATATTCCAAGTTTTGTTATTGATGGTCCAATTGTTCCTAATTTTATAGATGCAGATACATTAGCAATTGTTGTAACATATTCTGGTAATACATGGGAAACAATAGAAGCGTTGGATGTTTTATCTAAAAAATTTATACCAACTGTAGTGTTGACTCATGGAGGTAAAGCGGCAGAAATTGCTGAAAAAGAAAACATTCCTTTTGTTTTGTTGCCTGAGGTTATTCAACCTCGTTTTTCTCTGGGAAATTGTCTGGGTTTTTTATTGACCTTGTTTGAATTGATGGAGATTTTGCCTGAGGGGAAAGCAATAGTTGAAACAATGCTGAAAAATACAGATATGTTTTTACCCAAACTTGAAGATGAGACTTATTTTAAAGAATTTATTAACTGTGTTGGTGATAAAGAATTTTTTCATGTTTGGGGAGTAAGTAATGGTAGTGCGGCTTTCGCATATAGGGCAGCAACTCAATTTAATGAGAATAGTAAGGTAGCTGCTGTTTATTCGGTTTTTCCAGAATTAGCGCATAATTTATTGGTTGGGTTTTCAGATTGTAAGAAAAAAACATTGGTGGTTTTATTTTATTCAGATTTTGTAATTTCTTCCATGGACATTGCGATTGATTCAATGTGTCAAATTTTGGAAGAAAGAGGGATCGAGCTTTACAAACCACCACTTTTAGGAGATACTTGGGAAAGTCAGTTGTTTAATATGATTTTATGGTCTGATTTTGCGTCTTATTATCTAGGCAAACATCGTGGTGTTGATCCTATTCCTGTTGAAATAATTAAGGAATTAAAAGATAAATATCAACAACACAAAAAAGATATGAAGTAAAGGTGCTTTCTTATGAAAAAAGATATTCATCCAGAAAATTTTGAAGTTGCTCTTAGATGCGCGTGCGGAAATTCTTTTGAAGCAATGTCAACTTCTAAAGAAGTGCACGTTGATATTTGTTCAGCTTGTCATCCATTCTTTACTGGACAACAAAAATTTATTGATATAGCAGGAAGAATAGATAAGTTTGAGCAACGTTATGCAAAAAATAAAAAGGCAGCCAAGAAAAAAGGCAAGTAACTATTTTGATTTAGTTTTAAAGAGGCGCGCAATAATTAAATGCGCGCCTCTTTTCTAGCTTTTTAGAGGTTTTTCAATGATTGATTGGGAATTGGTTAAAAAAGAATACGAAGTGTTATCACAAAAGCTTTCAGATTCTTCCTTAGATAAAAAAGAACGAAAAGAATTACAAAGAAGATTTACGCAATTTTCAGAATTACTGGATGTTTATGAGCGTATTATCGAATTAGAAAAAAACATAACTGATAATAAAAAGCAGTTAATGCAAGCCGATGATGAAATGAAAGTTCTTTTTGAGGAAGAAATTGAAACTGATCAAAAGAAATTAAAAAAATTAAATCAGGAATTGGAAGAGCTTTTATATCCTGCGGATGAAAAGGATGAAAGAGCAGCTTTTTTGGAAATTCGCGCCGGAGCCGGTGGACAAGAAGCATCTTTATTTGCGGGTGATTTGTTAAAGATGTATACCAATTATGCTTTAAGCAAAGGTTGGGAAGTTTCTGTTGTAGATTCTCATTCAACAGAAGTTGGTGGTTTTAAAGAAATAATTTTGCACATTAAAGGTAAAAATGTTTATAAACATTTAAAATTTGAATCTGGTGTTCACAGGGTGCAGCGGGTTCCAAAAACAGAAGCTTCCGGAAGAATTCATACATCTACAGTAACAGTCGCAGTGCTGCCTGAAGTTGATGAAGTTGATTTTGATATAAATCCTCAAGATTTACGAATTGATGTTTTTAGAGCAAGTGGCGCTGGCGGACAACATGTTAATACAACTGATTCAGCGGTAAGAATTACACATATTCCAACAGGAGTTGTTGTTTCGTGTCAGGACGAACGTTCGCAAATAAAAAATAAAGCCAAGGCGATGAAAGTTTTGCGCGCGCGTTTGTTGGAAGCTGAGCAAGAAAGAAAAGAAGCAGAAATGGGGGCTTCAAGAAAAGAACAAGTTGGCATGGGGCAGCGCGCGGAAAAAGTCAGGACTTATAATTTTCCTCAAAATCGCATAACTGATCACAGAATTAATTTAACTTTGAAAAAATTGGATATAGTTTTACAAGGTAATCTCGATGATTTAATTGATCCATTAATTGAATGGGATGTCGCGCAAAGACATCAAAAAAGTTTGCTGGAAAATTAATAAAATTATTATTTGTCTGAGAACGTTAAATTTGGAGAAAAATTAAGAACAGAGGAAATACGCGCTAAACTTGATAATGTTAAATTGGCTTCACCTCTTTGAATTTTTGCGATGTGTGAAGGACTTACATTTAAACGACGAACTAATTCATTAAATCCAATTTTTTCTTTTTTCATATAGTTGCTTAACAAGCTTGTTATATCTTGTTGTAAATTTTTTAAAGCGTTTTTTTCTAGTTTTGCCTGACGTTCAATTTTTGTAATTTCACTTTTGGTTAATCGTTTTTCAATGTATTTTTTAAAATTTTTACGTTTCATTTTTATTATCCTTTCTCTCCTTTTTTTCCTTTTTTATATCGGTAATTTTTTTTGCTAGAATTTATTAATTTTATATTAATTGTTTTAATCTTTCACGTGCCATTTTAATATCTTTTTTTTGTGTTTTTTTGTATAGGAATATATTTTTGTGGCATCAAAAAAGTTTGCTGGAAAATTAATTTTATTTTTCATAAATTTTTCAATATCTAAAATTTTTATTAAAGTGTTACAGCGTAGTTGTTGTAACACTTATTTTTTTTGAGGAGTAATTTGTTATGTTTAATTGGATAAAATCATATTTGGTTCAGGATGATCATTATCTTACAATTCTTTCTATTCTTTTTATTTTTCTTATAGCTTTTATTTTTTCGAATAACAAAAAGCGTATTAATTACAAATCAATGATTAACGCGTTAATTATTCAATTTTTATTTGCAGTTTTTATTTTAAAAACAAACATTGGGTATTCGACATTTAAATATTTGGCTAAAGGTTTTGTAAAAGTTTATTCATTTGCAAATAAAGGGTTGGAATTTGTTTTTGGCGGCCTGGTAAATGAAGCTGGACCATGGGGATATATTTTTGCGGTTAAAGTTGTAGCGGCAATAGTATTTTTTGGCGCGTTAATGTCATTGCTGCATCATTTAAAAGTTATACAATTTTTTGTGAAAATTATTTCTTTTCTTATTCGTCCATTATTAAAAACTTCTGGCGCTGAAACTTTATGCGCTGTTGGAAATAGCATGCTCGGGCCAACAGAAGCGCCTCTTCTTGTAAAAAATTATTTAAAAGGTATGACCGAATCTGAAATATTTTTAGTTATGGTTGCAGGAATGTCTACTCTTAACGCTTCTTTGATTGCTATTTATGGCGCAATTGGAATACCTGAGATTCATTTATTAGCTGCAAGTGTAATCTCAATTCCGGGTTCAATTTTGATAGCTAAAATTTTGGTTCCGGAAACAGGTATACCCCAAACATCAACCGGAATGAAAATGGATGGCACAAGAACAACTGCAAATATTTTGGATGCTATTTCCGTTGGAACAACTGATGGTTTAAGTTTGGCGCTAAATATTGGCGCGATGCTTATTTCTTTTATAAGCCTAATTGCTATGGTTGATTTTTTACTAGTAAAGGCTACTTCATTTGGGTTATTCACGAATCCTTATACCCTTGATATGGTTTTTGCGAAAGTTTTTTCTCCAATTACATATTTGATTGGAGTGTCGAAAACTGATAGCGCAGTAGCTGGAACTTTGTTAGGGCAAAAAATAGTTTTGAATGAGTTTATTGCTTACATTAATTTTCTAGCAGAAAATATTTCACAAAGAACTCAAGTTATTATGACATATGCTCTTTGTGGAATGTCTAACTTTTCAGTTATTGGAATATTAATTGGCGGGGTTGGAGCTCTTTGCCCTGAACAAAGGCCATTATTGACCAGATTGGGATTAAAGGCGCTTCTTGGCGGGACTTTGGTTAATTTATTAAATGCCGCTATTGCCGCTTTATTGATTTAAATCCTTATAAAGGGCCTATTTATGATGGGCCCTTTTCATATTTTAGCTCTATTATGTTATATTTTCATTTTAATTAATTGTTTGTTTATATAAGAAATGAGTTTATGAAAATAGCCGTATTATTTTCTGGTGGGGTTGATAGCTCTGTTTCTTTAAAATTATTAAAAGATCAGGGACATAATATTACCGCCTTTTATTTAAAGATTTGGTTAGAAGAAGAATTGTCTCATTTGGGTGAATGTCCCTGGAGACAAGATTTGGAATATGTTGAAAAAGTTTGTGAGCAATTAAATGTTCCATTTCAGGTTCTTTCTTTGCAAAAAGAATATTGGTCATCTGTTGTTTCTTATGCAATTAATGAAGTAAAAAATGGTCGCACTCCAAGTCCTGATTTATTTTGTAATCAACAAATTAAGTTTGGAGCTTTTTTCGATAAAATTGATCCGAGTTTTGAGCATGTTGCAACAGGTCATTACGCTCAAGTTAGCCCAGCCTTCGCACAAGGCTTCGGCGGGTTCCCCTCAGGGGAAAAGAAAATTAATGGAAAATTTTTATTAAAAAAAGCAAAAGATAAAGTTAAAGATCAGACTTATTTTTTATCGCTTCTAAATCAGAAACAGCTTGCGCGGGCTATGTTTCCAATTGGAAATCTTTTAAAATCTGAGGTGAGAGTTTTGGCTGAAAAATTTGATTTAGCAACAAAACAAAGAAAAGACAGTCAGGGAATTTGTTTTTTGGGAAAAATTAAATATGACGAATTTTTGAAACATCATTTGGGTATTAAAAAAGGTAATTTGATTGAATTTGAAACAAGAAAAATTATTGGTGAACATGAAGGCTTTTGGTATTACACGATTGGGCAACGAAAAGGAATTGGTCTTTCGGGCGGTCCCTGGTATGTAGTAGACAAAGATACGGCCAAAAATATTGTTTATATTTCCAAAAATTATTTTTCATCAGATAAAGCGCGGGATACTTTTAATGTTTCAAATTTTAACTGGATTTCAGGTCAAAAGCCTGATAAGAACAATTTACAAGTAAAAGTAAGGCATGGAGAGCAATTTTATAATTGTGAATTGAATTTTGAAAATGAAAATTTAGGAATTGTAAGGATCGATAAAAGAGATCAGGGAATAGCTCCAGGGCAATTTGCTGTTTTTTATGATGATGAAATTTGTTTAGGTTGTGGAGTTATAATATAGGGAATTTTATGCAAAGATATTTTTTTAAAGATGGTTATTATTTTAATCATTCTAATGAAAGCAGAAAAACATATTTTAAAAAATATTTTAAAAGTATCGGACAATCTTTTTTGGCGATAATGCGTAGCCGGTTTGTAAAGGATAACAGAAAATTTGTTTTTACTCCCGCCATAAAAGATGAATGGATTTGCAATAAAAAACCAATAGAAAAAAGTTTTGAGCCAATTATCACATGGGTTGGTCAGGCAACTTTTTTGATTCAGATAGGTAATGTAAATATTTTAACTGATCCTGTTTTTGGGAATCTGGGTCTTGGTTTTAATAGAAATTTTCCACCAGGAATTAGTTTGAATGATTTACCTAAAATTGACTATGTTTTAATTTCTCATAATCACAGAGACCATCTTGAGATAAACGCTGTAAGATATGTGACTAAAAAATATGATCCAGTTTTTCTTATTCCTCAGGGAAATAAGCGATGGTTTAATAAATTAAAAATAGAAAAAGTTATGGAATTTAAATGGGATAACAAGAAGACTTTCTTTTTAAATGATTTTAATTCAGATGAAATATCTTTTCATTTTTTACCAGCATTTCATTGGTCTACAAGAGGTCTTTTCGATATGAACACATCCTTGTGGGGTAGCTGGATGATAGAATTTAATGGTTATAAAATTTATTTTGCGGGTGATAGCGCTTATGATAATCATTTTAAAAGAATCGGCGAAAAATTTAAAAAAATAGATGTGGTGTTAATGCCAATTGGTCCAAATGAACCTGAAGAAATGGTGATTCACTCGCATGTAAGTTCCGAGCAGGCCGGACAGGCGTTTTTAGATTTGAATGCCCACAGTTTTATTCCAATGCACTGGGGAACGTTCAGAATAGCCTTTGATCATTTTGATGATCCTATAAAACGTTTAAAAAAATGGTGGTCTGAAAATGAGCAATTTTTAAAAGGTAAAAATTTAAATATTGTTAAATTTGGTCAACCGATAAAATTTGATTTTGATTTGGTTAAATTAAAAGGAGTTGAAAATGAGTGTGCCAAGCGAAGCGCATGTTAATAAATCGGTGCAAATCCGATCTTGACAAGGTCTAGCCAACCGTCAAGAACAGAATTCGACATTCAGAGAGGTAACGAACTGGATGAAGCTCGGAGGATGGATGTATCAGGCT